>NZ_JBEXLH010000041.1:0-79391 GCF_040609855.1 Nonomuraea sp. NPDC004580 | reverse complement strand
CCCGGCGAGTTGCCTGCGGCCGACGCCGAGCGCGGACAGCAGCGTGGTCTCCTCGCCGCGCACGCCCGCGCTGAGCCGGCCGGCGAGGGCGAGGGCGGTCGCGGTCAGGACGAGCCCGATGGCGGCGACCGCGAGCACGGCGGCCGTGGTGACCCGCTGCTGGTCGTGGGCGGACAGCAGGGTCGCGGGCAGCTGGGAGGCGACGCGCTGGATGCGCACGCGGTCGCCGAGCGTCTGCCCCAGCCTGCGGTCGGCGGCGAGCACGGTCTGGATGACGGTGTCGAGGTCGCGGACGTCGGGGGCGGACAGGTCGGGGTGGGCGGTGATCTCCAGCCGGTCGAGGGTGGAGCCGCCGGCGAGCAGGTCGTGGAGGTCGGCCAGGAACGGCCCGTACGCGTGCACCGGCTGCGCCGAGCGGCCGTCGCGGTAGGCGAGGTCGTAGCCGGCGGCGGCGAGCGGGTCGCGCTCCCAGCCGGAGCCGGGCAGCGGGCGTACGACGCCGACCACGCGTACCTCGATCCCCTCGTCGGGGTCGTCGGCCAGCTCCCTGCCGAGGCTGACCCGGCTGCTCACGGTCAGGCCGAGCCGTCGCGCGGTGCTCTCCAGGACGACGGCCTCCACCGGCGTGGCGCCCGCGCGCGGCAGGCGTCCCGTCACCGGCTGGGCGCGGGAGCGCAGGTCCTCCACCGCCGACAGGTACGCCACCGCCTGCGTCCCTGTGCCGGGCAGCCATCGCATCACCGACGACGTGCGGGCGGCCGTCGTCGCCTGGAAGGGGGTGAGGGCCGAGGTCAGCGCGGCGCGGGTGTCGTCGGCGACGGATCTCGCGTGCTCGCCGCGTACGGTGACGGTGTAGGCGGTGACGTCGAGCTGGTCGGCGGTGGCGCGCGCGGCGGCGGTCTCACGGGCCTGCTCGGCGGTACGGGTGAGCAGCAGCGCGCACACGCCCAGCAGCGTCGTGCCGACCACGGCCACGGCCAGGAGCGCGGCCAGCATCGGCCACTGCGCACGGGCCCGCCGCGCGACCAGCCTCAGCACGTGCGGCCCTCACCGCTCACGAATCGCCCCGCCCACCGGAGGACGCCCGCCGATTCCCGTCAGGCGAGGAGCGCGCGTCGGAAGGCCCGTGAGGCTCGTCGAGGTGGCCGTCGTTGATGTGGATCACCCGGTCGGCGAGGGCGAGCATCGTCGGGTCGTGGGTGGAGACCAGGGCGGTCACGCCCTCCGACTCCACCACTCCGCGCAGCAACGCCATCACCGACAGGCCGGTCTCGGCGTCGAGCTGGCCGGTGGGCTCGTCGGCGATGAGCAGGCGAGGGGAGGCGGCCAGGGCGCGGGCGATCGCCACCCGCTGCTGCTGCCCGCCGGACAGCTCGCCGGGCAGTTGCTCTGCGTGGTCGGCCAGCCCGACCAGGTCGAGCAGCAGCGCGACCCGCCGCTCACGTTCCGCCGGGGAGACACGGGCGAGGCGCAGCGGGGCGCCCACGTTCTCGGCGGCCGACAGCACCGGGATCAGGCCGAAGGTCTGGAAGACGTACGAGACCTTCTCCCGCCGCAGCAGCGCCAGGCCGTCCTCGTCGAGGGCGGTGACGTCGGTGCCGTCGACGTGGACCGTACCGGCGTCGGGGCGGTCCAGCCCGCCGATGACGTTCAGGAGTGTGGTCTTGCCGGAGCCCGACCGCCCGACCAGGGCGGTCATGGTGCCGGGCGCGAGGTCGAACGTCACGTCCCGCAGCGCCTGCACGGCGGTCGCTCCGCTGCCGAAGCGGCGGTGCACGCCGCGCACGCTGACCAGCGGCGGCCCGCCGCTCATGCGGGCCCGCCGCCGTCGGGACGGATCGCCACGTGATCCGACTCGAGCACCAGCCGGACCCGCCGGGTCAGCGCCAGCGCCTCCCGGTAGTCGCGCGGCACCTGCACCCGGCCCGCCCTGTCCATCACCGCGTACTCCTCGGCGATCACCTGCTGAGCGCCGTCGTCGTCGGTGGCGGTACGCCGCAGGACCTCGCTGCTCGTCCGCCCGTCGCGGATGGCCACCGTCCGCTCGACCTGCCCGCTGACCGCGGGGTCGTGGGTGACGATGACGACGGTGACGCCCAGCCGCCGGTTGACCTCCCGCAGCAGCGCGAACACGGCCGCCGACGTGGCGCTGTCCAGCTCCCCCGTCGGCTCGTCGGCCAGCAGCACCTTGGGCTCGTTGGCGAGGGCGACCGCGATGGCGACCCGCATCTGCTGCCCGCCGGACATCTGCGCGGGCCGCCGGTCGGCGCAGTCGGCGACGCCGAGCAGGCCGAGCAGCTCGGCGGCGCGCTCGCGGCGCACGCGGGCGGGGGTGCGGGCGGCCGTCATCGGCAGGTCGACCATCTGGCGCGCGGTCAGGTACGGGATGAGGTTGGCGGCGGTCTGCTGGCGGACGAAGCCCACGGTGTGCCGCCGGTAGCGGACGCGGTCGGCGCGCGACATGTCCAGAAGGTTCCACCGGTCGACCCGTACGCGCCCGGCGGTGGGCGCGTCCACGCCGGCCAGGATGGACAGCAGCGTCGACTTCCCCGACCCGGACGCGCCGACGACGGCCACCATCTCCCCGGCGTCCACGACCAGGTCGAGCCCCTGCAGGGCCTGCACCTCGACCGAGCCGGTCTGGTAGATGCGCACGAGGCTCTCGCAGGCGATCAGCGCGTCGCGTCCGAACTCGGGTGCCTTCGCGGGCGGCTCAGGCAGGGACAGGGGCGTGACGGCCATCGCCCTCCTCAGTCCCGGCAGTGATCTCGGGGCAAGACTCTATCCTCCGCGCAAAGCGGGCCCAACCCCCCATTCCGCCACGTGATCGGGCGTATTCCCTGCGTATTCCAGGCTGCTGCCGATGGGTGCGACGATCACGCCGAATGAGCCTCGGCCGGGGAGCCGATCCCCGGCCGGCGAAGGAGAGACATATGCATCTGCTGAAGAAGGTCACCGTCGGCGTCGCCGCCGCAGTGGCGAGCCTCGCCCTGGCCGCACCGGCCCACGCGGAGAGCTTCAAGCGCGACGTCGGGGACGGGATCATCCGGTACGCCGACCCGACCAACGAGCTGTGCGTCCTCGCGGACAACGTCACCGGCACGGCCTGGGTGGAGGTGACGCTCACCCGTCCCGGCACGATCGGCCGGCCCATCGTCATCAGGGACGACGACGTCAAGCACCCGGGCGCCGTCTGCGGGCTGCTCACCGGCTTCGACGGCGTCACGTTCAAGGCCTCGTACGAGAGCTACTGGAGCGGGCGCGGCACCATCCTGCGCGGCTCGTTCGAGTTCCGCTCCTGACCCGGTCGCGAAAGGGTTCCCCATCGGCGGGCCACGAAGACCTGCGACAACGCCATGAGAGGCTCGGTCCGGGGCCGTGCCTGCTGCCCGGCAACACCATTGACGAGCGCGCTCATCGCCCGGACGCCGTCGATGAGCGCGCTCGTCGCCGTACGTCTGATCACCCGTCGCGGGTCCAGCGCTGGTTGGCGCCGCCGTTGCAGGACCAGATGGTCAGCTTGGTGCCGTTCGCCGTGGCGTGGCCGGGCACGTCCAGGCACTTGTTCGCGCCCACGGCGGTGATCGTGCCGTCGGCGTTCATGCGCCACTTCTGGTTGTTCTGGCCGTTGCAGCTCCAGGTGATGACCGCGGTGCCGTCGGCCGTGCCGCCGCCGTTGACGTCCAGGCACCGGTCGCCGTGCACCCGCAGCTCGCCCGCGCCGGTGGCGGTCCACTGCTGGTTCGCCTGGCCGTTGCAGTCCCAGATCTGCACCTGACCGTCGCCGGCGTCCAGGCAGCGGCCGGATTCGACGCCGCGCAGCGTGCCCGTGTCCGAGGGGGTGCCGTCCCCCGTGCCGACGCCTCGGCCGTTGAAGGTGATGGAGTCCAGGTCGAACGCGTTCGCGGACGGCGCCTTGAACACGACGTGCAGGTTGCGCGTGCCGCCCGGGTCGGTGACGGGCACCGCGGGCAGCGACACGTAGGTGTCCCAGCCCCCGGTCGCCGGCACGGTCCTGGTGGCGACGAGGGGTCCTGTCGGCGAGCCGGCGCGCAGCTCGATGGAGGCTCCGGTGGCGGACGGCGCCGAGACGCGGAAGGTCACCGTGTCGATGCCGGACAGGTTGACCGGGGTGAAGGAGATCCAGTCGCCGTTGGAGATGTCACCGATGCGCCTGCCGCCCTCGGCTCCGGACTGCTCGACGACGCGGACCCCGGACGAGCCGGTGAAGTGCTCGGCCTGCTTGTGCTTCGGTTGCAGGGTGATGCCGGCGGTGCCCTTCAGGCCGCCGGAGTCGGTGTGGTCGGCGGACAGGGCGTAGTAGACGTTTGCGGTCTCGTCGTGGCCGGAGGCCGTGGTCGTGACCGTCCCCGTGCAGCCGGTGTACTGGCCGGTGTCGTGGGCGTGCTGGTCGTGGCCGAGCGCGGTGGTCACGGTGACCTCGGCGCAGTCGGCGGCGCCGTCCTCGGCGTCGGTCGCGACGACGGTGTAGTCCACCTCGTCGCCGAAGTCGATGAACCCGCCGTCGGGCGGCGCCGAGAAGGCCACCTCGGGACGGGTGTTGCCGACGACGATCGGCACCGTGACGCTGCCGGTCCTGCCGCCCGTGTCGCGGACGGTGAGCCTGGCGGTGTAGGTGCCGTTGGCGGTGTAGGTGTGCGAGGGGTTGGCGGCGGCGGAGGTCGCGCCGTCGCCGAACTCCCAGGCGAAGGTGATGGCGTCGCCGTCGGGGTCGGACGAGCCGGCCGAGGAGAACGCGACGGTGAGCGGCGCGGTGCCCGAGTCGGGGCCGGCGCTCGCCTTGGCCAGGGGCGCGCGGTTTCCCGCCACGTAGTCGATGCGGTAGATGCTGTCGTCGGTGTTGGCGTGGCCGAAGCCGTTGCCCCAGTCGGCCATGTAGAGGGCGCCGTCGGGGCCGAACTTCATGTCGATCGGCGCGCGCGGCGCGATCTGCGCCACGAAGGGGCTGATCTTCAGGAGGTTCCCCGAGGAGTCGAGGCGGAGCTCCTTGACGAAGTTGCGGCTCCACTCGTAGAAGAACGGCGTTCCGTCGTAGTAGGCGGGGAACTTCCGCTCCGAGCCGGAGTCCGCGTCGTAGCGGTAGAAGGGGCCGCCCATCGGGGCTGCGCCGCCGCAGCAGTCGATCTCGGGGAACTCCTCCGAGGCGTGGTAGTCGTACCACACGGTCGCGGGCTTGGCGGCCGGGAGGTTCCTCAGGCCGGTGTTGTTGGGCGAGTCGTTGACCGGCGCCGAGCAGTTGAACGCCGGGCCCGAGGCGCCGGTGGCGAAGTTGTAGTCGCGGTACGGCAGGTTGGGGCCGACGCAGTACGGCCAGCCGTAGAAGCCGGGCTCCTTGATCAGGTTCCACTCGACGGTGCCCTCGGGGCCGCGGCCGGAGTTCGCGGCGCCCGCGTCGGGCCCGTAGTCGCCCACCGAGATCCAGCCCGTCTCCTTGTCGACCGAGAAGCGGAACGGGTTGCGGAAGCCCATCGCGTAGATCTCCGGCCGGGTCCTCGCGGTGCCGGGCGGGAACAGGTTGCCGGACGGGATCGTGTAGGTGCCGTCCGGCTCGGGGTGGATGCGCAGGATCTTGCCGCGCAGGTCGTCGGTGTTGGCCGAGGAGCGCTGGGCGTCGTAGTGCTCCCTGCCCTGCCGCTCGTCGATCGGGGCGTAGCCGCTGGAGCCGTTGGGGTTGGTGTCGTCGCCGGGGCCGATGTAGAGGTCGCCGTCCGGTCCGAAGGCGAGGTAGCCGCCGGTGTGGCCGGGCTCGTCGACGTTCCGGTACGCCGGAATCTCGATGATCTTCTTCTCGCTCGCCGGGTCGAGGGCGGTGCCGTCGAAGGTGAAGCGCGACACCCGGTTCACCTCGCCGCCGCTCGCGGGCGAGTAGTTGAGGTAGATCCAGCCGTTGTCGGCGAAGTCCGGGTCGAGCGCCAGCCCGATGCCGCCGTCCTCGCCGCCGTCGTAGACCGGCAGGGTGCCGATGACGCGCGTGCCGCCGCCGCTCGCGGGGATGAGGTTCACCTTGCCGGAGCGCGAGATGGAGAAGACGCTGCCGTCGGCGGCCACGTCCAGCTCCATGGGCTGGTCGGGCGCGCCGTCGAGGGTGACCTTCTGGTAGCGGGCCTCGACGGTGCCGCCGCAGTCGCCCGGCGCCGCGCCGGCCGCCCACTGCACGGCGCCCAGCAGGTGCCGCCGGAACAGCGGCTCGGTGTAGGAGGACGCCTGGTGGCCCATCGCGGTGGCGAACACCCGGCCGCCCTCCGGCCGGTGGCACCAGGAGATCGGGTGGTCGGCGCCCATCCTGCTCGGTCCCGCGTCGTAGGTGGTCTCGTCGGCGGTCACCAGCACGTGGACCGAGCCCCGCATGTTGGTGTCGAAGTTGTACCACTCCTCGGTGCGGGTCCACCGGTCGGGTAACCCCTGGGTGGCGGGGTGGACCTGGTCGGCCACCTTGGCGGTGCCCTGCACGATCGACGAGTGCGCGGTCATGTGGGCGCCGGCCATGACGACCTCGTCCCACCAGGGGAACTGCGCCTCGATGTTCATGTCGGTGGCGTTGTGGATCGCCACGACGCCGCGCCCGCCGCGTACGTACGACTGGAAGGCCTGGCGCTGGGCGTCGTCGTCCCACACCATGCCGTTGGTCTGGAACATGATCACCGCGTCGTAGGTGCTCATCGCCGCGCTGGTGAAGACGGCGGAGTTCTCGCTGTGGTCGAGCTCGAAGTCGTTGTCGGCCGCCAGCTGCTGGAACATCGCGACGCCGGCGGAGATGGAGTCGTGCCGGTAGGCGCCGCCCGCCGTCTCGGTGAACAGCAGCACCTTGAACGGGTCCGCGAGCGCGTGCGCGACGGGCGGTGACGACGACAGCAGCAGCAGTCCTGACAGGGCCCCGGCCAGGGCGGTGAGCAGGCGTGATCTTCGCATGGGAGAGCTCCTGAGGGGTGGATGGTTCACAGCGCGCGCAGGTACGCGAGGCCGTCCACCGCCAGGGCGTCCTGGCTGCGCGCGAGCGGCCGCCAGATGGAGGCCGCGGTGGCGATGCTCCGGTTGTGCGCGGTGAACGACTCGATGACGAGCGGGCCCTGATAGCCCACCTGGCGCAGGGCCTGCGTGAAGCCGGGCCAGTCGAACCGGTCGGCTCCCGGCGTGCCGCGGTCGGTGCCGCACACCTGGACGTGCGCGAGGCGGTCGGCCGCGGCCAGGACGGCCAGCGCGGGGTCCTTCTCCTCGATGTTCAGGTGGTAGACGTCGAGGGCCAGGTGGCAGTCCTCCGGCAACGTCTCGAGTGCCTGCTCGACGGTGTTGACGAGGCTGGTCTCGTACCGGTTGAGCGGCTCGACCGCGAGCTTCACGCCGCGCCCGGCGGCGTGGTCCAGGACGGGGCGCAGGTGCTCGCGCAGTTCGGCGCCGGCCTTCCCGCGCTCGTACGGCGACAGCCGCCACGTGCGGCCCACCGACGTGTACGCCGGCCCCGCCACCACCGGCGACCCGACGGTCACCGCCACGTCGACGCAGTGCCGCAGGTAGTCCTGGGTGTCGCGGACGGTCCGCGGGGAGGCGGCCACGAGCTCGCGTCCCGGCGGCATGACCAGCACCACGGAGGCGGCCAGCCCGTGCTCGGCCAGCACCGCGGCGGCCTTGTCCGGGTCCCAGTCGCCGGGCCGCTCGACGGGCAGCTCGATGACGTCGAAGCCCCACCGGGCGATGCGGGGGGCGAGCCTGGCCAGGTCGTCGTCGGTCAGCGGGGAGACCCAGACCCAGGTGTTCACTCCGATGGAGAACATGGCGTCCCTCTTCGTCGTCGTTCGCGGAAGGGAGCGGTCAGCTCCGCTTCCCGCCCCAGCCCTCCGGGAAGCCGGGCAGGTCCTCGCAGCCGCACAGGGCGTAGTGCAGGGGCGGCATGCCGGGCTTGAGGTAGGCGTGCAGGGTGTCTGCGGTGACCTTCGGCTGCGGCAGGTTCCACGTCTCGGGCACCTCCTGGCCCTTGAGGATCCTCAGCGCGGCGATGACGGGAGTGCGCCACTGGTAGGTGGGGTACGTGGGCGCGACGGCGGTGAGACCGGCGTCCTTCCACTTCTGCAGGAAGTCCTGCTGGTCCTCGCCGCTGATCGGCGGCACCGGCAGGCCGGCGTCCTCGAACGCCTCGATCGCGGCCACGGCGGTGGCGCCCGCGTCCATCCAGACGCCGTCGATGGTGCCGTGCCGCTGGATGTAGTCGCCGACGATGCTCTTGGTCTTGGCGGCGTCGCCGTCGGTGAACTCCACGCCCACCACCTGAACGCGGCTGTCGTCGAAGACCACCTTCGCCGCCGACCAGCGGGTCTCCAGCACGTCCACGCCGGGCAGGATGCGCAGCGCCAGCACCTTCCCGCCGGCCGGCACCTTCTCGGCGAGGAACTCGGCGGCGTCGGCGCCGAAGGCGTAGCCGCCGATGGGCTTGATGAACGTCACCGGGCAGCCGGTCCGCACGCCCCGGTCGAACACGATGACGGGCACCTTCGCGCAGGCGGCCGTCACGGCGGGGGTGAGCGTGGCGGTGGTGTTCGGCGAGACGATCAGCGCGTCGCAGCCCTTGCCCTGCAGCTCGGCGATGTCGGAGATCTGCTTGTCGTCCTTGCCCTCGGCGTCCAGCACGGTGAACGTCTCAATCTCCTCGTGCAGCTCGACCTCGGCCTGCATGGTCTTCCAGCCGACCTGGCGCCAGGGGTTGTCGACCGCCGCGTTGGAGAAGCACAGGTGGTAGGGCCCGTCCTTCTTGTACCGGGTCGTGTCGACCATCTTCGGGGCGATGGCCTGCTCCCACGGCTTGTCCGCGGGGCCCTCGGGCTCCTGGGAGCGCATGGCCAGCTGAGCGTCGAAGTCGGCCTGGACGAAGAACGCCGACTGCGCGCCGGTGCCGGAGCCCTGGGTGCTTGCGGCGGACGCCTCAGGGGTGGTGGTGGCGGCCGGTCGGTCGACGGTGCAGGCGGCGGTGCAGGCGACGGCGAGGGCGCCGGCCGCCATGAGCGCGGCGGCTGCGGCCTTAGGGCGCGGCATGTGCGTCTCCTCTTGACGGGAAGGGTTTCCTGGGGAGCCGGACGGCCCCTGCCGCGACCGCGGCGATGATGATGACGCCCTGCACGGTGGACTCCAGCGCGCCCGAGATCCCGTACAGGTTGAGCAGGGTGAACAGCGCCTCCAGCGTGCAGGCGCCGGCCATGGCGGCGACCACGGAGCCGCGCCCGCCGCCCAGCGCCACGCCGCCGAGCACGACCGCGGTGATGGCGGAGAACTCCAGCCCCTGCCCCACCTGCGCCGAGACCCCGGCGAACCCGCCGAGCAGGACGGCCGCGACAGCCGCCGACAGGCCGGAGAGCATGAACGCGTAGATCTTGACCCGGTCGACCCGGACGCCGGACAGCGCGGCGGCGCGCGCGTTGTCGCCGGTGGCGACCAGCGTCCTGCCGAAGCGGGCGCGCGTGAGCGCGATCGCCGCCGCGCCCGCGGCCAGCAGGATCAGCACCGACCACGGCACCGGCCCGAGAGCGCCGCGGCCGAACGCGCGGAAGCCCTCCGACAGCGCGCCACGCGGCGCGCCGCCGGTCCAGAGAAAGACCGCCCCGCTGAGGACGAGCAGCATGCCGAGCGTCACGATGAACGACGGCACCCGCAGCTTGGTGGTGAGCAGGCCGTTGACCAGGCCGACGAGCAGTCCGGCGGCGATCAGCAGAGCGAGGACCGGCCAGGTGGCGGGCTCCTCGCCGTCGATGAGCCGGGCGGCGATCACCACCTCGGCCGTCACCAGCGAGCCGACCGACAGGTCGAACTCGCCGGAGACGATGACGAAGTACTGCCCCGCGGCGAGGATCACCAGCGGCGCGGCCCGCTTGAGCAACGCCAGGAACCCGGCGGGCTCCAGGAGGAGGGGGTTGGCGACCGCGATCGCGACCAGCAGGGCCGCGAGGACGGTGAGGATGGGCAGCGCTCGTCTCATGTCGCCCGCCTGGTGCCGCGCCGGGCGTAGACGGCCACCGCGACGACGATGACCGCGCCGCGGACCACGTCCTTGGCGAAGGAGTCGACCTCGAGCTGGTTGAACAGGCTGTCCAGGACGGCCAGCAGCAGCACCCCGCCGACCGTTCCCGCGACGCCGCCCCTGCCGCCGGCCAGCGCGGTCCCGCCGAGCACGACCGCGGCGATGGACTCCAGGTCGTATCCGCCGTCGGGGCCCACCGTGGGCGCTCCCGCCCCGAGCCTGGCGGCCAGCAGCAGACCCGCGACGCCGGCGCAGAGCGAGCAGAGCACGTGGGTGATCACGATGACGCGGGACGTGCGGATCCCGGACAGCCGGGCGACGTCCTCGCTGCCGCCCACCGCGTAGATCCGGTGGCCCAGCCGGGTCCGTGCCAGCAGGACCCAGGCCGCCACCGCCACGCCCGCCCAGAGGATGGCCGAGACGGGGACGGGCCCGGCGCGCGCGTAGCCGAGGAGCTGGAACGACTCGGGCACCTCGCCGGCCGGGCCGTCGTACAGGTGGTCGACGACGCCCTTGATGATCAGGCCGACGCCGAGCGTGGCGATGAAGGCGTGCACCCGGAGCCGGGTGATGACCAGACCGTTGACCAGCCCCACCAGCGCGCTGACGGCCAGCACGGCGGCGCAGGCCGCGACGACGTTGCCGCCCTGGCCCGCCATGACCTCCGCCGCGACCAGGGACGTCAGGCTGATGAGGTACGCCACCGACAGGTCGAGCGAGCCGGCCAGGATCGCCAGCGTCTGCCCGATCGCCACGATGCCGAGGGCCGCGGAGCGCTGCTGGATGCCGACGACGCTTTCCAGGGTGAGGAACCGGCCGCCGTCGAGCGCGACGATGAGCCAGCCGGCCGCGAGCAGGGCGAACAGGGCGAGGAACACCACGCGCGCGGGATCGCGCAGGTGCCCGGCCAGACCGCCGCCGGTGCGGCCGGTGCGGGTGGTGCGGGCGAGCAGGTCCATTCAGGCCACCTCGCCCGCGGCCAGGCGCATGACGGCCTCCTCGGAGGCACCGGCCGGCAGCGTGCCCGCGACGCGGCCGTCGCGCAGCACGACGATGCGGTCGCTCATGCCGATGAGCTCGGGCAGCTCGGACGAGATCATCATGATGGCCGTGCCCTCGCCGGCCAGGTCGCGCATGAGGTCGTGGATGGCGGCCTTGGCCCCGACGTCCACGCCCCGGGTCGGTTCGTCGAACAGCAGCACCCGTGGCGTCATCGTCAGCCACCTGACGAGCACGACCTTCTGCTGGTTGCCGCCGGACAGGTAGCGGACCTCCCGGTGCGCGGGCGGCAGGCCCACCCGGTCGAGCAGGGCGCTCGGCACGCCGGTGTTCCCCGCGCCGGTCGCGCGGGCGGCGAGCAGGACGTTGTCGCGGACGGACTGGCGCAGCGCGAGCCCCTCGGCCTTGCGGTCCTCGGTCACGAGCCCGATGCCGTGGGCCATGGCCTCCCGGACCGAGCGCGGGCGGGCGGGGGTCATCTCGCCCGTGGTGAACGGCTCCGCGCCGAAGATCGCCTTGGCCAGCTCCGTCCTGCCGGACCCCTGCAGGCCCGCGACGCCGACGATCTCCCCTGCGCGCAGCTCCAGATCGATGTCGCGCAGCTTGTGGTTGCCCGCCCCGCGCAGGCTGAGGCGTACCTCGCCGGCGCCCGCCGAGCGGGGCGGGTAGTAGGCGCCGAGATCGCGGCCCACCATCAGGCGGATCAGCTCGTCGCGGGTCACCTCGCCGGCGGGGACCGTGGTCACGCGGGCGCCGTCCTTGAGCACGGTGACCCGGTCGGCGAGGTCGAGCACCTCGCGTAATCGGTGGGAGATGTACATGACGGCGACGCCGCGCTCGCGCAGCCGCCGGATCAGCCGGTAGAGCAGCGCGACCTCGTGCTCGGCGAGCGCCGCGCTGGGCTCGTCCATGACGAGGAGCCGGGCGTGCACCGACAGCGCCTTGACGATCTCGACGATCTGCTGCTGGGCGACCGGCAGGCGCTTGACGGTGTCGCGGGGGCCGATCTGGGTCTCCCCCAGCTCGTCGAGGAGCGCGGCGGTGGCCCGCTCCATGGCGGCGCGGTCGACCAGGCCGCGCCTGACGGGCTCGCGGCCGAGGAACACGTTCTCGGCGACCGTGCGTTCCCGCAGCAGGTTGAACTCCTGGTGGATGATCGCGATGCCGGCGCGCTGCGCCTCCAGCGGGTGGGCGAAGGAGACGGGCCGGCCGTCGACCTCGATCACGCCCCCGTCCGGCGCGTGCACCCCGCAGATGATCTTCATGAGGGTGGACTTGCCCGCGCCGTTCTCGCCGACGACGGCGTGCACCTCGCCGGCCTTCGCCTCCAGGTCCACCCCGGACAGCACCCGCACGCCCAGGAAGCTCTTGCCGATGCCGCGCAGCCTCAGCACCGGGCCGCCTGCCTCGTCGTGCGGGCGGTGGATCGTGTCCTCATGCTCCTCCTGACGGGGACGCCGGATGGTGGCCTGGACCGCCTCAGGTGCGGGTCCAGCGCTGGTTGGTGCCGCCGTGGCAGGACCAGATGTGCACCTTGCTGCCGTTGGCGGTGCCGTGACCGCTGACGTCCAGGCACTTGTTCGCGCCGACGGCGGTGATCGTGCCGTCGGCGTTCAGACGCCACTTCTGGTTGTTCTGGCCGTTGCAGCTCCAGGTGATGACCGCCGCACCGTCGGCCGTGCCGCCGCCGTTGACGTCCAGGCACCGGTTGCCGTGCACCCGCAGCTCGCCCGCGGCCGTCGGGGTCCACTGCTGGTTCGCCTGGCCGTTGCAGTCCCAGATCTGCATCTGCGTGGCGCCGGCGTCCAGGCAGCGGTTCGAGCCCACGCCGCGCAGCGCGGTCGCGCCGCCCGGGGCGCCGGTCAGTTCCTTGACGCGGATGTTGCGGAAGGACACGACGTCGCCGGGGCCGTGGTTCTGGATGCCGATGTGGCCCTGCTGGAGCGAGCGGGCCGGGTCGGTGTTGGTGAAGTCGTTGATCTTGGTGCCGTTGAGGAAGACCTGCAGCCGCTCGCCCTCGACCAGCAGCTCGTAGGTGTTCCACTGGCCCGGCGGGTTGAGCGCGGCGTCGCGGGCGGCGAGGTCGGCGGCCTGGAAGCCGTAGACGGCCCCGGTCGTCCTGTCGGCGGCGTCGGTCGCGTCGATCTGCACCTCGTAGCCGGTGTCGAGCGCCGTGGCCGGGTCGGTGGTCGCCGGGAATCCGATGATCACGCCGGAGTTGGAGTCGCCGGTCAGCTTCCAGTCGAGCTTGAGCGAGTAGGAGCCGAACTGCTTGGCGTCGTACCACAGCATGCCCATGCCGCCCTGGGAGGTCAGCGTGGCGTCGCCGCTGGTGAAGGAGCCGGGGCCGGCCTGCGACCAGCCCGCGGTGGAGCCGTTGTAGAGGGCCGTGTAGCCGGTCTCGGGGCGGCAGTCGGCGTTGACGGCTCCGGCCGCGTACCGGATGCCGCCGAGCAGCAGCGCGCGGAAGGCCGGGTCGGCGTACGACTCCTGGGTGTGCCCGAGGCCGGTGTAGAACGCGCGGCCGGACGACTGCGTGCGGCACCACGTGATCGGGTGGTCGCCCATGCTGCCGCCGCTGTAGCTGCTCTCGTCGAGGCTCTGCAGCACCCGGACGTTCTGCCGGGGGTTGGTGCGGTAGTTGTACCACTCGTCGGTGCGGGTCCAGGCCGGCCCGAGGTGCGCGGTCGCGGCGTGCGCCCGGTCCTCGTTGCGGACGGTGGCCTGCTGGATGGCCGGGTGGCTGCTGAACCAGGCGCCCATCAGCTGCCCGTAGTAGGGCCAGTTGTACTCGGTGTCCGCCGCCGCGTGCACCCCGACGTAGCCGCCTCCGCCGTTCACGTACGCCTCGAAGGCGGCCTGCTGGCTGCCGTTGAGCACGTCGCCGGTGGTGCTGAGGAAGACGACCGCCTGGTACTGGGCCAGGTTGCCGGTGGTGAAGGCGCCGGAGTCCTCGGTGGCGTCCACGTCGAAGTCGCCCGCGCCGCCGAGGTCGCGGATGGCCTGGATGCCGGCGGGGATGGCGTCGTGCCGGAAGCCGGCCGTCTTGGAGAAGACGAGCACCTTGAAGGCGGCGGCCTCGGCCGGGACGGCGTGCACGGCCATCGCCGCCGCCGCGGTGATCGCCACCGCCGCGGCCGACAGGCGTTTCAGCAAGGGGGTCGGTTGACGCAGCATGGGAGTTCCTTTCAGACGCGGGTCCAGCGCTGGTTGTTTCCTCCGCCGCAGGTCCAGATGCGCGCCTTGGTGCCGCCCGCGGTGGCGGCGACGTCCAGGCACTTGTTCGCTCCCACGGCGGTGATCGTGCCGTCGGCGTTCATGCGCCACTTCTGGTTGTTCTGGCCGTTGCAGTCCCAGATGATCACCGCGGTGCCGTCGGCCGTGCCGGCGCCGTTCACGTCCAGGCACTTGCCGCCGTAGACCCGCAGCTCGCCGCTGGAGGTAGCGGTCCACCGCTGGTTCGGCTGGCCGTTGCAGTCCCAGATCTGCACCGGCGCGCCGTTGGCCTGCGAGGCGCCGTCCACGTCGAGGCAGCGGTTCGACGCCGCGCCGCGCAACGCGCTCGTGGCGCCGGAATCGCCGGCGGACAGGGTGAAGGCGTCCACGTCGAACAGGTAGCCCTGCCCTGTCGGGCCGCGGAAGACGAGGGAGAGCGTCGTGGTCCCGGCCGGCGCGCCGCTGAGTGCGGCCGAGACGTCGGTGAAGGTGTCCCAGCCGCCGGTGCTCGTCACGGTCGCGGTGCCGAGCAGCGTGCCCGTCGCCGAGCCGGCCCGCACCTCGATCCTGCCGCCCGCGCCCGCCGAGGACACGCGGGCGGTGAACAGCGTCGCGCCCGCGAGCTGGTACGGCTGGAAGGAGATCCAGTCGCCGTCGTCGATGAAGCCGGCCGTCACTCCGCCTTCCGCGGTGGCGTGCTCGGCCGTCTGGATGCCCTGCTGGGCGCCGAAGTGCTCCGCCTGGCGGTGCCGCGGCTGCAAGGTGCGGGCACTGGTGGAGGTGAGGCCGCCACCGTCGGTGTACGACGCCTCGAAGACCCCGTAGATGTTGGCCGCGGCGTCGTGCTCGCCGTCCACGGGCACCGCGATGGAGCCCGTGCAGCCGGTCGTCGAGGTGATCTGGTGCCGGTGGCTGTCGTGGCCGAGGAGGTAGGCGACGGTGACCTCGTCGCAGTCGATCGTGCCGTCCTCGGGGTCGCTCACGGTGACCTGGAAGGGCACGGTGTCGCCGAAGGAGAACAGCCGCCCGTCGGCCGGGGTGGTGAGGGTGACGCTGGGCGCGGTGTTGCCGACGGTCACGATCACGCTCGCCGTGCCGGTCAGCCCCTGCGGGTCGCGGACCGTGAGCGTCACCGTGTAGGTGCCCTCCGTGGTGTAGGTCCTGGTCGGGTTCGCCGCGGTGGAGGTAGCGCCGTCGCCGAAGTCCCACGCGTACCTCAGCGCGCCGCCCTCCGGGTCGGAGCTGCCCGCCGAGGAGAAGGCCACCGTGAGCGGCGCCGGCCCTGACGTCTTGTCGGCGGACGCCTTGGCGATCGGGTTGCGGTCGGCGTCGCCGATGTACTCGATGCGGTAGAGGGCCTGGTTGTTGGCGCCGGTGCCGTAGTCGAGGACGTACAGGGCGCCGTCGGGGCCGAAGGCCATGTCCATGACCTGCGTTCCCGACCAGGGGAAGGCGGCGATCTCGCCGTACCCGCCGTCCTGCTCGACCTCGATCGCCTTGATCCAGCGGCGGCCGTACTCACCGGCGAAGAAGCGCCCGTCGAGCGACGAGGGGAACTTGACGGCCGAGTTCAGAGCGGGGTCGTAGCGGTAGACCGGCCCGCCCATGGGCGACTCCGCGCCGGAGCCGAACTCGGGCGGGCTGCCGGCGTCGCCCGCGTACCGGATCCAGGCGGGTTGCGCAGGGGGCAGCGTGGTCAGGCCGGTGTTGCGGAAGGAGTCGTTCGTCGGCCCGCCCGCGCAGTTGTACTTCGGGCCGGTGCTGTTGGTGGCGAAGTTCCACGCGTTGTAGGTCTCGGTGGTGGTGTTCGTGCCCGTGCAGTACGGCCATCCGTAGTTGCCGGGGCCGGTGACGCGGTTGAACTCCACCTGCCCGCTGGGCCCGCGGCCGGAGTTGGTGACGCCGGCGTCGGGCCCGTAGTCGCCGAGGTAGACGACGCCGGTCGCCTTGTCCACGCTCATCCTGAACGGGTTGCGGAAGCCCATCGCGTAGATCTCCGGCCGGGTCCTCGCGGTGCCCGGCGGGAACATGTTGCCGTCGGGGATGGTGTAGCTCCCGTCGGGCTGCGGGGTGATGCGCAGCAGCTTGCCGCGCAGGTCGTTGGTGTTGGCGGCGGAACGCTGGGCGTCGTACTGCGGGTTGCGGTTGGTGCGCTCGTCCAGCGGGGAGTAGCCGCCCGACTCGAACGGGTTGGTGTCGTCTCCGGTGGTGAGGTAGAGGTTGCCGGCGGCGTCGAAGTCGATGTCGCCGCCCACGTGGCAGCACTGGCCGCGGTCGTTCGGCACCCGCAGGACCACCTTCTCGCTGCTCAGGTCGAGGGTGTCGTCCGCCTTGAGGGTGAAGCGGGACAGGTGCAGCTCGCCCTTCCACTGGTCGAACTGGGACTGCGTGCCCGTGCTCGGCGCGTCGCCGCCGGGGGTGTTGAGCCGCGGCGAGTAGTAGAGCCAGATGTGCCGGTTGGAGGCGAAGCCGGGGTCGGCCGCGACGCCCTGCAGGCCCTCCTCGTCGTGGGTGTAGACGTTGAGCCGGCCGGCCACCTTCGTGGTGCCTGCGGCGTCGGTGAGGCGTACCGTGCCGTCGCGTGCCGTGTGCACCACCGACCGGTTAGGCAGCACGGCCAGGGACATCGCCTCGCCCAGCTCGGAGCCGCCCGAGGCGAGGGACACCTGCTGGTAGTCGGAGGCCGGGATGTCGGCGGCGGCCGGGGTGGCGCCGAGTGTGAGCGCTGCGGGGGTGATGAGCGCCAGCGTGGTCAGCAGCGTGAGCCACGGGTGTCGGGACATGGTGTTCTCTCCTGCGGCACGTCGGGGATGGTGTCAGGCTCGGGACCACTGCTGGTTGGTGCCGCCGTGGCAGGTCCAGATGTGCACCTTGCTGCCGTTGGCGGTGCCGTGACCGCTGACGTCCAGGCACTTGTTCGCGCCGACGGCGGTGATCGTGCCGTCGGCGTTCAGACGCCACTTCTGGTTGGTCTGGCCGTTGCAGTCCCAGATGATCACCGCGGTGCCGTCGGCCGTGCCGGCGCCGTTCACGTCCAGGCATTTCCCGCCATAGACCTGCAGCTCGCCGCTGGGAGTGGCGGTCCACCGCTGGTTCGGCTGGCCGTTGCAGTCCCAGATCTGCACCGGCGCGCCGTTGGCCTGCGAGGCGCTGTTGACGTCCAGGCAGCGGTTCGAGCCCGCGCCGCGCAGCGCGGTCGCGCCGCCCGAGCCGTCCGAGCCTTCCGGGCCGGCGGCGGCCATCACGGCCTGGGCTCCGGACGGCCAGGCGCCGTTGGTGACGGTGACGTTGGTGTTCACCACGTTGCCGCGGTCGCCGTTGGTGACGTTGGTGCTGCCGTTGGTCGACCAGTTGCCGGTGACGGTGAAGTTGCCCATGTTCTCGCCGTACCAGTAGTTGGCGGTGGCCCAGGTGCCGGTGTCGGCCAGGACGTTGTTCCTGACCGTGTAGTACCGGGAGCCCTCGTCGAAGTAGATGCCGAACCAGCCGTTCGTCCGCCGGCAGTGGTTGCCGCTGATCACCGCGCCCGGGTTCCACGACAGCGTGTAGATGCAGCCGCCGTCGGTCATCTGCCGCATGACGTCGTGCACGTAGTTGCCGACGAGCCGGTTGCCCGACGCGGTGGTGGGCGTGGTGTAGCGGGGCTGGAAGTCGTACAGGCCGCGCTGGGCGTAGTGGTCGCTGCCGCCCGGCTCGTTGGCGCCCCAGCCGTATCCGATGGACATGCCGGTGTAGGGCAGGTTGTAGACCTCGTTGTGGGAGACGTCGGTGCCGGTGACGTACGTGGTCAGGACCGAGACGATGCCCCGGTGGTCGAGGCCGAGGTCGTGGATGCGGTTGTGGCTGACGGTGATGTTCCTGTTGACCATCCGCTGGTCGCTCGGGTGGTGGGCGTCGGCGCGGACACCACCGGCCACGATGCCGCCTGCCGCGCTGTGGGCGATCTCCGAGCGGGTGACCGTGATGTCGGAGGCGCCCAGGCCGACCCCGCTGGCGTGGGCGTTGGCGTCGTTGCCGATGCCGATGGCCGTCTGTCCCAGGTTGACGAAGCGCGAGCCGGTGAAGGTGATGGTGTTCGCGGCGGAGACCTGGACGGCGGCGGGCGACTGGAACCAATGCGGCCGGGTCGCCTCGAACTCGCGGCAGCCCTGGTGGCAGGCGCTGAAGGCGGGCCGGTTCCAGTCGCCGGCGATGTAGGCGCCGGTCTGCTGGTCCACGTAGCCCTGGTCCCTGCCCGGTCCGAGCCAGCTCGTGCCGGTGAAGGTGATTCCGCTGAACGTGATGTGGTGCGCGGGCGCGCCGTAGGTGCCGCCGACGTGCACCAGCGACTGCAGCACCGGCAGCTCCACGCTCACCTCGGCCATGTCCTGCCCGGGGAGCGGGATGTAGGACAGGGCGCCGGTCGCGGGGTTCAGGTGCCACTCCCCCGGCGTGTCGAGGAACTCGTAGGCGTTGACCAGGTAGAGCGGTCCCGCCCGGTGCGGGCTGGTGAAGGTGTCGTAGCCGAAGTTGTTGTTGCCCCAGGCGGGCTGCCGCATCGTGATGAGGTTGCCGCTGATGCTCTGCACCGGCGCGTACCGGTCGGTGAAGGAGCCGACGCTCTCCATCTCGACCCTGCCCGGGTCGGCGAGGTTGTTCAGGTAGCCGAGCGCGCTGCTGGTGAACCTCATCCCGGCGCTGCTCGCGGTGAAGTCGGAGCGGTTGACGGCGGTGCGGGCCCGGGTGGCGAGCGCGCCGTCCACGTACAGCTGCCGGGTGTCGCTCCCGGCGGCGACGGCGGCGCGCCAGATGTTCCTGCCGGGGTCCGCCAGTGTCCAGCCGGTGACCGGGCGGGCTCCGCTGATGACCGGGACGGCGCCCTCGGCGGCCTGCCACCTGACGGTGTGGCCGTTGGCGCCGGAGTCGGCGGCGGTCAGCCGGAGCGGCGCGGACAGCCGGTACACGCCGCCGGCCAGCTCCACGACGATGTCGCCTGACATGCCGGCGGCCCGCTCCCTGACCGCCTCCTGGGCCGCGGCCAGCGAGCACGGCTGGGCGGAGGTGCAGGCGGTGCCGGTGCCGGCGGGGGCGGCGTACAGGGTCGTGGTGTCGGCGAGTGCCGCAGGGGCGGGGGCGATGAGGGCGAACGCCGCGATGAGGAGGCCGATCAGGGGGAGCCTCGGCGAGGGTAAGGGCACGGTTCGTTCCTTCGGGGGGTAGGGGCGCCCACTCATTACCTGCGGATCTCGGTGACCCGTCAAGAAACTAAGCGGGCCTATTCACGCCGGCCGTTCAGCTCTGGTGTGTTCACCTGCGAGGACTTCGCCGACCCTTCGATGAACGTTTCATATGTGTCGTACTTATCCGGCATCGGTCATACTCAGGCAGGAGCGGCGAGGAAGGAGCACGGTGACCGACACCCCCCGCGAGAGCGGATACCGGCCGGGCTACGAGGTGGCGGCCGAGCAGGTGCTGGAGCTGATCGTCCGGCTCGGCCTGCGCCCGGGCGACCGCATGCCGACCGAGCACGAGCTGGCCGGCCGGCTGGGCACCAGCCGGACCGTGGTGCGCGAGGCGGTGAAGATCCTCTCCGCGCTCGGCCGCGTACGCGCCCAGAAGGGCCGCGGCCTGTACGTGGCCGACGACGAGGGCATGCTCGGCACCGGCCGCTGGGGCTCCTTCTTCCTGCCGACCGACCTCGACCACGTCTACAGCCTGTTCGAGTTCCGCCGGGCGCAGGAGATGGAGACCAGCCGGCTGGCCGCCCGCCGGGCCACCCCCGCCGAGCTGCGGGCCGTCGAAGAGGCGGCCGGCCGGTGCCGCGAGGGCTTCGAGACGGGGCGCGAGGAGCTGTTCAATGAGGGCGACGACGCCTTCCACGCCGCCGTCGCCGCCGCGTCGCACAACATGTTCCTGCAGGTCGCCGTGCGCGAGGCGCGCCGGCTGCAGGCGCAGTCGAGCCTGATCGGCCTGCGCGGCTCGGTGGGCGGGCACGCCGCGAAGGCCGTCGAGGAGCACGACGCGATCTGCCAGGCCATCCGCGCCGGCGATCCCGAGGCGGCCGCGCAGGCCGCGGCCGCCCACATCGACAACACGCTCGACGACTACCGCAGGGAGATCCAGCAGCGCCTGTTCTCCTCCCGCTGAGCTCGCCCGGCCGGGGGTCACAGCGGGGTGATGGTCCACTGGTTGTTGGTGCTGCCGTTCGGAGCCCACATCCCCACGGCGGAGCCGACGGTGGCGTTGCCCATGCCGTCGAGAGCGGTCCCCGTGCTCCGGTTGATGATCTGGTGACGGCCGCCGGACACCGCGTTGAGGCGCCACTGCTGGGCGGCGCCGCCGTTCCAGGGCGCCTGCCGCGGATTCGCGCCGTTGGCGGCGTCGCCACGGCTGTCGATGACCATGCCGTTGGTGCGGTTGACGATGCGGTACCAGCCGCCGCCCAGGTCGATGAGCCGCCACTGCAGATTGGTGCTGCCGTCGTAGGACCACTGCTTGACCACCGAGCCGGAGGGGACGTTGCCGCCGCTGTCCAGGACGAGGCCGGTGGTGGCGTTGGCGATGCGGACATAGGTCACGGGCGCGGCGGTCACCGTGACGCGACAGGTGCGGCCCGCCTGGCCGGTCAGGGTGATGACGTCCGGCTCCGGCTTCGTGACGGTGACGGTGCCGCCGGTCGTGGTGTCGGTCACCTGGAGGGTGCCGGCGAACGAGCGGCTGCGGACGTTCACCGTCGCGTCGCGGTCGAAGCCGACGAGGACCTCGGTGGCCGCGCCGGACCGCCAGGTCACGCCCACGGTGTGGCCGCCGCGGCCCCGCAGGCCCCGCACCTCACCGTTCTGCCAGGCCGGCGGCAGGGCGGGCAGCACGTGCAGCTCGCCGGCGTGGCTCTGCAGCAGCATCTCGGCGATGCCGGACGTGGCGCCGAAGTTGCCGTCGATCTGGAACGGGGGATGCAGGTCGAACATGTTCGGCGCGAGCCGGTCCGTACGGACGAGGAGGCCGAGCAGTTGGTGGGCCCGGCCGCCCTCCTCCAGGCGCGCCCAGTAGTTGATCTTCCAGGCGAGTGACCAGCCGGTGCCGTCGTCGCCGCGCAGCTCCAGGGTCCGCCGGGCGGCGGAGTGCAGCGACGGGGTGCCGCGCTTGGTGATCTGGTTGCTGGGGTGCAGGCCGTACAGGTGGGAGACGTGCCGGTGGGCTCTCTCGGGCTCGATCCAGTCGTACAGCCATTCCTGGATGTTGCCGCGTGAGCCGATCTTCATCGGCGGCAGCTGGTCGCGGGCGGCGAGGACGCGCGTCCTGAAGCCGGCGTCGGTGCCGAGCTCCTGCGCGGCCTTGGCGCAGCCGTCGAACAGGTCGCGCAGGATCTGGTTGTCCATCGTGGGGCCCGCACAGACGCTGGCGTCGGCGTGGTGGGCGAGCTCCGGGGAGTTCGACGGGTTCGTGACGAGGTGGCCGAGGTTCGGCTCGCGGACGAGGGTGTCGAGGAAGAACTGCGCGGCGCCCTTCACGGCCGGATAGTGCCGCTCAAGGAACTCCTTGTCGCCGGTGAAGGTGTAGTGGTCCCAGATGAGGGTGGCCAGCCAGGCGCCGCCGGTCTGCCACATGCCCCAGAACGCGCCGTCCACGACCGATGTCCCGCGCCAGGCGTCGGTGTTGTGGTGGGTCACCCAGCCGCCGGCGCCGTACTGGACCTGGGCCGTGCGGGCGCCGGTGACCGTGAGGTCGTCGATCATCTCGAAGACCGGTTCGTAGCATTCGGCGAGGTTCGTGGTGTCGGCCGGCCAGTAGTTCATCGGCAGGTTGGCGTTGATGGTGTATTTGGAGTCCCACGCCGGGGTCAGCGAGTCGTTCCAGATGCCCTGCAGGTTGGCCGGTTGGGTGCCCGGCCTGGAGGAGGAGATCAGCAGGTAGCGGCCGTACTGGAAGAGCAGTGTGGCGAACTGCGGGTCGTCGGTGCTCGCGTACTGCGCGATCCGCACGTCGGTCGGCTGGTCGGCGGCGGAGGTGCGGCCGAGGTCGAGGGTGGTGCGCCCGAACAGCCGCTGGTAGTCGGCGACGTGCCGGCCGCGCAGCTCGTCGTACGTCCGCCCGGCCGCGGCGTCGAGATGGCGCCGGGCGATGCCCTGGTGGTCGCCGCCGACGTCGCGGAAGCTCACGTAGCCGGAGCCGATGGAGATCAGCAGGGTCACGCTGTCGGCGCCGCGGACCTGCAGCGTGCCACCCGAGCTGGTGACGCTGCCGCCCTCGGCGACGGCCCTGGCCAGGGCGCGGAACTTGACCGAGCCCGGCACGCCCTCCATGTCGCCGGAGACGCCGTCGAGCGCCACGGTGGCGCCGTCCGTGCTGGTGCGCGTCGCCCGCTGGGGACTGTCGAACGTCGCGGAGAACGTGATCGAGCCCGGCCTGTCGGCGGTCAGGCGGAGGGCGATCACCTGGTCGGGGGCGCTGGCGAACGCCTCGCGCGTGTACCGTACGCCGCTCCGCACGTAAGAGACGGCGGTGGTGGCCGTGGTGAGGTCGAGGTGGCGCTGGTACTCCGAGACGCCGCCGCTGCCGCCGAAGGCGAGGCGCAGGTCGCCCACGGTCTGGTACGCGAGCTGGCCGGCCGGGGAGCCGAGCATGGTCTGGTCGATCAGGGCCTGGGCCTGGCCCCACTGGTTCTGGAAGACCAGTTGCCTGATCTGCCCCAGCGCAGCGGCCCCTCGGGGGTTGCTCTGGTCGTAGGGGCCACCGGCCCAGACGGTGTCCTCGTTGAGCTGCAGCCGCTCGGTGTCGGTGTTGCCGAACACCATGGCGCCCAGACGGCCGTTGCCGATCGGCAGGGCGCGCAGCCAGTCGGTGCCGGCGCTCTCGTCGTACCAGAGGGCCAGGTCGTTCGCGGCGCGCACCTCCGGAGGTGGCGCCGAGGCGGCTCGGGCGGTGGCCGTCCAGGACAGCGGCAGCATCGCGGCTCCGGCACCGGCCGCGCCGAATCTCAAGACTTGCCTTCGCGATAGGTCGGACATCTCGCTTCTCGTTCCCTTGCGGGTCGCGGGCGTGCGGGAGCGTGGACCGGCCATCCGGGCGCTGCCTGCGGGCACGCTCGCGCCGGCGTCCGGCGCGGGAGCGCTGCCGCCCTGGTACGGCTCAGGTCCGGTCGTCTGGGACGGTGAAGTAGTGGTGATCGGTGGTTCTGGAGGAACGTAAAGGCCCCTGACACGGCTCGTCAACCGTCGGCAGGGAGAAACTTAATCCGGCGGCACCGCCCTCATGGCGTGCTGCGCCCGCTCACCGGCAGGGCCGACTGAGCGATTTCACGCGGCAACTTAACATCGGATCTCTGTCACGTTACCGCTTGCCAAGCGGCTGCTTCTGTGAAACTTTCACAGGCACGGGCACCGCGCCGTGATCTCGCCCAGAGGCGAAACTCCAGGCGAGATGGCATTCCCGCGCCAGCGCCCGGGTCGGCAGGGGGCTCCCCCTCGTTGACGCCAGGTCGGACCGTCGGATGTACTCCGCGACAACGCCCCCACCGAAGGAGACCCGCACCCTCCCCCAATTGTTAGCGCTAACAGGCGGTCACGCTGTTAACGCTAACATCCGAAGCCGAGGAGTCCCGTATGTCCTTGAGCCGTCGCCAGCTCCTCCAGGCCGCGGGCGCGACCGCCGCGCTCTCGGTCGCCGGCCAGGTGGCCGGCGCCTCCCCCGCCCAGGCGGCAGTCCCCTGGGCCAGGCCCGACATCGGCGTGTCGGCCCACGCGTTCGACCTCGGCGAGGTCCGGCTGACCTCGGGCCGCTGGCTCGACAACCAGAACCGCACGCTCAGCTACCTGCGCTTCGTCGACGTCGACCGGCTCCTGTACGTCTTCCGTGCCAACCACCGGCTGTCCACCGGGGGCGCGGCGGCCAACGGCGGCTGGGACGCGCCCAGCTTCCCTTTCCGCTCCCACATGCAGGGCCACTTCCTGACGGCGTGGGCACACGCCCACGCCGTGCTCGGCGACACCGTCTGCCGGGACAAGGCCGCGTACATGGTGGCCGAGCTGGCCCGCTGCCAGGCCAACAACGCCGCCGCCGGCTTCACCGCCGGCTACCTGTCCGGTTTCCCCGAGTCCGACATCACGGCCGTGGAGAACCGCACACTCAACAACGGCAACGTCCCGTACTACTGCATCCACAAGACCATGGCCGGGCTGCTCGACGTCTGGCGGCTGACCGGGAACACCCAGGCCAGGACCGTGCTGCTGGCGCTGGCCGGGTGGGTGGACGCACGGACGTCGCGGCTGTCGTACGCGCAGACGCAGGCCATGCTCGGCACCGAGTTCGGCGGCATGAACGCCGTGCTGACGGACCTGTACCAGCTCACCGGCGAGGCCCGCTGGCTGGCCACGGCCCAGCGCTTCGACCACGCGGCCGTCTTCGACCCGCTGGCCGCGGGCCAGGACCGGCTCAACGGGCTGCACGCCAACACCCAGGTGCCCAAGTGGGTCGGGGCGGCCCGCGCGTACAAGGCGACGGGCACGACCCGCTACCGCGACATCGCCGCCAACGCCTGGACCTTCACGGTCGCCGCGCACACGTACGTGAACGGCTCCAACAGCCAGGCCGAGCACTTCCGCGCGCCCAACGCGATCGCCGCCCACCTGACCAGGGACACCGGCGAGGCGTGCAACACCTACAACATGCTCAAGCTCACGCGGGAGCTGTGGCTGCTGTCGCCGTCCCGGGCCGACTACTTCGACTACTACGAGAACGCCCTGCTCAACCATTTGATCGGGCAGCAGAACCCGGCCGACGCGCACGGGCACGTCACCTACTTCACCCCGCTCAACCCCGGCGGGCGGCGCGGGGTCGGCCCGGCCTGGGGCGGCGGCACCTGGAGCACGGACTACGCCTCGTTCTGGTGCTGCCAGGGCACCGGGATCGAGACCAACACCAAGCTGATGGACTCGATCTACTTCCACGACGGCAGCACCCTGTACGTGAACCTGTTCGTCCCCTCCACGCTCGACTGGAGCCGGCGCGGCATCACGGTCACCCAGACGACCTCGTACCCGGCGGGCGACACCACGTCGTTACGGGTCACCGGCGAGGTGGCGGGCACGTGGACGATGCGCATCCGCATCCCGGCTTGGACCCAGGACGCGACGATCAGCCTCAACGGCGCCCGGCAGGACGTCACCACCACCCCGGGCTCCTACGCCGACCTCACCCGGTCATGGACGTCCGGCGACACCGTGACCGTGCGGCTGCCCATGCGGGTGGTCATGAAGGCCGCCAACGACGACCCCGGCCTGCAGGCCGTCACCTACGGGCCGGTCGTGCTGTCGGGCGACTACGGCAGCACGAGCCTGACGGCCGCGCCGGTCCTGGACCCCTCCTCGATCACCCGGACCAGCACCTCCGCCCTGGCGTTCACCGCCTCGGCCGGCGGGGCGACGGTGCGGCTGGGGCCGTTCCACGACGCCCACGGCCACAACTACGTCGTGTACTGGAACACCGGCGGCGGCGCAGGCGGCGGCGCGAGTTTCCGGCTGGTCAACGCGGCCAGCGGGCTGGTGCTCGGCATCCAGAACATGTCCACCGCCGACGGCGGCCTGGCGCTGCAGTGGACCGACAGCGGCACCGCCGACCACGACTGGGTCCCGATCGTGGACGGCGCCGCCCTGCGCTTGCGCAACGTGCACAGCGGCAAGGTGCTCGGCGTCGAGAACATGTCCACCGCCGACGACGCCCGGGTGCTGCAGTGGAGCGACAACGGCACCGCCGACCACCGCTGGACGATCACCGACGCCGGCGACGGGTCCGTCACGATCCGCAACGCGCACAGCGGCAAGCTGCTCGGGATCAGGAACGGCTCGACGGCCAACGGCGCGCAGGCGGTGCAGGACTCCGACAACGGCAGCCGGGACAACCAGTGGCGGTTCGTGCCGAACGGGGCGCGGCGCATCCAGAACGTCAGCACCGGGATGGTGCTCGGCGTCACCGGCATGTCCACCGCCGACGGCGCACTCGTCCTGCAGTGGGGCGACACGGGCACCGCCGACCACCTGTGGACGGCGATCATCGACAGCGGCGGCTGGCTACGGCTGCGCAACTCCCACAGCCAGAAGGTGCTGGGCGTGGAGAACATGGGCACCGCCGCCGGGTCGCGGATCGTGCAGTGGGCCGACAACGGCACCGCCGACCACCGCTGGCGGCTGCGCCACGGGTCGGGCGCCACCTTCCGCATCCAGTGCGCCAACGGCGGACGCGTCCTCGGCCTCGCCGGCACCGCGCAGGGCGCGCAGGTCGTGCTCGCCGACGACGGCGCGTCCGGCACCCTCTGGAGATTCCTGTGAACCGCGTTCCCCGAAGGAGACCTCTGGTGAGATCCGTCCTGCGTACCGTCTTATGCGTCGTGAGCCTGCTGCTCGCGGCCGTGGTGGTCCCGTCGGCGGCCCGCGCCGACAACCCGATCGTCCAGACCATCTACACGGCCGACCCCGCGCCCCTCGTCCACAACGGCCGCCTCTACCTCTACACCGGCCACGACGAGGACGGCTCCACGTACTTCACCATGCGCGACTGGCGCGTCTACTCCACCACGGACATGGCCAACTGGACCGACCACGGCTCCCCCATGAGCCTGGCCACCTTCGCCTGGGCCGACGCCAACGCCTGGGCCGGGCACGTCGCGTACCGCAACGGCCGCTTCTACTGGTACGTCCCGGTCCGCCACCGCGCCACCGGCTCGATGGCCATCGGCGTCGCGGTCGCCGACAGCCCGACCGGGCCCTTCCGTGACGCGATCGGCCGCCCGCTGGTCAACAACAACGAGATCGACCCGAACGTCTTCATCGACGACGACGGCCAGGCCTACCTGTACTGGGGCAACCCTCGCCTCTGGTACGTCCGGCTGAACCAGGACATGATCTCCTACTCCGGCGGCCCCACCCAGATCCCGCTCACCACCGCGGGCTTCGGCACCCGCACGGGCAATGCCGGCCGCCCGACCCTGTACGAGGAGGGCCCCTGGGTCTTCAAGCGCAACGGCCTGTACTACAACGTCTTCGCCGCGGAGTGCTGCTCGGAGTTCATCGGCTATTCGACGGCTCCGGGACCCACCGGCCCGTGGACGTACCGGGGAACGATCATGCCGCGCCAGGGCGGCAGCTTCACCAACCACGCCGGGATCATCGACTACAAGGGCGGTTCGTACTTCTTCTACCACAATGGCGCTCTGCCGGGCGGGGGCGGTTTCACCAGGTCGGTGGCCGTGGAGAAGTTCACCTACAACGGCGACGGCACGTTCCCCACGATCAACATGACCGCCGCGGGGCCGCCCCAGGTCGGCACGCTCGACCCGTACGTCCGCCAGGAGGCCGAGACGATCGCCTGGGCGTCCGGCGTCGAGACCGAGCCGTCCAGCGCGGGCGGCATGAACGTCGGCTACATCGAGAACGGCGACCACCTCAAGGTCAAAGGCGTCACCTTCGGCGGCGGCGCCTCCTCCTTCACCGCCCGCGTGGCATCGGCGACCAGCGGCGGCCGCATCGAGCTGCGGCTGGGCAGCCCGACCGGCGCCCTGGCCGGCACCTGCACAGTCGGCGGCACCGGCGGCTGGCAGGCCTGGACCTCGGTCACCTGCCCGGTCTCCGGGGCGACCGGCACGCGCGACCTCTACCTCCGCTTCACCGGCGGCAGCGGCTACCTGCTCAACGTCGACTGGTGGCGGTTCACGTGACACGTTTCGTGAGGAGTGACATGCGAAGAACGTCCTTATCCCTCGTCGTGACCCTGCTACTGAGCCTGACGGCGGGCGCCGTCGCGTCCGGGCCCGCGCAGGCGCTGGACAACGGCGTCGGCCGCACCCCGCCGATGGGCTGGAACACCTGGAACACCTTCGGCTGCAACATCAACGAGACGCTGATCAAGCAGACGGCCGACGCGATGGTCAGCAACGGCATGCGCGACCTCGGCTACGAGTACGTCGTGGTCGACGACTGCTGGTTCGACCCCAACCGCGACTCCGCGGGCAACCTCCAGGCGAACCTGTCCCGCTTCCCCAGCGGCATGAAGGCGCTCGGCGACTACCTGCACGCCAGGAACCTCAAGTTCGGCCTCTACCAGGCGCCGCTGGACAAGACCTGCGCCCAGTACTTCGGCAGCTACCCGGGCGCGACCGGCAGCCTCGGCCACGAGGAGCAGGACGCCCGGCAGTTCGCCGCCTGGGGCGTCGACTACCTCAAGTACGACTGGTGCTCCCCCACCGGCAGCATCGACGACCAGGTGCGCACGTTCGCGAAGATGCGCGACGCGCTGGCCGCCACCGGCCGGCCGATCCTCTACAGCATCAACCCCAACAGCATCCACGAGAAGACCGGCCCGCAGCGCAACTGGGGCGACGTCGCCAACATCTGGCGCACCACCGAGGACATCACCAACGCCTGGAACACGGGGCAGACCAACGGCTACCCGATGGGCATTCAGAACATCGTCAACGTGAACGTGCCGCTCGCGGGCTACGCCCGGCCCGGCCAGTTCAACGACCCCGACATGATGGTCGTCGGCCGGGGCGGCATGAACGACACCGAGATGCGCAGCCACTTCGCCCTGTGGGCGATCATGGCCGCCCCGCTGATCGCCGGGAACGACGTCAGGAACATGAACGCGGCGACCTCCACGATCCTCAAGAACGCGAACCTCATCGCCATCAACCAGGACCCACTCGGCCTCCAGGCCACCCAGGTGAGCAACGACGGCACCCGCCGCGTCCTGGCCAAGCGGCTCAGCAACGGCGACGTCGCGGTCGCGCTGTTCAACCAGGGCGGCGGCACCACCACGGTCAGCACCACCGCCGCCGCCCTCGGCCTGACCGGCGGCCCGTTCACCCTGCGTGACGCCTGGACGAACGCCGTCACCACGACGACCGGCACCATCTCGGCGAGCGTCCCCGCCCACGGCACCGCCGTCTTCCGCGTCAGCGGCGGCACGGCCCTGCCCGCCAACCGCATCCAGGGCGTGGGCTCCGGCCGCTGCCTCGACGTGAACGGTGGCTCGCAGGCCAACGGCACCTCAGTGATCATCTGGGACTGCCACCAGCAGCCCAACCAGCAGTGGACCGCCAGCCCCAGCGGTGAGCTGCGCGTCTACGGCAGCAAGTGCCTGGACGTCGACAACGCCGGCACCGCCGACGGCACCGGCGTCATCATCTGGGACTGCAACGGCCAGAGCAACCAGCGGTGGCGCTTCAACACCGACGGCAGCATCACCGCCGTCGGCGCGAACAAGTGCCTGGACGTCGCCGGCAACGCCACGGCGAACGGCAGCCGGCTGCAGATCTGGTCCTGCACGGGCGGCGCCAACCAGCGCTGGTCCCGCATCTAGGGGCGCCATCTGGGGGCGCCATCTGGGGCGGCGAGCGGGCCGGTCATCCGGTTGCGACCGGACGGCCGGCCCGCGCGCCGGTGCGTGACAGCATCCTGGCCGGGATGGTCAGCCACCGCGACACCCGGTAGATCTTGGCCGGGCTCGACGTCACCGCCTCCTTGTAGGCCACCGCCGCCCGTCCCGTGAGGAACCACCTGCCCGGCGTGTCGTCGGGCCGGGTGAACTGGATGACCGCGTCGCGGCGGCCCAGGCTGACGGGCTGATGCAGGTACCCGAACCGGAACGGCCTGGGCCTCCTGCCGCGCAGCCGGCGGGCGATGGCGTCGGCGGCGTGCACGCCGGTCGGGATGCCGCTCTGGCACGTGCCGTGGATCTCCCCCCAGGGCTGCCGGACGGCCGCGGCGTCGCCCACGGCGTACACCGTCGGGTGCGAGACCGACGCGAGGCTCGCGTCCACCACGACCCGGCCGGCGCCGTCCACCTCCAGGCCCGCCTCCCGCGCCAGCGGGTTGCCCACCACCCCGGCGGTCCACAGCAGCGCGTCCACCGGCATCAGCTCGCCTGCGTCCAGCTCCACCGCGTCCGGCAGCACCTTGGTCACCCGGACCCCGGCGCGCACGTCCACGCCGAGCCGGTCCAGCGCACGGCGCAGATGACGGCGCGCCTTCGGCCCCATCATGGAGCCGGGCTCATCGCGGCCGAGCAGCACCACCCGCAGGTCAGGGTGGCTTTCCGCGATCTCGGCCGCCGCCTCGACACCGGTGAGCCCGGACCCGGCCACCGCGACCGTGCCGCCACCCCCGCGGCTCAGCTCGGACAGCCGCGCGGCGAGCCCGGCCGCGGTGGCCGCGCTGTCCAGCGTGCAGGCGTGCGCGTCGACTCCCGGCACGGTGGTGGCGGTGACGCCGCCGAGGGCGTACACCAGGAAGTCGTAGCGCAGCTGCCGCTCACCACCTGGGCCCGCGACGCGGACCGTACGCCGTTCCGGATCGAGGCGGACGGCCCGTCCGCGGACGAACTCGACACCACTGCCCTTCACCAGCTCCGGAATCCGATACTCCGCCGGCTCCTGCCCGGCCGCCTGCTGATGCAACCGCAGCCGCTCCGTGAAACGGTCAATCGGATTGACCAGGATCACCTTGGCAGCGCTCCTGCGGGCCAGCCGGACCGCGCTCATGACGCCGGTGTAGCCGCCACCGAGCACGACAATGGTCGGGATTTCTCGTGTCATTCTCATGCACCTCCGCCACACGGACGTGCCGAGCGGCTCCCCGCGTGACAACCTCCCGCTGTGAGACCGGTCACCTTCCTCCCGGGACGTGGGACGTCGAGCGACGTCGTCGTCCTGATCGGAGCTCCGAAGGGATCTCCGAGGGCGGCGAGCAGGGGCTGTGGGTCGCGGTGAAAGAACCAGCGGACGCCGACCACAGCCCGGCCAGTGAGCCGGCGGCCAGCGGCGGGTGACGCAGGTCGCCCAGGGCCACCGGGACACCCCGGGCGGCGGCAGCGCGGCCATGGCGGCCGGCGGTGGTCTGGGCGGTGGGATCGTCCATGGCGCGGATCTTGCCCTGTCCTGGATGTCAGGTCGGGTAGTCGATGGCGAGGGCGGTGGCCAGGTCGCGCAGGCATTCCTCGTAGAGGGGCGCGGCGTCGGTGAAGGCGAAGTCGAGCTGGTGCAGGACCTCCATGCAGAGCAGCCCGTACAGCCTGATCCAGCAGGACAGGAAGACGTGGGCGGCCTCCAGGGGCAGGCGTCCTTCGATGGTGGCCGAGTACGCGGAGAGCTGCTCGCGCAGGGAGGCGGGCAGGCTGCCGGGGTCGGGCACCGGGAACGGGCGGGTCTCCCACAGCTCGACCACCAGGTCAAGGAAGACCTGCTCGAAGCGTACGGCGGCCTCGTACCGCATTGAGTCGGGGCGGCGGTTCGGCGGGGCGATGGGGCTGGCGAAAATCCAGCCGAACTCGGCGGGATGCGCGACGGCCCAGGTCCGCATGGCGCGGCAGACGGCCAGCAGGCGCTCGCCGACAGGCGCGTCGACGCGGGCGTCGCGGGCCTGCTCCATGGTGGCGGCCAGCTCGCGGTAGAAGCCGGCGGTCACCGCTCCGATCAGCTCGTCGTGGCCCGCGTAGTAGTGGTAGAGGGCCGGGCCGCTCATGCCGACCTGCCGGGCGACGGCGTTGATGGTCACCGCGGCCGATCCCTGTTCGACCAGGAGCTTGCGGGCCGCCGCGTGAATCTCCTCCAGCGTGGCCCTGCGCAACCGTTCGCGCCTGCCGGTCTGTGCGGACATCAGCACCTCTCTCGTCGTCGCCGTTGACATCTTAGGGCATCTATGTTTCCTTAATGGCTCTAAACAAACTTAGAGCTAGTAAGGAGTCGTTCGATGGGGTGGGTTCTTCTCGCGGTGCCGGTGCTTGTCACGGCCGTGTGGTGGCGGATGTCGAGGTCCGCGCACCTGCGGCGGCGGAAGGGGTCCTGATATGGCTCGCACGGTGCGCGACCGGCTGTTCGGCAAGTACGCCATGGACGCGACGATCACCGTCGCCGAGCAGGTCAACCCGGCCATCCGGCGCATCAGGCTGGAGACCGACCAGCCCGTCGCCTTCTCCTACACCCCCGGCCAGCACATCAGGATCCAGCTCAAGGACCCGCTGTCGGTGTCGGGCATCCTGCGCCCCGGCGAGACGCTGCGCACGTACACGATCTGGGAGCTCGCCCCCGGCAGGAGGGCGATCGAGCTGCGCGTCCACCTGTACGAGGGCGACGGCATCGGCCTCGCGTGGGCCAGGGACGCCAGGCCGGGCGACCGGGTGACGTTCTGGTGGCCGCAGGGCGACTTCTTCACCCGCGAGGCCGACTTCCACCTGTTCATCGGCGAGGAGACGGCCGGCGCCGCCTTCGGGCCGATGATCAGGGCGCTGGGAGACGCGGCCGAGGTGCACGGCGTCGTGGAGGCCGAGGCCCCCGAGCACGATTTGCCCCTGCCGGGGAGGCCGTTGCGGCGCGTCCACCGTCATGGCGCCCCGGCCGTCGCCTCGCGGGTGCTGCTCGACGCCGTCGCCGAGCTGGACCTGCCGGGCAACACCGGCGCCGCCTATGTGGCGGGCGAGGCGCGAACGTGCCAGCTCGTCCGCGACTTCCTCGTCCGCGAACGCAACTGGCCACGGACGTCCATCAAGGTCAAACCCTTCTGGGCCCCGGGCAAGCGCGGCCTGCACTAGCCAAGGAGACACCATGAAAGTGATCATCGTGGGCGGCGGCATCGGCGGGCTCGCCACGGCCGTCGCCTTCCACCGGCGCGGCCGGCAGGTGGAGGTGCTCGAACGGGCCGCCGCGTTCACCGAGGTGGGCGCCGGACTGACCATCCAGCCCAACGGTCTTCGCGCCCTGGACGCCGTCGGCCTGGGCGAGCGGCTGCGCGCGGGCGGTCTCGCCGATCCGCCCGCCGGCATCCGCGGTAGGCGCGGGGACTGGCTGGTACGCAACGACGCCGAGGACCTGAAGCGCCGCTTCGGCGCGTGGGTGACCGTGCACCGGGCGGCCCTGGTGGACCTGCTGCGCGCCGCCGTTCCGCCGGAGGCGCTGCGGCCCGGCATCGACGTACGGCACGTGCACCCCGACGGCACGGTTCACCACAGCGAGGGCACGTCCACCGCGGATCTCGTGGTCGGCGCCGACGGCGTGCACAGCGTGACCCGGCGCTCGCTCTGGCCGGATCATCCCGGCCCGCGCTACGTCGGCTACACCACCTGGCGTTTCCTGGCGCCGCCGCAACCCGTCAAGGGGAGCGCCGAGACGTGGGGCAGCGGCGAGCGGTTCGGGTACGTGCGGATGCCCGACGGCCGCGTCTACTGCTACGCGATGGCCAACGCCCCGGCCGGCTCCCGCATCGGCCTGGACGAGCTGCGCGGGCGCTTCGCCGGCTGGCACGACCCCATCCCTGCGCTGCTCGGCTCCGCGCGGGAGGAGGCGGTGCTGCAGCACGACACGTACGAGCTGCCCGCCCTGCCCGCCTACGTGCGCGGGAACGTCGCCGTGCTCGGCGACGCGGCCCACGCCATGACCCCCAACCTGGGGCAGGGCGCCTGCCAGGCGCTCGAGGACGCGGTCACGCTGGCGCGCGCGGTGGACACGCTCGGCGTACGGCCGGGGCTGGCGGCCTACGACAGCGCCCGCAGACCCCGCACCCAGCAGATCGCCAGGCGTTCCCGCCAGGCCGGCGCCGCCGCGCACTGGACCTCCACACCGCTGACCACGCTGCGGGACGCGGTCCTTCCGCTCCTTCCGTACGCGCTCTTCGACCGCTCGCTCACCCCCGCCTACACCTGGACGATCTGATGCGACTCCCCCGGATTCTGATCATCGCCGTCGCGGTGGTCACCATGGCCGGCGCGGTGCTGGCCGACCTGGTCATCCCCGACCTGGCGGCGCAGCACGCCTTCAACCCGGCCTGGCCGCCGCACGCCAAGTTCCACGACGCCCAGTACATGGTGATGACCGTGCTCCTCGGTCTCATCGGGCTGGTCCTCGCGCTGCGGCCAAGGCGGGCCACGCTGGTGCCGGCCGCCGCCGTGCTGGCCACGCCGTGGCTGGGCATGGTCGGCGCGCTGCTGTTCCCCGGCACCGCCACGTACGACCCGGAGTTCGCCGGCCGGACCGTTTTCGTTCTCGGCCTGCACGGGCAGGTTTTCCTGGCGATCGTCCTGCTGCTGGCCCTGCTCGTCGCCACGGCGGAGGTTCTGAGGTCTGCCGCGTGACGGGCAGGCGGTGCTGAGCCCCCGATCCGAGGGCTCAGCGGCGCGCGTGTCCGCCGGTGGTCAGGCGCAGGTGTAGCCGGAGGGCAGGGCGGTGTCGCCGTTCGGCCGGGTCGCCTGGAAGCCGAAGCTCCCGGTGCTCGCTCCCGGCGCGAGCGTGCCGTTGTGTCCGACGTTCCGCACGGTGACGGTCCTGCCGCTGGTGGAGACGGTGCCGTTCCACGAGCCGGTCAGGGTGTGGCCGGCCGGCAGGGTGAACGTGACGGTCCAGCCGGTCATGGTGGAGGTGCCGGTGTTCGTGACGGTCAGGGGCTGGATCACGTACCCGGTGCCCCATTGGGACTGCACGGCAGGGACGGCCGAGCACGCGCCGCTCGTGCCGCCCTGAGCGGTGGTGATCTCGACGGTGTTCGAGACCTCGGAGACGTTGCCCGCGGCGTCGTACGCGCGGACCTGGTAGCGGTACGTGGTGTTCGCGGTCAGGCCCGAGTCGGTGAACGAGGTGGCGGCCGAGGTGCCGACCTGGGTGAACGTGCCGCCCGACGCGCCGGGAGCGCGCAGGACGCGGTAGCCGGTCACGCCGGTGTCGTCGGTGGCGGCCGTCCAGGTCAGGGTGGTGCCGGTCGCGGTGGTGCCCGACGCGGCCAGACCGGACGGGGCGGTCGGCGGCGTCGTGTCGCCTCCCGTGGAGGTCGTGGTGAAGGTGACCGTCGCGGAGTTGCCCGACAGGTTGCCCGCGCCGTCACGCGCCCGTACGTACACCTGATACTGGGTGCCGGCGCTCAGCCCGGTGAGGGTGATCGAGTTCGTGGTGGACTGGCCGAGCTGCTGGTCGGTGGCGCCCTGCTCGCGGTAGACGGTGTAACCGGCCAGGCCGGAGCCGCCCTGGTCGGTGGAGGCCGTCCAGGTCAGCGTGGCGCCGGTGGCGGTCACGCCGGACGCGACGGGGGTGCCCGGCGTGGTCGGCGGCGTGGTGTCGGCCGCGCTGGTCAGGCCGAAGAACTGGATGGCGTACAGGGCCATGCCGCCTTGCGGCAGCGCGTGGCCGGCGCCCTGGATGCTGTACGCCTCCACCTGCACGGTGCCGGACGAGCCGGCGTACCGGCTGCGGTTCCAGCCTGCCTGCGGGGTGTCGGTGCTGGTCGGGGTCTGGCTCAGCCCGAACACGTTGGTCCACTGCTCGACCGACTCGCGCAGCAGCGAGTACGGCACGAGGGTGTCGGCGGTGCCGTGCCAGAGCTGCATGCGCGGGCGGACGCCGGAGAAGCCGGCGTACGCCTGGCGGACCGCGTCGCCCCACTGCTGCGGCGTGCGGTCCATGCTGCCGCCGGTGCACCTGCTGCTGCCCGGCGGGTAGTCGGAGGCGCCGGCGAAGCAGTTGAACGGCACGCCCATGAAGGAGGCGCCGGCCTTGAACACGTCCGGGTGGACGGCGAGCATGTGCTGGGTCATCATGCCGCCGGACGAGCTGCCGGTGGCGTAGACGCGGTTCCGGTCTCCGCCGTAGGTCCGCTCGACGTAGCCGATCATCGACAGGATCGAGTCGGGGTCGCTGCCGCCGCCGCGCCGCTTGGCCGCGTCCGACCAGGTGTCGAAGCAGTTGCCGAACCCCGCCGACTGCGTGGCGGTCGGGTAGATGACGATGAAGCCGTAGCGGTCGGCCAGCGAGGCGAACTCGCTGCTCTGGTGGAAGCCGGGGCCTGAGCCGCCACAGCCGTGCATGGCGACCACGACGGCCGGCGCGGCGGGGCGCGAGTCCGGTACGTAGACGTGCATGCGCATGTTGCCCGGGTTGCTGCCGAAGCCGGTCACCTCGACCAGGGCGGCGGCGGTGGCCGGTGAGCCGAGCACCACGGTCATGACGGCGAAGAGCGCCGCCGCGCAGGCACCGGCCAGCATCTTCGTTAATCGTGTCATGCGCGGTTCCTCCTCTCGATGGTGTCGTTCGCTGGACCGTAAAAGGGCCGCGGTGCAGCGTCAATGCGGGCCCGTTCAAGATCATCAGGCCATGGGTCGTTTCCGCTGGTTATCAAGTAGCTTGTTATCAAGGACCTTGATAACGGCGTGAAACTTACATGCCGGACATAGCGCGATATCGTCTCCTGGTGACCGATCCGGGTACCCCCTCGGCCGCCGCGCCGGACCCGCCGCCGCCCCATGTGAGCTATCTGGTGTTCCGCTTGGAGCGCCTCGTCCGCGCCTGCCTGGACGAGGCGCTGGCCCGGCACGGCGTGACGACGACCGCGTACATGGCGCTCAGTGAGCTGCGCCTGCGCGACGCCCCGTCCTCGGCCGACCTGGCCCGCATCGCCTTCGTCACCCCGCAGGCGATGAACCTGGTCATCCGCGACCTCGAACAACGCGGCCTGATCCGCCGCGACCCGCATCCCCGGGGCGGCCGCGCGTTGCGCACCCGCCTCACCCCCGAGGGCCTGCGCGTGCTGCGCCGCTGCGACCGCTCCCTGGACGCGATCGAGGCGGTCATGCTCGCCGACATCGACGTCAAGGACCGGGCGACGCTCGCGGAGACGCTCACGTCGTGCGCCCGCGCCCTTCGGGTCAGGGATGGAGCACGGTGAGCCGGAAGGGTGCGGCCTCGTCGGCGGCGTGGGTCACCGCCTCCACGGCGTCGTCGAGCGCGAACGCGGTGACCTCCCACTGACGCAGGTCGAGCAGGCCGGAGCGGGCCAGGGCGACCAGCCGCAGCGGGGCGTCGCGCCGGTACATCCACTGCCCGCGCACCGTCACGTTGTTGCGCATCAGCCACCGGTACGGCAGCGCCAGCTCCGCGCCGTCCAGCATGCCGACGCCGCCCATGAGCACGATCCTGCCGCCCTCGCGCACGGTCATGGCGGCGGCCCGTACGGGAGCCGGCCCCGCCGCGGGCGGCAGGATGTCGAGCACCAGGTCCACGGGGCCGTCCGCCGCCGTGATTATGCGCTCGGTGTCGTCCTCCCCGGTGAGCCGTACGGGGGTGACGCGGTCGCCGAAGCGGCGTACCAGCTCGGCCAGCGCGCCCTCGTCGCGTCCTGGCGCGACGACGCGGGCGGCCCCCATGGCCAGCGCGACGGCGACCGCTGCGCCGCCGAAGTTGCCGGTCGCCCCGCTGACCAGCACCGTCTCCCCCGGCTCCAGCCCGCCCGCGAGAAACCCGCCGTACGGGACGAGAGCCAGCGTCAGCGCGCTCCACACCCCGGCGTCGGCCGGCTCGACGGGGCCGAGCGGCACCGCGTTCTCGGTAGGGATCAGCAGGCGCTCGGCGAACGAGCCCTGACCGAAGTGCCGCTGCAGGAACAACCCGCCCTCGCCGCGCGCGCTCAGCCCCTGCAACGTCATGTCGGGGGTCAGGACGTCGTCGCGGGAGCGGATGGCCGGGTCGCACAGCACCCAGTCGCCCGGGGCGAGCCGGGTGGCGTCGGGGCCGCACGCGCGTACCCGGCCGATCGCCCCCGCGCCGGGCGTCACCGGCAGCGTCAGCGCGTACTGCCGCTCGCCGCTGAACACCTCCGTCGCGTACGGCAGCACCGGCGCCGCCACGACGTCCACCACCACCTCGCCGGTGCCCAGCACCGGATCCGCCACCTGCTCCACCGCCAGCGGTGACCCGAACTCCTTCAGCACGGCAGCCTTCATGATCATGCTCCTTTCCGCAGAACCGACCACATCCTGGCCGCCCGGCCAGAGTCGTGACCAGGACCGGTATCGTCCTGGGATTGCCCGATACCACCCTGCGGAAAGGCGGCGATCATGCCCGAGCCCACCGGCCGCGCGCTCGGCGACTTCCTGCGTTCGCGTCGGGAGCGCCTGACCCCTGAGGCGGTCGGGCTGCCGCCGCGTCGCCGCCGCCGCGCGCCCGGCCTGCGCCGCGAGGACGTCGCCGAGCGCGCGGGCATCGGCATCGACTGGTACGTACGCCTCGAACAGGGCCGTGCCGTCAGCCCCTCCCCCGCCACCATCGACGCCCTGGCCGGCGCGCTCTGCCTCGACGAGACCGAGCACGCCCACCTGCGCACGCTGGCCCACCGGCCCGCGCTGCCGGCGTTCACCAGGGAGCGTGCCCCTGAGGGCTCGCTCCGCCTGCTGCACAGCCTCGACCGGCCCGCCTACCTGACCGGCCGCCGCTGGGACGTCCTGGCCGCCAACGACGCCGCCGAGGAGCTGTTCACCGGCCTCGACCGGCTGCCGCCCGGCGACCGCAACGTGCTGGTCTACCTGCTGCTCACCCCGATGGCCCGCGACGTGTTCGGCGCCGGATGGGCCGCGCAGGCGCGGCACACCACCGCCCAGTTCCGCGCCGCCTACGATGTGTGGGCGCCCGACGCCGCCTTCATCGCCCTGGCCGACCGCCTGCGGCGCGGCTGCCCGGAGTTCGGCCGCTGGTGGACGCGGCACGACGTCGCGCGGGGCGGCGCGGGCGGCAAGGTGCTGCACGGCCGCGCCTTCGACTACGCGACCTTCCAGACCAACGAGGACCCCGGCCTCCGCCTGACCGTCTACACACCGTTCGGAGAATCTCAATGATCCTCTGCCTGGGCCGACGACCTGGCCATCCCAGTCAAGACCTTGGAGACCTGCCGCTGGGTTGCCTCCCGCTGGCCGGTCACGCGCCGCCAGGCGGAGTCCCGTACGACATTCACAAGACCTGGCCTCCATCCACGACGATGAGGAGCGGTGGGCGCGCATCGCCAAGCCGCCGCTCGGTGGCCGATGAACGCCCGGCGCAATGTGATCGACTACGAGCGGTTGCCGCAGCACAGCGAAGCCCACCAGACCTGGGCCGCGATCACGCTTATGACCAGGCGTTCGAACAACGAAGAACACGGCGTCGTGGGATCAAGCCCGCGAGGTATCGCCACAAGCCGCATGACTCGACAAACCGGGAGACTTCTCCTGTTTTAATCCTGCGGCTTGCGCCAGATGACGCTGTAGCGCAACAGAAGGTGGCGGCGGTACTGGGAGCCGGGCAGGATCTCGGCGGCCAACGCGCGCATCTGCGCGTATGTCACCGGCGGCGGCCACACCGTGGGGGACGAATGCTTCCAGTTGCCCCTCACAGCGCGGTGGACGGAACCGACGACGACGCCGGCAAGGTCGCGTGGCAGATCGTTGGGCATGGTGCTACGTGCGAGTCCGACGATGGCCAGGACACCGCCGGGGCGCAGGAGATCCCGCATGCGGGCCAACCCGGTCGCAGCGTCCATGTGGTGCAAAGTGGCCACGGATGCGATGAGGTCGAATGAGGCGGGTTCGAAGGGATGAGTGAGGAAATCGCCGACGATGTAGTCGACGTCGTCCGGGTACTCGCGGGCTTGGTCGATGCTGGGTGCGTGGAGGTCGATGCCGGTGACGTGCGGCACGGCCTGCCGGAGCTCGCGGGCGAGCATGCCCTCGCCGCAGCCGACATCGAGGGCGTACTTGGCGCCATCGGGAACCGCGCCCAGAATGCGGGGGTGGTAGTGGATGTTGTGATTCCACCGCCTGCCGTTCTTCACTGTCATGTGATCATTCTGTCGGACATGCTACGTGCCCACAGGCACGGACGTGCATCTGTGCCCCTCCACAGCAAGATCACGACGAGGATGAGAACACCTTCTTACGTCGCCTCCACAGGCGTTCAGCTGGCGGAAGAACTCGCCGAACCCGAGCCGGGCAGGGTGACGACTCGAGCAGACAACGGCCGGGCGCGGTCGGCGTCGTAGCGGAACCCTCGAGCCGTGCTTGCGCTTGCGCCAGCCGGGCAAGCCGACCTGCCGGGCGAGTTCGGCCGTTCGCCGTTCAGGCCGGATCCGACCTCGGTGACGACTGCGGTGATGGTCAGCCCCATCCCGGTCGCGGCGGTGACGACGCGCCCCGCCTGCCGCTCGAGGTCCGCCTTCTGCTCAGCGCTCGAGACCCGGCGGTACGCCACGGCCCGCCCGTCCCTGCCGGCGGGCTGCTCGAGCACCAGGTACCGGCCGGTCGCGGTCTTGACGACCGGGACCGGCATGGTCCCATCTCGTGCCCACTTCCAGGCGGTCTGGTAATGGACGCCATTCCGCCGGGCCCATTCGGAGAGCTTCACATGTTGATCATCGCACCTGCGAACTGAGGAACGCTGATATTTCCGCAAGCAGCTGCAACCCCGCTGACGCACGGGGTCAGGCGCGGAGCGCGCCGATCAGGGCGTCGGCGGCGGCGAGTGCCGCGGCCTGGTCGACCCCCGCGCGGGAGACCAGGGAGAGGCCCTGGACGGTGAAGAGCAGGAGCTGCGCCTGGGCTTCCGGGGTGGCTGCCGTGGTGACCTCGCCCTCGGCCTGAGCGCGCCGCAGGGCGCCGGCGACGATCTCGATGAACCGCGCGTGCGCGCGGGCCACGACCTCGCGCGCCTCGTCGTCCTGCGGGACGAGTTCGGCGGTGGTGTTGCCGATCATGCATCCATGGGGGGCGTCGGGCGTGTCCTCCGGCGCGCCGGCCGGGGTCACGAGCACCTCGCGCAGCGCCGGCAGCACCGGCCCCTCCTGCAGTGCCGCGATCAGCCCGCGCTCGTAGGTGTCCCAGTAGAGCCGGACCGCGGCCAGGTAGAAGCTCCGCTTGTCGCCGAAGGCGCCGTACAGGCTGCCCCGCTCCAGGGAGAGTGCCTCGACGAGGTCCTGCACGGAGGTCGCTCCGTAGCCGCGGGACCAGAAGAGCATGAGCGCGCGCTCCAGGGCCTGGCTCTCGTCGAATGCGCGGGGGCGCCCGGTACGTGCCATGAGCACAGGCTATGACTTTTTGACCGCTTGCACAAAATGCCGTACGGTGACGTCTGTCCGACTTTTTGAACGAATGCACGGAAGTGTTGAGGAGAGTGATCTTCATGGGTCGCCTTGCCGGGAAGTACGCACTGATCACGGGAGGGACGAGCGGCATCGGGCTGGAGACGGCCCGCCAGTTCCTCGCCGAAGGAGCGGCCGTCGCGATCACGGGCCGCTCACAGAAGCGGCTGGAGGAGGCCGCCCGACAGTTGGACGGCCCGCTGCTGACCGTCGTCAGCGACGCCGGCGACGTGCCCGCCCAGGCGGCGCTCGCGGCGCGGCTGCGCGAGGAGTGGCCGCGGCTCGACATCGTGATGAGCAACGCCGCCGACGTCACCCATCTGCCGATCGAGGAGTGGACGGAAGACGCCTTCGACAGGCTCGTCGCCACCGACCTCAAGGGCCCGTTCTTCCTGATCAAGGCGCTGCTGCCGCTCCTGTCACGGCAGGCTTCGATCATCCTGGTCGGCTCGGTCTCCGCCTTCGTCGGGCACGAGAACGCGGCCGTCTACGGCGCCGCGAAGGCGGGCCTGCTGTCCTTCGCGCGCGGGCTGACGTACGAGCTGAAGGAACGCGGCGTCCGGGTCAACGGCCTGAGCCCCGGCCCCACCCTCACGGACACCTTCGCCTCGCTCGGGCCGGAACGGCAGGCCGCCATCTACGACGAGTTCCGCCGCGTCGTCCCCCTCCACCGCATCGGCACCACCACCGAGCTGGCCAAGGCCGCCGTCTACCTCGCCTCCGACGAGTCCGCCTACACCGCCGGCACCGTCCTCCGCGTCGACGGCGGCATCGGCGAGCTCGCCTACTGATCCCGCGTCGGTCAGGGCTGGGAGATCAGCCGGATGCGGACGCCGTTGTCGTACGGGATGACGATCGTCTGGTCGCGGCCCAGTCTCCACTGCGGGTTGACCAGGAAGAGCCGGCCGCCGGAGGCGAGGAGGAGGCGGAAGCCGCGGTAGCGGTGCTCGTGGCCGGGGTCCTTGCCGGTCGTGCGGAGCCGGGTGTGGGTGATGCCCGGAGGCACGTCGTGCAGGTCCTGCTTCACGTCGATGATCACCTCGGCGCGCTGGGGCAGCTCGGCGGCGTCCTGCTCGCCGAGGCCGATGCCGTACGCCCAGGCGACCGTGGTGGAGGCCCAGAACAGGCCGGCGACGGCCAGGCCCGCCACGCTCAGCACGCCGTTCCTCGCCGGCCGGGGTGACAGGAGCGGGCGGCCGCGGTTCCTGCCGTGGACGTGGATCCCGTACGCCAGCGCGGCCGGGCCGAACGCCAGCGCCAGGGGTGTCGTACCGATGACGACGCTGGTCTGGGCGTCCTGGAGGAACATGCCGATCAGCGCGCGAGCGACCAGCAGCACCCCGATCAGCGCGATGACGGCCGCCATGAAGGTGTTGAGCGGGTCGCCCGGGCGGCGGGCCAGTTGCCTCGATACGGCGGCGTGGACGGCGATGACCAGGAGCACGCCGAGGCACATCAGGGCCGCCGGCACGTACACGACCTCGAGGCCGTAGAGGAGCAGGCTCTGGTTGGACAGGTCCGCCATCTCCAGGGAGACGCCGAAGTAGTCGAAGCGGGCGCGGGTCGCCACATAGCCGAAGTAGACGAGCACCGCGGTGGCCAGCGTCGTGGGGCCCACGGCTTCGGCGAACTGCCGCATTCTCGTCGAGATCGGTTCCTGCCCGCCGTCCGCCGGCTGCTCGGACGCGGTCTGCGCGGCCGGCCGCCGAGGCGCGGTCTCCTCGGCCGGCTGTTCGGGCCCGGGCTCCGTCGCCCGCGCCGGCCGGTGGGAGGCCGGTTCTTCGCCTGTCGGCTGCGGTTTCCGTGCGTCCGCCTGTTCGACGTCGCTCGTCATCAGATATCTCCGTGGAAACCCGCGGTTTCGCTGGGCGTGGCCACACCCGTCGGGTCCGGGGTCTCCGTGATCTCCGGGGACGGTTCCGGGGAGGCGGTCGTGTCGGTGTCGTCGCCGATGTAGTAGTCGAACTGCGGGACGTTGTTCGCGGTCGCGCCCCTGATCTCCACCGGCCGCTGCTCTGTCGGCGGCGGGCCGGCCCAGTCCTGGACCTCGTCGCAGGGCGCATCCTCGACGTTGACGCACCTGTACCGGAAGTGGACGACGGCCTGGATGACGTACGGGCTGTCGGACGGCTCGCCCGTGATGACCGCGCCGGCGAGGCACTGGGAGCCGGCCCGCAGCGTGACGCCCTGGCACAGCGGGTCGCCGGTGGGTTCGCAGTGGCCGGGAGCCGAGCGGGCGGTGGCCCGGCCGGGGCCCGACCGCACCTCGAAGGAGACCGACTCGATCGTCGCGACGGTCGAGGTCTTGTTGATGATGGTGACGCAGCCGTCGTCACCGGTGGAGCCGTCCAGGCGCACGCCGTTCCAGCGGACGCTCCTGCGGTTGTTGCCCTGTGACTTCTCCTGGGACGTCGGCTCGCCGACGGGTGACTGCACCTCGCCAGGTCCGGCCTCGTCAGGTACGACTTCATCAGGTACGTCCTCATCAGGTCCGACCTCGTCAGGTCCGACCTCGTCGTCCACCGGCATGCTCACCCCGGCACCGGCCGGCGACCCTCCAGGGCCGCCGGTGGCGACGCCGACCAGCCAGACGACCCCGGCCGCCGCTAAGAGGCCGAGCACGCCGACCATGATGAGCACGCGCACTCGCGATGACGCCATGGCTCCCCCAGTGAACGTCGCCTACTGCTCCCGATCGAAGGATCGCTCGCCGGCGCGGGGGAACGCATGAGTACCCCCTACTCAAGTGAGGTGGCCGCGTAGATGAGGTCGCCCGAGCGTTCGAAGGGGACGGTCCGGCTAACTCGAAACGGGACTATATAGTCCAGTTCCTGAGCGCCACACCGGGGCAGGTTCGTCATGCGACTGCCGCTCGCGGGCAGCGGGAATAGACCGGGACGTCCGCTCGCTGCATGGGGACGACCGGGCCGGCCGATCAGGGACCCTGTTCTCCGGCGACACCGACGACTCTTAGGAGACGACATGACCACCGAAAAGGCGATTCTCGCCGGCGGCTGCTTCTGGGGCATGGAGGAGTTGTTCCGCCACCAGCCCGGCGTCGTGTCGACGCGCGTCGGCTACAGCGGCGGCGACGTTCCCCACGCCACCTACCGCAACCACGGCACCCACGCGGAGTCCATCGAGGTCGTCTACGACACCGACAAGACCGACTTCCGCACGCTGCTCGAGTTCTTCTTCCAGATCCACGACCCCACGACGAAGAACCGCCAGGGCAACGACATCGGCCTCAGCTACCGCTCGGCGATCTTCTACACCAACGACGAGCAGAAGCGGATCGCCGAGGACACGATCGCCGACGTCGACGCCTCGGGCCTGTGGCCGGGCAAGGTCGTCACCGAGGTCACCCCTGCGGGCGACTTCTGGGAGGCCGAGCCGGAGCACCAGGACTACCTGCAGAAGTACCCCAACGGCTACACCTGCCACTTCCCCCGTCCCGGGTGGAAGCTGCCGAAGCGGGCGTCGGCCTGACCTCATCGGTGCGCGGACCTCGCTCCGCGCACCGGAGCCCTGCCCTCGCCGTCACCCGGCGAGGAACGACTTCACGTGGTCGAGCGCCATGTCGAGGGCGACCTCCATGGGCTTGATGTCGTGCGCGGTCTCGGCCAGCAGATAGCCGCCCTGGAGGGCGGCCAGCAGACCCGTGGCGAGTTTCTCCGGGTCGGCCTCGGGCCTGAGCACGCCGTTGTCGCGCATCCGCCGCAGGCCGGCGGCGAGCAGCCCTTCCCATTCCGCGAACGAGGCGGCCAGTGTGGTGCGGGCCTGGTCGTCCTGGTCGGCCAGCTCGCTCGCCAGTGAGCCGAGCGCGCAGCCGTAGGCGCCGTTCTGCAGCGCGTTACGCTGCACCAGCGCGTTACGCCAGCGGACCAGGCCGTTGAACGACCTCAGCCGCTCCAAATTTCCGCGCTCCCGCTCCAGGACCTGCGCGGCGCGCGCCTCGACGACGGCGCGGACCAGCGCCTCCTTGTCGGGGAAGTGGTTGTAGAGCTGTGACTTGCTGGTGTTGCTCGCCGCCCGCCGACGGCCTGGCGATCGACTTCGTCGTCGTGTCCGACCCTGCCCAGCTGAGCGAGCTCGCCCAGCGCGTACGCGACGGACGGCTGCGCATGGCCATCGGCAACGTCGCAACGCTGAACGACGCCGTCGCCGCCCTCAACCCGACCGAGCACGTCAAGGGCAAGACCATCATCAGCGTCCACCCGTGAGAACCCGGCACCACGACCTCCTCGCCCGCAGCCGGGCACGCCGTGGTTCCGCGTGACGGCGGCGACCTCGACCGGCGCCTCGCAGGGCCGAGCATGCCACAGGGCACCCACGGGAGGGCCGGTCTTCATGGGCTTCTTCGGGCGCGGGGATGAGGGGCAGGGTGGCCGCCATGAGGACGGCGGTGAGCAGCAGTGCCGGCGGGTAGCCGGTGAGCGGGGCCAGGAGGCCGACGGCGAAGGCGCCCGCGGCCATGCCGCTGTCGTAGGCGGCGTTCCACAGGGCGCTGACGGTGCTGAACATCTCGGGGCGTACGCGGGCGTACATGACGGTCATGGTGGCGTTCTGCAGGACGCCGAATCCGGCGCCGAACACCGCCGCTCCGACCAGGACGCTCACGCTCGACGAGGTCAGCGACACGGCGGCCAGCCCGAAGGCGGACATCAGCAGCCCCGGCAGCAGCAGCCGTTCGCGCCCGCGGCGGTCGCCGGCGCGGCCACGCTGCTCACAGCAGAGCTGCCGCAGGCAGATCCAGGCGACTCCGCTCCGAAGGGCCGCACATGATGGACGCATGAGCGAAGAAGAGAAAGTTCCGCTGTTCGACCGGCGAATGCGACGTGAGCTTTACGAGCGGCGCATTCTCGTTCTCGATGGCCCGCTCGACGACGACAACGGCACTTTGCTGGCGACGCAGCTGATGGCACTCGCCACTCAGGAGCCGTCGGCCGACATCGCCTTGTGGATTCATTCCCCGGGCGGCTCGGTGCCCGCGATGCTGGCCATTCGCGACGTCATGCGTCTCATTCCCTGTGACGTTTCGACCCTCGTGCTCGGCATCGCCTACAGCGCCGGTCAGTTCCTGCTGTCGTCGGGGACCAAGGGCAAGCGCCGTGCCCTGCCGCACTCCCGCGTCCTGATGCACCAGGGCTCGGCGGGCATCGGGGGCACCGCCGTCGACATCGAGCTGCAGGCCAACGACCTGCGGCACACCCGCGACACGGTGCTCGGGCTCATCGCCGATGACACCGGCCAGCCCGTCGAACGCATCTTCGAGGATTCGCTGCACGACCGTTGGTACACCGCGCAGGAGGCGCGCGAATACGGGTTCATCGACGCGATCGTGCAGTCCTTTGACGAAATAGCCCCGCACGCTCGTCCGCGACCCGGATTCGGCGTGGCAGAAGGAGACGCCAAGTGAGTTCCTACACGATTCCGAACGTCATCGCGCAGAATCCCCGTGGCGAGCGGATCATGGACGTCTATTCGCATCTGCTCACCGAGCGCATTGTTTATCTCGGCACCGCGATCGACGCGGGCGTCGCCAATGCCCTCATCGCGCAGCTGATTTTCCTGGAGTCGGACAACCCCGACGGAGAAATCCAGTTCTACATCAACTGCGAGGGCGGGGATCCGAGCGCGATGCTCGCGATCTACGACACCATGCGCCACATCCGGCCGCGGGTCTCGACGACCTGCGTCGGGCAGGCGGTCGCGGTCGGCGCCGTCCTGCTCGCCGCGGGGGCCGAGGGGAAACGCGCCGCTCTCCCCCACGCCCGCGTGATCCTGCACCAGCCGGCCGCTCAGGGCCGCGGCACGATCCCCGACCTCATCCTGCAGGCCGACGAGGTCGTACGGGTGCGGGCCGACATCGAGCGCATCCTGTCACGGCACACCGGCCAGAGCATCGAGACCCTGCGCGCCGACACCGACCACGACCGCGTGTTCACCGCGGCCGCGGCCATGGAATATGGGCTCATCGACCAGATCATCGAGGAGCACCGCTAGGCCCGCGCTACGCGGCCAGGCAGACGGCGCCCTGCGACGTGCCGGGCTGAGCGGACCGCACGCGATCGGCGACGGCGAGCGTCAGATCGACCAGGGTCACATCGAGCGCGCCGGCGACCGCCGCGATCATCTCACTCGACGGCTCCTTGACGCCTCGTTCCATCTCGGAGAGATATTGCGGCGAGACCCCGGCGCGCCCCGCCGTGTCGCTCAGCTTCTCGCCCCGCTCCTGCCGCATGCTCCGCAGGCACTCGCCGAGCGCCTCCCGCCACAGCGGCTCGCGAGCAGCCGGGGCGGGCTTGAGCGCGGGGCGCTCGGCGGCGGGACGCAGCGGCGTGACGGAGGCTGACTGCTGGAAAGAGAAGGCCATACCCCACACGATAGGGAGACGACGGGCCGGCGTCCCGCCTGCTTCGCGCACAGCGGAACCAGCGGGTTACCGTGCAGCACGTGGCGCGGCTTCAGGTGTTCGAGGAGTTCGTGCGCCGGCTCAACGGGTCCGGCTCGCGCGCGGTCTCCGACGAGCGCTCATCGTGTACGAGGCTGGGACGCGGTTCCTTCGTAAGGGTCCATGAGTTCCTGATCGACGTGGTCGAGCGCCATGCGTACGGCGCCGTACGCGATGCTCTCCTCGCCGAACGTGGACGGCGCGACCTCGGGCGGGTTGAGGCACATGTCGGCCAGGTGCGCGCGCATGCGTCCCAGCAGGACCTCGCCGCCGCGGGCGAGCCCGCCGCCCACGACGACCAGTTCGGGGTCCACGGCGACCACGAGCACGGACGCGCCGCGCGCGAGCCCGCGGGCGAGCCTGTCCACCAGCGCGAGGGCCTGCGCGTCACCCGCCCGCGCCGCCTCGAAGAGCTCGTCCGCGTCCCGACCGGTCCCGGCGAGCACGGCGGACGCGTCCTCCGAGCCGGTGAGCGGCACCTTGCCCAGCTCGCCGGCGCTGCCGGTGCGGCCCGTGCGCAGGCGGCCGTCGAGCAGCAGCCCGTGGCCGGACCGGTAGCCGGTGAGCACGTAGACGACGTCGTCGACGTGGCGGGCGCTGCCCCGCCAGTGCTCGGCGACGGCGGCGAGGTTGGCGTCGTTCGCCGCGAAGCCGGGGCAGCCGAACCATCGCCCCACCTGCCCGGCGAGGTCGAGCCCCGTCCAGCCGGGGATGAGGGTCGAGACCGACACCCGGCCCGACCGGTCCACGACGCCCGAGGTGCCCGCCGTGGCCGCCCACACGTCCCCGCGCGCCAGCCCGGCGGCCTCGACGCAGGCGGTGGCGGCGCGCTCGGCCCGTGCGAGGCGTTCGGCGGCGGGCAGGTGTTCGTCGGTGTCGAGCCGGTGTTCGCCGATCACGTCGCCGTTGAGGTCGGCCAGCATGGCGAGTATGCGGCGCGGCCCCACGTCGAGGCCGACGACGTGACCTGCCTCCGCCCTGAACGCGAAGCGCCGGGCCGGCCGTCCCGTGCCGCCCTCGGCCGGCGCGACCTCCCGCGCGAGCCCGCGCGCGGTCAGGTCGGCGAGCGCCACCTCGGCGGTCTGCCGCGACAGCCCGGCGGCCCGCGCGAGCCGGGTCAGTGTCTGCGGCCCGCCCCTGCGCAGGGCGTGCAGGGTGGCGCGGGTGTTGAGGCGGCGCAGCAGAGCAGTGTCATGAGTTGTCATAAGGCCCCTTGACGATAGGACTGGGGCAACTCTAGCTTTATGTCGCGTCTTTACATAACTGGAGCTGAGAGCATGCCGCACATTGAGCTGGCCCTGGTCGGGGCGGGCGACCGGGGGACGAAGTACACGAGGTACGCGACGATGGACGGCCGTGCCAGGCTCACCGCCGTGGCGGAGCCCGATCCGCGGCGCAGGGACGCGCTGCTCGCCGAGCACCCGGACGCCCTGTCGTTCGGCGACTGGCGGGAGCTCGCCGGGCGGCCCAGGCTCGCGGACGCCGTGGTGATCGCGACGCTGGACGCCGACCACGTGGAGCCGGCGGTGCGCTTCGCCGAGCTGGGCTACCACGTCCTGCTGGAGAAGCCGATGGCCATCGACCTGGAGGACTGCCGGCGGATCGTCGCGGCGGCCGAGCGTTCCGGCGTGATGTTCGCGGTCTGTCACGTGCTGCGCTACACCACCTACACGCGGCAGGTGAAGGACGTGCTCGACAGCGGGCGGCTCGGGGAGATCGTCACCATCGAGCACCTGGAGCCCGTCGGCTGGTGGCACCACGCCCACTCCTACGTGCGGGGCAACTGGCGCCGTACGGACGAGGCCACGTTCATGCTGCTCGCCAAGTCGTGCCACGACCTCGACTGGCTGACGTACGTGATGGGCCGCCGCGTCATGCGGGTGTCGTCGTTCGGCGGCCTGAAGCACTTCACGGCCGGAAACCGGCCTGCGGGCGCCGCCGACCGCTGCCTCGACTGCGCCGTCGCGGCCACATGCCCCTACGACGCCGAACGCATCTACTCGCCGTACGTGGGCGAGCAGCGCTGGCCGTTGTCCGTGCTGACCGAGGACACGTCGGAGGCGGGCCTGCTGCGCGCGCTGCGCGAGGGCCCGTACGGCAGGTGCGTGTACGCCTGCGACAACGACGTGGTGGACCACCAGGTGGTGAACCTGGACTTCGACGGCGGAGCGACGGCCTCGTTCACCATGACCGCCTTCTCACCGGCGGCCTTGCGCAAGACCCGCATCTTCGGCACGCACGGCTACCTGGAGGGCGACGGCGCCCGGCTCACCGTGACCGACTTCGTGACGGGACAGGTCGAGGTCATCGACACGAACCCGCCCGCCGACGGCCACGGCGGCGGCGACCAGGGCCTGATCGCCGCCTTCCTGGACGCCCTCGACCGGAACGACCCGGCCGCGATCCTCTCGGACCCGAGGGAGAGCCTGCACAGCCACGAGATCGCGTGGGCGGCGGAGGAATCCCGCCTCACCGGCACCGTCGTCTCCCTGTAGAAGGCCGCCGGCGCTACGGGACGGTCATGCGCCCAGGCCCGCGGGTGATGTCACCTCTGTGGCTCCCGTCGGAAGGTGACGTTCGCGCTGTAGCCGAACCCGCCGCCCCTGACGGTGTTGGCGTAGACGGCGACGTCGCTGACCGGCAGCTGGGCGTTGGTGGCGTTCACGCCGACCGCGGGCCTGGTCGACCCGTCGACCAGCGTGATGTCGTTGCCCATGATGTCGATCGTCTCGTTCGGATTCGGGCTGATCGACTTCACGTAGACGCCGCCCCAGCACTGTCTGATCGTGTTCTCCCGGATGACGACCCGGGAGGTGTTCATCGGCCCGATCGCGTCCCACTTGGCGTGCTCGATCAGGTTGCGTTCGATCCACACGTCGCTGTGCACGGCGCCGGGGGCGCCGGTGTGCGAGCCGGTGAGCTTGCCCCATCCGGGAAAGTCCGGCGATGGACCGCAGTAGTTGCCGATGATCCGGGTGTCGGTGGTCGGTGTGTTGTCGGCGACCCCGCCCCAGGTGGTGCCGGCGGTCGGCAGGTCGAGCTGGACCGCCTCACCGTGCCACAGCCCGGCCGTCGGCGCCTCGATCCAGCCTTCGAACCGGCACTCGCTGACGGTCGCCGTACGGACGGCGTTCAGCTCGACTCCGTGCCACCACTTGACGTTGCGTACGGTGACTCCGGACAGTTCGACGTGGTGGGTGTGCTCGAAGGTGATCGCGTTCATCGGCGGCGCGGCCGTCGCCTTGGCGCGATCATCCCCGGTCGCGTTCCGGATGAAGTGCGCCGTCGGGTCCCAGATGCCGCCCTCGATCCGGATGTTGCCGGGCGCCTGGTGGCCGGTGCAGTCGGCGGGCACGTGATTGAGCAGCAACGTCGCCTCGCGCGAGTTCACCGCCGCGACGCTGACGAACTCGTCGGGGTAGACCGGCTCCGGCGAGTGCTGGTTGGCGTCCTTGCGGTACGTCTGAGGCTTGACCGCGATGTCGGAGGTGAAGGTCGCCCCGTCCGCCCGGAGGGTGGTGTTCCCGCCGATCACCAGGGGCCGCTTCAGCACGTGGACGCCCTGCGGGGCCACCACGACGCAGCGCCCGCCGGCGTCGCGTTGCAGGCTCTGGTCGCCGCGTGCGGCGAGGTCGAGGAGCCGGCGCAGTTCGCGGACGGCGGCCGACTCGCCCGTGGCCGGCGGGTTCGGTCCGCGCGCACTCGTCGCGGCTTGCGCGGTGCCGGTGGTCGTCGCCACCGCGGCGCCGCCGATTAATCCGGCCGCGATGGCGGCTCTGCGGCTCATGGTCATGTCGTCTCCTTCTCTGAGAGGGGAGGTCAGCTCCCCTTCAGCTGCTCCTGGAACTCTCGTCGGATCTGATCTCCGCCCTGGCCGCGCCAGGCCTGGCGGTACTTCTCGATGTCGCTCAGCGGCCGGGAGCCGACCACGATCTGGTTGATGTAGGTGGCGAAGAGCTGGTCGAGCTGGGCGCCGCGCGCGTCGTTGGTGTCCGATTGCAGCCCTTCGACCGGGCTGGCGACCGCCTGCCGGACCATCTGGGAGTTGGTCTCCACGCAGTCCTTCGCGGTCGGGAAGATCCAGCTCTGCGGCGTGAGCCCGTAGGCGATGGCGCCCTTGTCCGCGTCGAGGTTGGTGCCCTCGACCTGGACCGGCTCGCCGTCGGAGCCGCGGGTGAAGTACTCGCCGTCGGCGCCCCAGCCCTGGTAGTACCACTCCTCGCTGCCCACGGGCCCGCGCCGCCAGTTGAACAGCCGGAGGATCTCGGCCAGCCGTTCCTTGTCCTTGGCTGCCGCGGCCGAGATCGCGTTGATGCCGTAGACGCCCGCCGTCTTCTTGAAGACCGCCTTGCTCGTCCCGTCATGGCCTGGCGGGATGAACGCGGCGAAGGCGCCGTCCAGCTCGGCGACGACCTTGCCGTACTGGGAGTTCGGGCGGTGGAAGTTCGCCGCCGAGTCCACCGCCATGCCGACCTGACCCTGCACCACGAAGGCCCGGTAACGGTCGGTCTGGCTGCCCAGCGCCAGCGCGTCGGGATGCATGCCGCCGCTCTTCCACAGCTTGACCAGCCAGGCGATCGCGGCCTCGAACTGCGGGGTCTCGATGGCGTGGGTGAGCTTGCCGCCTTCGTACGTCCAGGTGTTCGGCACGCCGAACATGGCGTAGGCCAGGTCGAGTGCCATTCCGGGGAACGCGGTCAGCCCCCAGGTCTTCTTGGACCCTTCGGGTTTCCCCTTGGTCATGGCGACCAGCAGTTCGGCCGTCTCGTCGGCGTCGGCCGGCGGCTCGGCGAAGCCGAGTTTCTCCGCCCAGTCCTTGCGGTAGCGGAATTCGAGCAGCTCGGCGGGCACGTCGATGGGGACGCCGACGAGACGGCCGTTGATGGTGCAGGCCCGCCACTGCTCGGTGCGGACATTGGCCAGGTTGGGGTACTCCAGCACCTTGTCGCCGGACAGGGTTTCGCTCAGATCGGCGAACGCGCCCTGTTTGATGGCCTTCAGACAGCCCGCGGTGAAGGTCAGCTGGACGACTTCAGGAAGGTCGCCCCCGGCCAGCATGGTCGCGAACTTCGCGTCGTAGTTGCCGGCCGACACCTCCGTCACCTTGAACTCGACGCCGAGACGTTCGTTGAGTCCTCGCCACCACGGGTTGTCGGCGAGCGGGGTCGCCGGTGGACCCCAGGTCAGGTGGAAGTGCCGGACGGTGCCGCCACGGCCCGGCGTGCCGGCGACGGTCTTGGTCAGCTTTTTCGGCATCGACGGATAGGCCGTGGGGACACCGGGCACCTCGGGCACGATGGCCCCCGGGTAGACCGGCGGTGCGACGTACGTCGGCGGCGGCACCGCGGCCTTCTTCGTTCCGGACGGCTTCGCGCCGCCGGATCCGCAGCCGGCCAGGGCCGCCCCGGCGGCGCCGAGCCCGAGCCCGAGTACGGCGCGCCGGCTCATGCTGGGGACACCCGCTCCGGAGCGGCGGTAGGGAAGGTTCGAGGGCATGCTGAACTCCTCAGGGGACACGGGAGAAACGAAGGGTGGCGGCGACGCGGCGGGTGATCAGCCCTTGATGGCGCCGGTGAGCACACCCTTGGTGAAGTACTTCTGCAGGAACGGGTAGACGATCAGGATCGGGACCGTGGCCATCACCACCACGGCCATCTGCACGGCCTGGCTGGAGGGCAGGTTGTACATGTCGGTGTTGTTCATCGAACTCATCGCACTGCCCTGGAGGACGTACGAGTTCAGCACCAGCTGAATCGGCCACTTGGACGAGTCGTTGAGGTAGAGCATGGCGTTGAAGAACGAGTTCCAGTAGGACACCGCGTAGAACAGGCCGATCACCGCCAGCACCGCCTTCGACAGCGGTAGCACGATCTTCAGGAAGATGCTCAGCTCCCCCGCGCCGTCCATCCGCGCGGCCTCGAAGAGCTCCCGTGGCAGCTGCATGAAGAAGTTCCGCATCACCACCACGTTGAAGGCCGAGGCCAGCACCGGAACGATCAGCGCCCAGTAGGAGTCGAGCAGCCCGAACGCCTTCACCACCAGATAGTTCGGGATGATGCCGGCGCTGAAGATCATGGTCAGCAGGACCAGATAGAGCGCCGCCCGGACTCCGGGAAGCTGCCGGGTCTTGGTGAGCCCGTAGGCGAGGGTCGCGGTGACGGCCAGCGACAACGCGGTGCCGACCAGCGTGATCACGGTCGAGACGATCATCGAGCGCAGCACGACCCCGCCCTCGAAGATCGTGGTGTAGGCGGAGAAGCTCCACTCGCTCGGGATCAGCCCGGCCGACGTGGTGGCCTCGGGGGCGGCGAACGAGTTGAGGATGACGTACGCCAAGGGGTAGATCATGACGAGCAGGATCAGCCCGATCAGGATCCCCTTGACCGCCGTCACCAGCGGGTTCGGCGGTTCGATCCAGGCCGGCCGTGAGGTTGACGTCATCAGAAGAGTCCTTCGCTGCCGGCGCGGCGCGCGATCCGGTTCGCGGCGACGATCATGAGGGTGCCGATGGCGCCCTTGAGCAGGCCGGCGGCCGCGCCGACGCCCCAATCGCCGCCGAGCACGCCGCGGAAGTAGACGAATGTGTCCAGCACCTGCGCCGCTTCGGCTCCGACGGAGGGCTGCTGCAGCAGGATCTGCTCGAAACCGACGGACAGGACGTCGCCCAGTTTGAGTATGAGCAGCAGCACGATCACGGGCAGGAGCCCGGGAAGGGTGATGTGCCAGATGCGCCGCAGGGGCCCCGCGCCGTCCACGGCGGCCGACTCGTACAGGTGGACGGGGATCGCGGAGATCGCGGCGAAGAAGATGATCGTTCCCCAGCCCACGTCCTTCCAGATCACCTGTGAGGTGAGCAGGATCTTGAACGTGTCGGCGTTGGCCATGATGTTGACGCTGCCGAGCCCGAGCTGCTGGAACAGGTCGGCCACGGCTCCCGCGCCTCCGAGCACCTGCTGCCAGACGGCGATCACGATCACCCAGGACAGGAAGTGGGGCAGGTAGACGACGGTCTGCACCATGCGCTTCACACGCTCGCTGAGCAGCGAGTTGAGCAGCAGTGCCAGCAGGATCGGAGCGGGGAACGCGAACGCGATCTGCAGGAACGAGATGATCAGCGTGTTGCGGACGGTGCCGGCGAACTCCGGGTCGCCGAAGAGCTTGGCGAAGTTGTCCAGTCCGGTCCACGTCGAGCCGCTCAGCCCCAGGAACGGCGAGTAGTCCATGAAGGCGATCGAGACGCCGGCCAAGGGCAGGTAGTGAAAGGCCAGGAAGTACAGCATGCCCGGCAGCAGCAGGAGATAGATCACCTTGTGCTGCCGTAACGCCTGCCCGAGCCGCCGGACGCGGCCGGCGGAGGAGGCCACCGGCGCGCCGGGACGAGTGGCGAGGACCTCGCGGTCCATCCTGCTCCTCCCCTGAAGGGACGTCACGGCATCATCCTCTGTCTCGACCAACATCAACTACAACGTTACAGTTGGCACGGTAACACCGGGCGAACGAGCCGTAAATAACATTTCGGGCAAGGCGGAGGCGTACGTGACAGAGCGGGCTGTGGTCGAAGTCGTGCACCAGAACGGGGCACAGAATGAGCGCGCCATACAGCGGGCGCTGGACGAAGTGGCCGGTTCCGGCGGCGGGCGGGTGATCGTCGGCCCTGGTGAATGGGAGCTCCGCGACGCGCCGCTGCGGGTGCACGCCGGCACGCGCCTGACGCTCACGCCCGCGACGCGCATCGTGCGCACAGGGCCGATCGAGACGATGCTGATCAACGGCCCGTACGGCGGCCGCCGGACGGTCGGCGCCCACGACGGGCCGGGAGACATCGTGGTCGAAGGCGGCCTGTGGGACGTCCACGGCTTCGCCAACCCGCGACCGGCCTTCGGCATGGTGTTCAACCACGCGAGGAACGTCCAGGTACGCGACCTCGAGATCAGGAACATGCCCGAATGGCACGCCATCGAGACGAACTCGACGTACAACGTGACGATCTCCGGCTGCCGCTTCGTCACCGGCATCGCCCGCGAACCGCACGCGTACCAGACGGAGGCGGTCAGTCTCGACCTGGCCGCACCGGGCCTGACGGCCTGGGGCGCCGAGGACGACACGCACACCAGCCACGTCCGCGTGATCGACAACTTCTGCTCGGGCTACCCGACCTTCGTCGGCTGTCACACGGGGCACCCCCGCCTGCAGCACAGTTCGGTCGTGATCGCGAACAACACCGCCACCGACCTGTCGTGCTGGGCGGTCAACCTGACGAACACCAGCGCCGTGTCGATCACCGGGAACGCCTTCACCCGTACGGCCGCCGGGATCAGGATCAGGACCGGCGGCGACCGCGAGGTGGCCGGCGTCGCGATCACCGGCAACGTGGTGAGCTGCACCGGCGGACCCGCGGTCCACCTGGACGCCGGAGTCGGCGGACGGATCGTGGGGACCGTCGTCAGCGGCAACTCGTTCAGCTCGCCGGCGCTGCCGATCATCGAGCGGACTGGCACAATAGACGCCGTGCTGGGACCCAACGCGCCACAGTCGCCTGTCGGAAGCGGCGCGCCGATGGCGAGCCGGGACTCCTGATGCGGCGAGCGTCCAACGGTCCGACGCTCAAGGGACTGGCGGCGATCATGGGCATCAGCCCGAGCGCGGTCAGCATGGCGCTCAACGGCCGCCCTGGGGTGAGCGACGAGCTGCGCGAACGCGTACGCGCGGTGGCCGCGGAGCACGGCTACTTGCCGAACTTCGCCGCACGCGCACTCCGGGTCGAGCGCTCCAACATGCTCGGCCTGATCAGCCGCAACCTGAGCAACCCCGGCTACCTGCGCCTGATCGACGGTTTCAGCGGCGCCGCCGAGGAGCACGGCTATCAGATCCTCATCGGCACCTCCGATCTCGACAGCTCCCGAGAGGCGAGCATGATCAGGGCCATGACGAACCGGCAGCTCGACGGGCTGGCGATCGCGCCGATCGAGGGCGAGGCCGCCCTGGCGACCTGGAGGGCCGAGTCCGATCGTCCGGTGGTGCTGGTCAACTCGGCGCGCAGCACGAAGTCGTCGAGCGTGATGAGCATCCGCGGTGACGCCTCCCAGGCCGTCCGCCTGGCCGTCGACCACCTCGTCGGCCTCGGTCACCGCAGGATCGGCCTGGTCACCAACCCTGGGCTGTCGTCGGCGTCGGAGCGGGTGTCGTTGTTCCGCAGGATGATGCGGGCCGCGGGGCTTCGCTCCCGGGTCATCTCCGGTGGCTCCGCCGGCGAGACGGTCAAGCTGACGGTTCGCGCCCTGTCCAGGGACGATCGTCCGACCGCCGTCATCACCGACAGCGACCTGCTGGCGCACCACGTCTACGACGCCGCGGCCGAAGCCGGGCTCCGGATCCCCCACGACCTCAGCGTGGTCGGTCACGACGACCTTCCGACCTCGCACCTGCTCGGCCCGGCGCTGACGACGATCGCGGTCGATCGCTTCGAGATCGGTCGGCAGGCGGCGACGATGCTGATCGCGGCCCTGAACGGGGACGAGATCGAACGACCTCACCGGGAGCTCCCCGTCGAGCTCAAGGTCCGGCAGTCAACCGCCCAGCCGGCTGAGTGATCCCACCGGCTCGACCTGGTTCCTTCCTGCAGGAGGCAGCGGCACGTCCCGCGTGCTCCTCATTCGATCAACCGGCGCGGGCCGTCCATGCCACGCGCCGGCACGATAGGAGAAGCATCCTCGATGCGCATCGCCCACATCACCGACATACACCTCCGAAGCCATATCCCTGGACACTCCGCGCTGCCGGTCCGGCGCAGCCGTACCGCTCCCGACCTGCTGGCGGCCGCGCTCGCCGATGCCCGCCGCCGCGGCGCCGAGCTGATCGTGATCACCGGTGATCTGGTGGACGTGCCCGGCTACCTGTTCGATCACGAGCGCGACCCGGCCGCGGACCGGCTGCTCTGGCAGCGGGTACGCGCGGACTACCGCCTCGTGCGGCGGATGCTGGACGAGTGCGGCATCGAGTGGATCGCGGTCCCCGGCAACCACGACAGCTACCGCGTCCACGCCGAGGAGCTGGGAGCGGGGCCCTTCGTCCGTGACGTCGGGGGGCTGCGTTTCGTCAGTTTCTGGGATCGCGAGTCGACCGGTAACGTCCCCCGCCGCACGCTGATCGAACGGGAGAGGTTCGACTCGTCGCTGCTCGACCCGGGCCCGCGCCCGCAGGTCCACCTGCAGCACTTCGTCATCACGCCACGGCTGGACGACGGCTATCCGCACACCTACGCCGAAGGCGAGGAGCTCCGGCGGCGCATCAGCGAGTCAGGCCGGGTTGTCCTGTCCCTGTCGGGGCACTACCACCCGGGGGCCGAGCCGGACACGATCGAAGCGACCACCTTCAGCGTCACGCCGGCGCTGGTCGAGCATCCCCACCCGTACCGGATCTTCGACGTCGAGCTCGACGGCGACCGAGCAGGCGCCGTCCACCACACGCAGGTCGAGCTCGCATCCGGTGCGCCCGCGCGCAAGGCGGTGTTCCTCGACCGGGATGGCTGCATCAACACCCTGCCCACCTACCGGCACGGCCCGGAGGCGATGCACCTGCTGCCGGCCGCGGCACCGGCGCTGCGGCTGCTGCGCGATCACGGTTACGCGCTGATCGTCGTGACCAACCAGTCCTGCGTCGGCCTCGGCTACGCGGAGCCAGGCACCCTGGACGAGGTGCACGATCGCATGTCCGAGCTGCTGCACGACGAGGGCGTCACCGTCGATGCGGTCTACAGCACCCCGGTGGCCGGGGAGGCCGCGATCTCCGATCGGTACAACGTGGGCGACGCGCCCAAGCCGAGCCCCGCCATGATCGAACGCGCCGCCGCCGAGCTGAACCTCGACCTGTCCAGGAGCCATCTGATCGGCGACCGGCCATCGGACATCGCCGCCGCCCTGGCCGCCGGCGTCCGCCCGATCCTGGTCCGCACCGGCGATGGCCGAGCCACGGAGCGGGCCTGGGGCGACACTCCTCCCTGCCCCGTCGTCGACGACCTCATCGCGGCGGCGGTCGAGGTGGTCAGGTCTCCGGGGTGAGGCGGAGGCTGTGGGGGGAGAGGTCGACCTGGAGGCGGATGCCGCCGATGATCGTGCCGCGGTCGCCGGCGGCGTTCTTCGTGGCCCAGTCCATCGCGCGTTTGCGCAGCTCCGGCTGCGGAACCAGCGCGGTGTCGGCCATGGTGGCGAACAGTGTCGTGCAGGCTTCCGCGCGGACTCCCAGGCGGCAGGTGGCTTTCAGCACTCTGATCTTGCGGGCGGCGTCGTATTCGATGTCGACGTACCTGTTCTCCTGGCCGTCCGGTGGCAGGCAGCGCATCCACTGCTTGGCCTTGCTCCACGTGTCCGGGTCGCCGGGCTGGTTGGTGCAGGTGTAGGAGTTGGCCTTCTTCATCCACTCGTCGACGATCAAGGTGAGGGTGACGCCGGGCAGGTACTGGTCGTCCACGTCGGGGAAGTCGTCGCCGAAGGTGAGCGCAGCGGCGCCCGCCCTGGGCTCGGTGGTCAGCCGGCCGGCGCCGCCGCCCAGGACGATGCCCAGCACCAGGGCCGCGACCGTCACGGCGGCGAGCGGAAGGACGAGACCCTTCTTCGCCGGAGGCTGAGGTGCCGGGGGACGGTAGGGGTACGGGGGCGGCGGGGCGGTCTGGACGGGCCGCCAGGCGGAGCCGTCCCACCAGAAGCGGCCGTCGGGAGAGCGCTGGCCTGCGGTCATGTCGGAATCCTGATGTCGAGCTGCACGGCGTCGCCCTTGGACGTCACCAGCACGTACGTGTAGTCGAGGATCGTGGCCTGGGTGTCCTTGTCGGCCTCGATCATCTTGGTCAGCCAGTCGCGGATCTGGGCCGTTGCCGCCGGGTCGTCACGGTACGGCAGGACCGCGAACCAGCTCAGGTACGCCAGCCCCGCCTCGGTCAGCGGGTCGCCGTCGGCGTGGAAGACGGTGCCGGTCAGCCGGTGCACGCCGCCGTCGGAGACGTTCACCCGCGCCTGGAAGCCGATCGAGCCGACCACCATCTCGCACAGCCAGGAGCCCGAGGTGTCCTCGCACTCGTGGCCGCGGCCCTTGAGCGCGTCGAGCAGCGCGGGCGCCTTGACCCCGGGGATGCAGGCGCGTGCGCCGCACGACTGCGTCACCTGGCCGGCGCGCAGGTCGTGGGCGTACAGGTACGAGCCCGTGCCCGCCGCGAGGAAGGCGACCAGGCCGGCCGCGAGGATCACGAGCCAGCGGGAGCGTCCGGTCACCTCATGCACCGTTCCGTACGTACTGGTTCCACCGGCTGCGGAACGCGGCGGCCGACAGGCCGAGCACGTCCCGCGCCATCCTGTCGAAGATCGGCAGCTCGAAGAAGGAGGCGCCGGTGCTGACGCGCTCGATCACCCGCGCGTACAGCTCGACCGCCGCCTCCCGGCCCTTGAGCCGCTCGGCCAGGCTGAACACGGTCGAGCCGAGGGAGTAGCTGAAGTGGATGTCGTCGTCGCCGTAGAAGTCCTCGTTGGACGGTGGCGTGCCGCGGAACAGACCGCCTCGCACCCCGGCGGCCACCTGTGTCCTGATCTCGGCGGCCCGCGCCGCGTCGCCGACCGTCTCGGTGTAGCGGGCGAAGCCCTCGATCGCCCAGGTGGGCGGGCCCAGCTCGCCCTCGTTGGTCATGGTGGCCCGCGCGGTGACCGCGTGCGTCAGCTCGTGGCGGATCGTGCTCGCCGGGCCGGCGTCACCGTGGCCGCTCAGGTTGACCACGATGCGCGAGGCGGCGTACTCGCCCTGGTGGAGCTTGCCGTTCCTGCCCACGCCGAGCTCCCGGTACTGCACGCCCAGGGCGTTGGCGATGCTCGGGCTGCCGAACCACTGGCGGAAGTTGCCCGCGTCGCGGGTGAAGAACAGGACGTGACCCGGGTACGTGAGCCGGTCGCCCCACAGCCGCTCGACCGTGCCCAGCTCCCGCTCGGTGACGGCGGCGTAGCGGTCGAGGTCGGTGACGCTGCGGTCGCCCGCCAGCCACACCTTCTCCCCCGCCTGCACCACCTTGAGCCGGTCGGTGTGCCAGGGCGCCTCGGCCGCCGGCGCGCTGCCGCTCTGCGCCGGCCGGTTCTTGAGCGTGACCCGGGTGATGCCGGTGATCACGTCGTCCTTCATCCGGTAGACGAACGACTCGGCGGGCGCGATGTCACCGGGACCGGCGTCCGCGGTCAGCTTCACCACCCGGACGATCGGCCCGAGGCTGATCTCGCCGCCGGAACCGGGCCGCTCGGTGGTGTACGCGGTGCTGTGCCTGACCTCGGCCAGCTCGAACTGCCGCAGGTTCGCGAAGACCAGCTTCTCGTACCGCATCAGCTCGTCGTTGGAGTCGTCCAGATTCGCCAGGTACGCGCTCTCGTCGCCGCTCATCAGGGCCGCGGCCCGGCGCTCCAGGATCTTGCGCAGGCGCTGCTTGCCCGAGGCGCCGGTGTCGTAGTCCTCGCTCTGGATGAACGGCCGCGGCGACCCCCCGCACCCGGCGACCAGCAGCCCTCCGGCCACCAGCACCGACCGCCTCGACCACATCCCCTTTGCCTCCGGCATTTCCGCATCCCCCTTGTGCGGGATGAGAATCTAACGAGGCTGCGGACGGCGGTCATTGGCGGTGAGTGCACAGTGCTTGTCACTGGGCGCGATCCAGGTGCCGGCGGTACTCGCCGGGCGGCATGCCGTACGCCCGCCTGAAGGCGCGGCTGAAGGCGGCGGCGTCGGGCATGCCCCAGCGCCGCGCGATCTCGGCGACGCCGCGCCGGTCGAGGCGGGGGTCGGCCAGGTCGGCGCGGCAGCGTTCCAGGCGTTGCGTCCTGACGTACTCGCTGACGGTCTGCTGCTCGTCCTCGAAGACGTTGTGCAGGTAGCGCACGGAGATGTTGTGCACGGCGGCGATCCGCGCGGGGCTCAGCGTGACGTCGCCGAGGTGCTCGCGGACGTACGCCTTGATCTGCCGCGCGAGCGTCTGCCTGCGGGTCTCCTCGGGCAGCAGGCGGGTCACGTCCGCCTGCTCGGCGAGGAACGCGGCGGTCAGCTCGATCGCCGCCCTGCCCAGCGCGTCGCTCTCGGCGTCGCCCAGCGCGCGGCCCTCCCGCACCAGGCCGCGCAGGAACTGGGCCAGCAGCGCCCCCGAGCCCCGGGCGGACGGCAGCGGCCTGGCGACGTGCCGGCGCAGCTTCTGCTCGGGGACGGGCAGCGCGGCGCGCGGCACCTGCAGCGAGATGATCCCGGCCAGGCCGCCGTCGCGGCAGTGCGCCCGGCTGCCGTACGGCTGCGAGGTGTCCATCAGCATCAGGTCGCCCGCCGCGAGGTCGGCGCGCCGGCCGCCCTGCTCGAACGACATCGACCCGGAGCAGGTCAGCGTCATCCACCACTGGTCGGGATCCCCCTGGCGGACGAACCGGGCGGTGCGCAACGTGTGCAGGTCGGGGTAGCGGGGCGCCGACACGGTGGCCTGCCCCAGGCTCAGCACCTTCAGCGAGGCCCGATAGTCGTCCTCGTGCTCGCTGCTGATCCGCAGGGGCATCATGTGCCGCCCGATGAGCCCGCACCACCAGTCGAACCGTTCGGCGGGCGGCACGTCCTCGCTACGCCACTCGATCACGTCACTCCTCAGCTCCGCTAAGTACGTGATCGTAGAGCAATGTCCGGTTTGGCCGGGCGGACGAGGTCCTTGACGGCGGCGATCGGGACGTCCTCGGTGCAGGTGCGGACCAGCACGGTCTCCACGGCGCGCAGCATGGCCGTCGCCGTCTGCCTGGTCAGGTACGCGGTGTCGACGATGAGGCTGAGCCGGCCGGTGTCGGGGGCGGTGCCGAGGGTGAAGAACGCCTTGAACCGGACGCCCGGCCAGGCGTTCGTGACGTACGTCCGGGTCTTCGCCGTGAGCGGGGTCAGGTCCTCGCCGGTCACGCGGGGCAGGTTCGGCCAGGTCCCGTCGCCGCGCCGGTCGTTGAAGAAGGCGTCGAGGTCGGGCTCGCTGCCCCTGATGCGGCCGATCTCCTCGCGCATGGCCCGCATCTCGAACGGGTCGTAGTGGGCGTTGCGATAGGCCATGAGGGCGCTGTGGTGGGCGGCCAGGCAGGTGTCGGTGAAGCCGGTCTCCGGCAGGTCGAGCACGAGCAGGGCGTCCTGGCCCACGGTGGCGACCAGCGGACGGGTGCGCGGGTCGCGCCGGTTGCTGTGGACGAGCTGCATGACCGCCCGCGGCCGGCCGCTCGCGACGGCGAGGACGGTGGCGCAGGCGGCGATGAGCACGCTCGTCGTACTGATCGTCAGCCGCTCGGCCAGCCGCACGGCCGCCGTGGCGAGCGCCACCGACTCCATGCCGACCTCGATGAACCTGGGCTCCTCCGGCTCCCCCGGCGGATGGTCGAACACCTCGAGCGGGACGGTTTCCAGCACCTTGCGCCAGTAGCGGATCGACCGCCGCGACCGGGCCAGGGACGGCTCCTCGCGTTCCAGCGCCGCCTGCTCCATCGGCTGCCACGGCGGCGCCGGCAGGTCGTCGCCGCGCAGCAGCGCCCGCCACTCGGCCGACAGCAGGCTCAGCGCCTGGTAGTCCACCGCCAGGTGCGAGAAGGCGAACGCCAGGGCGCGCGGCCGGCCCTCGGCGAGCACGATGGCGCAGCGCAGCGGCAGGCCGCCGCCGTGGTCGAAGATCGTGGTGCCGAGCTCGGCGGCGATCCGCCCCGCGGTGCCCAGCGGCCCCTCCGGGCCCGTCCGCACCAGCTCGACGGTCAGCTCGCCGCTGCGCGCCACCCGCTGCACCGGGCCGTCCGGCGTGTCGACGAACGTGGTGCGCAGACTCTCGTGACGTTCGAGCATCCGGCGCAGCGCGCCCAGCACGGTCGCGAGGTCGCGCCTGCCGTGCACCGGCAGCACCCAGGGGCAGTTGAGGAACGACTGGCTGGGACCCATCAGGTGCACGGCCCGCCACATCAGCCGCTGCCCCCAGGTCAGCGGCGCCTCGCCGTCCCTGGTCCCGCTGAACCGGACCGAGGCGGTCGCCATGGGCGGGGTGGTCATCGGGCGTCCAGCAGGCCCGACACGTGGGCGGCGAGCGCGTCCACGCGGTCGAAGGCGGACAGGTCGCCGCCGAGGTCGACGTCCACGCCGAAGACGTCCTCGATCGCGTCGATGAGCCTGATCCACGCCAGCGAGGTCAGGCCCAGCGCCGACAGTGAGTGGTCGCCGGCGAGCGCCTGCTCGGCGCTGATCTCGCCGTCGGACACGGCGGCCACCAGGTTCGCGAGCCTGCGTTCCACGTCGCCGCTCACCGCGCGCTCCCTTAGGTCGTGCCGCTCATGGACGCCGGCGTTGAGCAGTTCGATGGCCATGGCGGGCACCACGAAGACCGTCCCCACCCGGTACGACTCGATCAGCCGGGCGAAGCGGGCGGGCGTGAAGCGCGGCATGGTGAGCGCGGCCGGGCGGGCGCCCAGGGAGTTGACGAGCATGGTCTGGCCGGCGTTGCCGCCGATGGGGAAGGCGTGCAGGAAGTGCCGGGAATGCAGGAGGCTGCGGCGCTTGGGGTCGGCGGAGAGGCCGTGGGCGAGGTTGGCGTGGGTGGCGCCGACTCCTTTGGCCTGCAGGACGGCGCTCACGGAGCAGTCGGTCAGCGCGTGGCGTACCTCGGCGGGGGCCAGCCGCGCGGACAGCGGGACGGCGACGCAGCCCGCTCGCATCACCCCGCACCAGGCGACGGCGAGGTCGATCCAGTCCCGCTCGTCGAACACCAGCCCGACCCGCTGCCCGTCCGCCAGGCCGCGTTCGATCAGCGCGTGGGCGACCGCGTTGGAGCGCCGGTCCCACGCGCCGAACGTGAGCGTCCCTACCTCGGCCACCACGAGCGCCGGGCTCTCGGGCTGCTCTTGGGCGCGGCGCGCGAGCAGATCCGGCACCAGCAGCCCAGCGTCACCCTTCACCACGGTAAGTGACAGAAACGTTTCGTTACCATGGCCTACTTCCTTGACTCGTATCCCACGCAGATCACGCCATATACGGCCACCCCGAAATCCGTATGGTCGGAAGAATAGGCAATCCACGCGATCCACAACAGAGGGAAACTTTAACAACTTGTCCGAAAGTTTCAGCCGTACGCCGCGAGGGCCGCGAAGTAGAGCCCCAGGCCGGTGGCCGCGGCGCCCGCGCCGGTGAGGACCGCCTGCGCGCTGCTCAGGCCGGCCGCGCGAGCGACCAGGTACGCGGTGACGGCGACGTTGATCGAGACGGACAGCGCCAGCAGCAGGGACAGAAGCTGCGCCAGGTTCATCGGAAGGCTCCCCTCGGTGACTGCCACCGAGGCTGGCCGTCCAACCGGCCGTCCAGCACCTGTCACGTCGCAGATTGGTCACGCCCGGCCGGGACGCGCTGCTCACCGGCCTACAGTTGAGGCAAGGGGATCGGCCGTTCCGGCCGGGTGTCCAAGGGTCCGTTGGACACGCGGTCGTCGATGGGCGAGGACGGGACACATGACGGGTGCGACCGGCGACTTCGGCGAGCTGATCGCCGAGCTGGCCGACTATCGCGTCCACCGGCTGGGCCGCCTGCCGTCGGATCGTGCGCTGGCCAGGGCCGCGGGCGTGCAGCCGACCACGATCGGCAACTGGCTGCGCGGCGAGCAGTTCCCCCAGCAGCTCGATCCGCTCTTGCGCCTGGTCCACGCCGTACGGAACCAGGCCGCTCTCGCCGGCGACCCGGCTCCCGCCGTTCTGCTGGACGAGCAGCGGTGGCGGCGCGCCTACCAGGAAGAGGCCCGTCGCCGCGCTGACGGGATCAGCGAGGCGGTGCGCGCCGGCCAGGGCAGGGCGGCGCTGGAGGCGATGCGGCCTGGCTGGCCGCTCGGTGAGGTGACCGACCCGTTCAGGTTCGGGCTCGAAGTCCACCACGCGATCGACTCGCCGGTGCCCGGCGCGCCGCCGCTGCCGGCGTACGTGCCGCGCGACCACGACCGGCGGCTGCGCGAGGTGGTCGCGCGGGCCGCCGGCGGGGAGAGTCGCGTCGCGGTGCTGGTGGGCGGGTCGTCGACCGGCAAGACCCGGGCCTGCTGGGAGGCCCTCGCCCCGCTCAGGGACGGGGATCGGCCATGGAGGCTGTGGCATCCCATCGACCCGACCCGCCCCGACGCCGCCCTGGCCGAGCTGCACGACCTGGCGCCGTACACGGTGGTGTGGCTCAACGAGGCCCAGTTCTACCTCTCACCCGCGGGTGCCGGCGAGGAGGTCGCCGCCGGACTGCGCGAGCTGCTGCGCGACCCGGGGCGGGCCCCGCTGCTGGTGTTCGCCACCTTGTGGCCGGAGCACTGGAACGCCCTGACCACCCGCCCGGCCGCCGGGCAGGACCCGCACGCGCAGGCCAGAGAACTGCTGAAGGGCCGCAACATCCACGTGCCCGACGCGTTCACCGACGCGGACCTTCAGGCACTGGCCGGCCACGCCGGCGACGACCCCCGCCTGGGCGAGGCCGCCGAGCGGGCCACGGACCGCCAGATCACCCAGTACCTGGCGGGAGTGCCCGTCCTGCTGGACCGCTACGAGCAGGCCCCGCCCGCCACGAAGGCGCTGATCTGGGCCGCGATGGACGCAGCCCGCCTCGGCGCCGGCTCGCACCTGCCCCTGCCGTGGCTCGCCGACGCCGCCCCCGGCTATCTCACCGACACCCAATGGGATCAGACCGACGACGACTGGCTGCGCCAGGCCCTCGAGTACGCCGCCACCCCGTGCAACGGCATCCCCGGCATCCTCACCCCCGTCAGAACCGGCCCCCCGCGTAACCAGCGCACCCCCGCCACCCGTGTGTCAGGTCCACCGCTCTACCGGCTCGCCGACTACCTGGACCAGCACGGCCGGCAACACCGCGCCACGGAGATCCCGCCCATCGACTTCTGGTCGGCCGCCGCCCACCACGCCCGCCCCGAGGATCTGACCAGACTCGGCTACGCCGCCCAAGCCAGGGGCCTCTACCGCGACGCCGCCCAGCTGTTCAAGCACGCCACCGCCCACAGCGCCCGCGACGCCGCAGCCTTGTTGATCAGGCGCATGCACGCGCTGCATCCTGGGGACCACCGTCCGGCGAGCTGGGCCGTCGCTCACGCCGCCCTCGACGACCCGAAGGCGGTGACCGCACTGCTGGGCGATCTGCGCGGGGTGAGGGCCGACGACGAAAGTGTCGTCCTGGCCAGCCGCGCCGCCGCTCACGTCTCCGTCCATGATCCGAACGCGGTGGCCGAGCTGCTGGACGCCATGCAGCAGGCGGGGGCCGACACCCAGACCGCCGTCCTGGCCGGACGCGCCGCCGCCCACGCTCCCCTCCACAACCCGAACGCGGTGGCCCGCCTTCTGAGCACCCTGCGCCGGTTGAAGGCCAAGGACTCGGTCACCGCGCTACTGGCCCGGGACCCCGCCACCCACGCCGTGCTCGACAACCCGAACGCGGCGGCGTATCTGCTGGACATGTTGCTGGGGGTGCGGGCGGGCGCTCAGGTCGGCGTCCTGGCCGCGCGCGCCGCGGCCCATGTCTCGCTGGAGAGCCCGAAGGCGGTGGCCCGCCTGCTGAGCCGCCTGCGGCGAGCGGGCCACGAGGCCGAGACGACCGTTCTGGCAGAACGCGCCGCCGCCCACGTGTCCCTGGACGACCCGAAAGCGGTGACCGGCCTGCTGCACTGCCTCCGCCGGATCGGGCGTGACACGCAAGCGACCGTCCTGGCCGCACGCACCACCCATCTCCCTCCCGACGCCCCCGACGTGCCGGCGGAGCAGTGGATCATGCCGCGATCGGCAGGGACGTACGATCACATCGCCGCGCTGCTGACCCGAGATCCTGCCGCCCGCGACGACCCGGACGCGGTGATCGTCCTGCTGCACGCACTCCAGCAGGTGCGGATGGAGGCGCACGCAGATCTCGACAACCCGGCGAGTCTCCTGGACAGCCTGCGGCGGCTGAGCAGCGCTGAACAGGTGACCGCGCTGGCTGAGCGCGTCGCCGTACGAACGTCCCTCCGCTCGTCAACGGTGCTCACCCTGCTCGACAGCCTGCGGCGACCAGGGGCCGAAGCCCGGGTCGCCGCTATGGCCGACCGCATCGCCGCGACCGCTCCCCTGGACGACCTCATCAGGGTGGCCGGCCTCCTCGACGGTCTGCGGGAGGCCCATCTCGACTCCCAGGCCATCACCCTGGCGGAACGCGCCGCCACGCACGCCCTCCTCGACTATCGGGATCACCGGCTCTTCATCTTCGTCACCCAGCTCCTGGGCGCGCTGCGGCGGCTGGGAGCCGACGCCCAGATCGCCGCCCTGGCCGACCGCGTCGCCGCGTCCGCGCCTCTCGACGACCCCACCACGGTGGCCAACCTCCTGAGCCACCTGTGGGCGGGGGACCTCGCCACCCAGGCCATGACCCTGGCCGGACGCGCCACCGCGTACATGCCCCTGCACGACCCGAGCGCGATCAGCTTCTTGCTGGAGCAATTACGGGAAGCCGGGGCGCACGACCAGATCATCACGCTGGCGGCGCGGCTTCCCGCCGGCGGGCGATTCGACGCGTTCCTGACCATCGATGATCATGGGCGGCGGTTCGCGTTCGGGCGGGAACCCGACGGCAGCCCTGCCGCCGTCTGGAGCTGGGCGGATCTGGAGTGACCGAGCGCTTCTGCAGCGTTCCAAGAACATCCTGAGGCCCGAACTTTACGATGAGGGCATGCCCGCTCGGAAGAGGCTTCTCGTCATCGTGGCCGGGGCGGCGGCGAGTGCGGCTCTCAGCATCGTGGTCAACCTCGTCACAGGGGACCCCCTGCCGGGCGCCCTGGAGCCGCTGACGCCGTGGTTGTGGCCGATCCTGGTGCTCTGCGTCCTGCTCTCGGCCGGCTGCACGGCCCTCACGTACGACTGGGGCGGGCGCTCGTACCGCGACCTCGTCGACATCATGGACGCGGACGAACTCCGCGCCAACCCCTACACCGCCGACCGCGCCGCCCTGATCGCCCAGGTCGAGGAGGCGCTGCGCGAGGAGCACGTACGGCGGCTCAGCGGCCTGCCCGCGCTGCCGTTCACCTTGCGAGATTCGCCCGAGTCGGTCGGCGGCGACGCGGCGGACGCGTCAGGCCCGCGCACGGCGTTGCGGGCCTACGACGACGGCAGGCGGTCGCTGCTGGTGCTGGGCGCTCCCGGCGCGGGCAAGTCGACCCTGCTCGGCGAACTGGCCGAAGACCTCCTGCATCGCGCCAGAACCGGCGGAGAGGACAAACCCATCCCGGTCCTGGTGCCTCTGGCGGAGTGGGGCCGCCGCCGGCGCTGGCGGGACGCGCTGCGCCGGCGCCGCTCCAAGCGCGAGGACGAGCCCGTCCACCTCGGCTCCTGGCTGGTGTGGTACCTGCACAAACAGTACGGCCTCCCCCCTTCCCGGCTGCGCGCCTGGATCGCCCTGGGCCGGCTCGCCCTGCTGTTCGACGGGCTGGACGAGGTGCGTCCCGACATCAGGGCCAAGTGCGCCAAGCACCTCGACGCCGTGGCGCGTCACGGCGAACGCGCACCGATGGTCGTCACCTGCCGCCAGGAGCACTACGGCGACCTCCCCGAGCCGGTACGCCTGCGCGCCGCCGTGACCATCGCCCCGCTGACCCGGGAACAAGTCCACGAGGGCCTCGGCACACAGGCGCCCGGCCTGCGCACGGCGCTGGAGAACGACCCTGGTCTGTGGGACCTCCTCGACTCTCCACTGTGGCTGCAGATCGCGTACCGCGTGTACCGGGACGCGCCGGGAGCCGGCCCGGCGCTGGTCGGCAGCCCGGCACGGAGAAGAGGGCTGCTGCTGGACGCCTACGTCTGCGACGTGCTGGAGCGACGGCGGTCCAGCGCCCGGCGCGACCCGACGGCCACCTTGCGGGCGATCATCCACCTGGCCCGTTTCTCCAAAGGTGCCGACGGCACGTTCGTCGGGGATCTCGGCCGCATGCACCGGACGGCGGCGAACGACCCCGCGGTGGTTTTTCCCTTGATGTCCCTGGTGATGGGGCCGCTGGTGGCGGCCGTGCTCGTCACCGGCCTCGTGCTGCCGCTGGCGCGCCCGCTCGGCCTGCTGCCCACCGGGGTGCTCGCGGTGCTGTTCGGCGCCACGGCGCTCCTCGCCGTGATGCCCGGCATGCTCGCCGGAGCTTCGATCGGCCTGCCGCCGCAGGTTCTCGGCGCCAGGCCGGCACGCAGGATGCTCTCCCTGACGGCCGCCGTCGCGGTCGGCGTGCTGCTCGGCGTGGTGCTCACGCGCGCGGGCGCGGCACTGGCCGCGGAACTGGCCGGCTGGAATCGGCTCTACATCGTCCTGTCCGTTCTCGTGGTGATCTGCCCCGTCGCCTACTACGCGGCCAGGACCCGGTCCATGCGCTGCGCGGCCTTCGGCCTGCTCGGCGCCGCCGGCGCGGGCGGCGTCCTGCTCTTCCCGGTGCCGCGCGCCGAGTTCGCCGCCGCCTCCGCCCACACCGGACTGGTCGTCGCCGTGCTGGTGGTGCTCTATTGCCTGGCCCCTCCCCTCTCGGAGTCGGCGAGTGGCACGAACAACGCGGCCGACAACCTCGCCGTCAAACCCGCGGTCTGGATCTACGCGGGCGGTTTCCTCGCCGTCCTGGTCACGGCCGCGCTTTCGGGCGCGCCCGTGCTGCGGACGTTGCCGTCCTTCCTGCTGGGGGCGTTCGGGGCAGCGGTCCTCGTGTGCGTCCCCGCCGCTCTCGCCGGCCTCGGCCTCCGCTACCTCCTGCGCCCGTCACTGAACCGGCTCCTCCTGGCCTGGCTCGGCATCCTCCCCGTACGCCTGCGCCCCTTCCTGCGCGAACTGGAGCACAACGGCCTGGTCAACCGGGTCCAAGGACGCTGGCAGTTCATGCACGTGCTGATGCTCGACCACCTCGCCGGGCTGGACCCATACGACAGCGTCCACACGCCCGCCCCGCTCGAGGAGCCGCCGATGGAGGCGTTGCGTGCGGCGCCGCCCCGATCGGGCAGGCACCGGGTGCCCCACACCTTCCTCCGCCTGCGCGCGGACCTGCTGCAACACCCGCTCAAAGACGGCGAGCGCACCCTGCGGAACGCCCGTGACCTGGCCGAGCTTTCCCGCTCGGCCCACGGCCGGCTGGTGATCGTCGATGGCGCGGGGACGGACCAGGCGGCCGACGTCCTCAGCGAACTGGCCGCCGCCGAACGGGACGACGAGCGTCTGCCCGTCATCCTCGACGCCTCGACCTGGCAGCCCGGCTACGAGATCCGCCTCGGCCTCGACGCCGCCCGCCCCCACCGGCCCATCACCCGGTGGGTCCTGTGCAGCCTCCGCGACGCCCACGGCGACGACCCGATCGCGACGCTGCGCCGGCTCGCCTCCGGACGGCTGTCCCTCCTGCTGCGGGGGTTCGACGACCTGCCGGCCAAACGCCGGCGCCGCTTCAAGGCGTACCTGAACGAGTTCCGCAGCGCCTACCCGGCCCTGCCCGTGACGCTGGCCTGCAGCGAGAAGGCGTACCGGCTGGCGGGCGACAAACTGCACGACGGCCTGGCCGTCGAGATCACCTCGACGCTCGACCGCGGGAGCGCCCTGCTGGAGTCCGGCGACTTCCCCGCCGCCATCGCCTACTACCGGACCCGCCTGGCAGTCGATCAACCGTCCTTGGCCGACCGCCGGAACTACGCGCACGCCCTGCACATGAACGGCGACCTCGAAGAGGCCGTGCGCGAGTACCGCGCGGCCCTCGCCGCCGCCTCCGACTACACGGCGGCTTCGGAGATCCGCGTCAGCCTCGCCGAAAGCCTCCAGATGCTCGGGCTGCTGGAGGAGGCCGAGGCCGAGCACCGCGAGGCGTTCGACGGCTACGAGCTGTCCCTCGGCCCTGGTCACCCCGAGACCCGCGCGCAGCGGGGGCGGCTCGCGGACGTGCTGGAGTTGCAGGGCAAGTTCGACGAGAGCTGGACCTTGCTCCACGGCCACGACGACTCAGACCCGGACGAACACCGTACGACCTGACCGCCGTGCACTGCGGCAACACGCAGCCGCAGGATCCGGATCTGCACCGCCACCGCCTCGGCGTGCGCCGCGGCCACCTCGGGCAGCGGCACCTCCCGGGTCACGACCTTGCGGATCGCGGGCAGGTCGATGCCGAGCTCGCGCAGCGTGCGCACGAGCTCCAGGCGGGCCAGGGCGACGTCGTCGTACAGGCGGTGGCCGACCGCGTTGCGGCAGGTGGGCGGCACGATGCCGCGGTCGGCGTAGAACCGGATGGTCTTGACCGTCAGCCCCGTACGGCGCGCCAGGCCGCCGATCGTGAAGTACCGCTCCATGCCGCCACCCTGCCAGCTCCCTCTGATGGAGCCGCAAGCCGGCGGCGTGCTTGACTCTGCCGTTACGTCAATGTCTAGCGTCGTGCGGGAGCCGGAAGATCCGGCTTGGTGAACGGGACGGGACGGTGGGCGGGCCATGGCGTGGTCGATCGCACAGGTGGCGCGGATGTCGGGCGTGACGTCCAGGACGTTGCGTCACTACCACGCGATCGGGCTGCTGATCCCGGCCCGTGTCGGCGACAACGCTCATGTCCGCCGGCACCCCGGCCGACGACCCCGCGGTGCTCGCCGAGCTGGACGTCCCCTTCCGGCTGATGAGCCGGTTCTGGACGCCCACCGCCGAGCAGTACGCGCATCTGGGGCGGATGCAGGCCGACGACGAGCGGTTCGCGGCGAACTATGAACAGATCGCCGAGGGGCTGGCCGCGTACGTGCGCGACGCCATGACCGCCTACGCCGCCGCCCGGTTGAGCTGAACTGAACTGAACTGAGCCGGGCCGGGCCGGGCCGGGCTCGGCCGGAGTTCCGCGCCCTCGCGCGGAACTCCGCACCCGTCCGGCTACTGTCTGGTCATGGTCGAGGCGTAGCCGCCTCCGCCCGGGTAGACCCATTCGCCGGTGAGGGAGGTGCCGTCGGCGCTGAACGTGCCCTCGAAGTACGCCGGGCTGCCCTTCGCGCCGCCCCAGATGGTCAGCTTGTCGCCGGTCAGCTCGTACACGTAGTCGAGGGTGTTGCCTTCCGCGTCGTAGAAGCGCGACACGAGGTCCTCGCCGGCGGGCTCGCCGAACGGGCGCAGGTGGCCGATCACCTCCATGCCGGTGACCTGCCGGCCGTACTGGGTGAGCTCGACGTGCTGGAGCAGGAAGAAGCCGCCGGGCATCCACTCGTACCGTACGGTCCCCTCGGCGCCGCCGGTGATGGTCCAGGTGCCGACGAGGCGGTCCAGGGCCTTCATCGCGGGGGTCGGCTGGTTGGTCATCTTGTCCTCCTTGGTGAGTGCTTGCCGGTACCTCGGAGGCGGTCGCCGGTCTTCGACGTCTTGCCGCTGTGATGTGGATCACATCGGGAGCACGTCGAAATCCTGGTAACGGTGACGAGGTAGCGAAAAGAACCGTCGATCAGAGGACCATCGTGAAATATCTGCTGCTCAGCTACACCCCGGCCGCCGCCTGGGACGCCGCGACCGCCGGCACGCCATCGGAGGAGGCGCTGGCCGCGTTCGCCGCGTACCAGAAGTTCGAGGAGGAGCTGATCGCGACCGGCGAGTTCGTGACCAGCGAGGGGCTCGGCCATCCGGTGGTCAGCACCACCGTGCGGAAGGGCGCGGACGGCGTGGTGGCGACCGACGGGCCGTTCGCCGAGCTCAAGGAGGTGCTCGCGAGCTTCGCCGTGATCGACGTCGCGGGCCGGGAGCGTGCCGTCGAGATCGCCTCGCGGATCGTCGAGGTGCTGGGCGAGCCGATCGAGATCCGCCCGATCATGGGCGACGACTTCGCGGCATGACCGAGGTGGAGCAGCTGCTGCGTACGGAGGCGCCGCAGGTCCTGGGTGCGCTGGTACGCCGTTTCGGTCACTTCGACGTCGCCGAGGACGCGGTGCAGGAGGCGCTTCTGGTCGCGAGCCGTACCTGGGCGGCCGACGGCGTACCGGAGAATCCGCGGAGCTGGCTCATCCGCATCGGCTACCGGCGGATGGTCGACCTGCTCCGCTCGGAGCAGGCCAGGCGCCGCCGCGAGCACGAGGCGGGCGTCGCCGAGCTGGCCATGCAGGAGCCGTCCCGGCGCTCCGACCCGCCGCAGGCGGCGGACGACAGCCTCGCGTTGCTGCTGCTCTGCTGCCATCCCGCGCTGAGCGCCACCTCCCAGGTGGCGCTCACGCTGCGGGCGGTGGGCGGGTTGAGCACCGCCGAGATCGCGCACGCCTTCGGCATGACGGAGGCCACGATGGGTACGCGGATCAGCCGCGCCAAGCAGCAGCTGGCGCGCGCCGGCGCCCGGTTCACCCCGCCGAGCGGCGCCGACCGCGCCGGTCGGGTGGCCGCCGTGATGCAGGTGCTCTATCTGATCTTCAACGAGGGCTACACGGTCTCCGCGGGTGATCGGCTCGCCCGGGTCGATCTCACGGGCGAGGCGATCCGGCTGGCTCGCATGCTCCGTGACTCCCTGCCGGATGATGCCGAGGTGACCGGGCTGCTCGCGTTGATGCTGCTGACCGAGTCGCGGCGGGCCGCGCGTACAGGCTCTGATGGCGAGCTGGTGCCGCTGGAGGAGCAGGACAGGGCGCGGTGGGATCCGGGGTTGATCCGCGAGGGCACCGAGCTGATCGACGCCGTCTGGTCTCGGCGGGAGGTGGGCCCGTACCAGTTGCAGGCCGCCATCGCGGCCGTGCACGCCGCTGCCGCGACGCCGGAGCAGACGGACTGGCCGCAGATCGCGGCGCTGTACCTGTGGCTCGAACGGCTCAGCCCGACCGCGCCGGTGCGGCTGAGCCGGGTGGTGTCGGTGGCGCAGGCGTACGGGCCGGTGCGCGGGCTGGCGCTGCTCGACGACCTCAACCGCCGGCACCGGCTGGACGAGGACCCGCTGACCCGGCAGCGCGAACGCGCGGTGCGCGCGCACCTGCTCCAGCTGACCGGCGATCCGGCGGGCGCGGCGCGGCTGTATCGCGAGGCCGCCGCCTTGACCGGAAACCAGGTGGAGCAGCGCTATCTGCTCGCGCGGGCGGACCGCCTCGGCTGAGGCGGCCTCTCCGGCCAGTCGCGATGCGGCAGATAGGCGAGCCGCCACATGATGACCCCGACCCAGATCAGGCCGTATCCGGGAATGAGCAGCATGAAGACATCACGGAGCCGATAGGAGACGCGCTCGACCACGAAAGCCAGGGCGAGCATGCTCAAGCCCGGGCACAGAGAGAATCCGACCACATCGGAGAGCACCGTCATCTCCGCATCTCCCCTGGCCTGCGCCACAGCCTTGTACAAGGCGAACGGCACCAGGATGAAAAGCGCGTAGAGGCCGACCGCCAGAACCACGCGCACCACCGTCGATACGGGCTTGCGCCCCTGCGAGGAAGGACCCTCAGTCTCCGCCGCCTCCGCCATCTCCACCGCCGAAGCCTCCCTCACGCGAGCCGCCCGAGTATCCGGTGCCGCCGTCGCGATAGTGGGACTTACGATATCGCCGAGAGGCATTTCTGGGGAGGTGCTCTTCGAGACGCAGGCGAGAGTCGAACTCGCACGAGTCGGCTTTGCAGGCCGACCTCCGCACCGGCGAACTGCGCCAAGCCTCTTCAAGAGGCGGTGCGCGAGGACGGAGTCGAACCGCCACAGCCGAAGCGTCCGGTTTACAGCCGGGTGGGCTCACCACGTGCCCAGCTCGCGCATGACTGTGGCCCCAGCAGGACTCGAACCCGCAACGGACCCGGCTTCGTAGGCCGGCGCTCTGATCCATTGAGCTATGGGGCCGTACCCCGTACCGGATTCGAACCGGCGATCTCCCGGGTGAAAGCCGGGTGTCCTGACCACTGGACGAACGGGGCCTCGTACGTCCGGCGGGATTCGAACCCGCACCATCCGGTTCCTGAAACCGGCGCCTCTCCCGTTGGGCCACGGACGCGTGGAGCCGCAGCGGGGACTCGAACCCCGTCCTGCTGGTTGGAAGCCAGCTGCCTTACCTGTTCGGCCTCTGCGGCGACGTGGACCGACGGGATCTCGAAACCCGAACTCCTGCTTGCAAGGCAGGTGTGATGCCTTTTCACCATCAGCCCATGGTGCTCCACTGTGGAATTGTCAATCGGCAAAAGGAAAGGCCGCCTGGTGGTCACCTGGCGGCCTCCGGAATGCTCCTCTTCGAGGTTTATCCGGAAGCCTCGCGCAGCAGGGCGCAGCCCAGCGCGGCAAGCCGGCGACAACGGCGCCGTTCCTGCCCGAGTGCGGCGGCTGCGAGAAGCATGGCTGGCCTTTCCTTGTCGCTGATCGACGGAGGGGGCGACCCCTCTTGCGTTGTGAATGACACTAACGGCGGGCCCGATGGCCGTGCCACTTATTTATTCGGACGTACGGGCCCGCCGAATGGTTTCATCCGGGCGCGAGGCGGCTGAGTCGTTCCCAGGCCCGGTATTGCTCGGTCCGCGCCTGCTCCATTTGCAGCACCATGTCGTAGGAGGCGCCGCCGACGATGAGCCGCACCGGCGGCTCGGGCAGGTCGAGCAGCTCCATGACGGCGGGCACGGCGGTGCTCGGGTCGGGGCCGGCGTCGTCGCCCCACATCTCGGCGAGCTTGGCGCGCAGCTCCGCATAGAGCGGGTCGGGCTCGGTCATGGTGGTGCCCACCGTGAACAGGCCGGTGTCGTAGCCGCCCATCTGCAGGATGGTGACCTTGATGCCGAACGGCTCGACCTCCATGGCGAGCGCCTCGCTCACCGAGTTGAGCGCGGCCTTGCCCGCCGCGTACATGCCGGTCGAGGCGAAGCCGCCGCTCGCGCCCATCGAGGTGACCTGGAGCAGGTGGCCGGACCCCTGGGCGCGCAGGTGCGGCACGACGGCCTGGGCGACCCAGACGGCGCCGAAGAAGTTGACATCGAAATGGGCTCTGAGCTGCTCTTCCGTGGCCTCCTCCACCATTCCGAGCAGCAGCCCGCCCGCGTTGTTGAGCACGACGTCGAGCCGGCCGAAGGCGGCCACGGCTTGTTCCACGCCCTTGAACACGGCCGCGCGGTCGGTCACGTCGAGCGGCAGCCGGACGAGAGCGCCGGGGTGCTTGTCGGCCAGCTCCGCCAGCGGCTCCAGGTTCCGTGCGGCGGCGACGACACGGTCTCCGGCGGCCAGCGCCGCCTCGGTGAACGCCCGTCCGAGGCCCCGCGACGCACCGGTGATGAACCATACTCGGGTCAAGATACACTCCTTGATCAGCACTTATAAGGCGAGACGAGACGGCCCGTCTCGCTTCGAGATGCCTCCACTATGGGGCGCGTACGCATCGCTGTCAAGACGGACCGTCTCGTCTCGTTCGAGTGCTATGCTGCCTCGCATGCCGAAGCACCCCGACCCTGGACGCCGCAGCGAGCGCTCCCGCCAGGCGATCCTCGACGCCGCCCGCGAGCTGGTCTCCGAGGTGGGTTACGCCAAGGTCTCCATCGAGGCCATCGCAGCCCGGGCCGGCGTCGGCAAGCAGACGATCTACCGCTGGTGGCGCTCCAAGGGCGCGGTGATCTTCGACGCGTTCCTTGCTCTGAGCGAGGCGGACGAGGGCGACATGGCGCTGCCCGACACCGGCGACATCGAGGCCGACTTGAAGACGGTGATGCGGGCCACGGCGGCGGAGTTCGCCGACCCGGCGTTCGAAGGCCCGATCAGGGCCCTCACCACGGAGGTCATCAACGACCCGGGCCTCGCGGCGCAGTACCGCGAACGCCTGGCCGCCCCGGTGGACGAAGCCAAGAAGGCCCGGCTGCGCAGCGCCCAGCAGGCCGGCCAGCTCGCCGCCGACCTCGACCTGGATGTGGCGCTCGAACTCCTGTACGCCCCCCTCTTCCAGCGCTGGATCCACCGCTCAGGCCCCCTGACCCCCGACTACGCCGACGCCCTCGTGGACCTCTTCCTCAAGGCCGCCCGCCCGTGAAAGCTGACTTTCAGAAAGTTGATCGCGCGGAGAACCTTCGCTGATGTGGCGGCATCAAAGCAGACATGACGAAGATGATGATCGGGGCTTCGCTCCTCGCCGGTTCGCTGCTGGTCTCCGGCGCCACCGCGGCGGTGGCGGAGGTGAAGGCGCCGACGCTGGGCCCGCACGGGTACGGTGCCGTCAAGCTGGGGATGACGGCCAAGCAGGCTCAGGCGACGGGGGGCGTGGTCAAGAAGCTGTCGGGCGGCTCCGGCTGCTCCGGCTGGGATCTCAAGCGGTTCAGGACGCCGAAGAACTCGGTGGGCGTCTACATCTCGCCGCGCGTGGGGCTGGCGGCCATTTTCGCCGCGAAGGGCATGAAGACGCCGCAGGGCATCACGATCGGCTCGACGGCCGAGCAGTTGAAGGCGGCCTACCCGCGGATCAAGAAGAACTTCCACGGCTACCACGTGGCCACGGTCCCGGGCAACAAGAAGGCGTACTACAGCTTCACCGTCTCGCGCGGCAAGGTCACCGAGTACGGCATCGCGCTCCACAAGCAGGACTGCTTCGACTAGCGACAGGTCCGGCTCATCCGGTCATGAACGAGGCGCCGGCGCATGGACGGGGGACGACATGCGCGGGCGCCTCCGCCGTACCGGTCCTGCCAGGTGCCGGAGGTGGGCGCGCGGCTTAGAGTGATCGCGACAGGTCAACCTCTCGCGATCGGGGGTTCGATGGCGGTCCATTCGCTGCCGGCGGAGGCGGGTGCGGGGGTGGGTGCGGGGGCGGGTGCGGGGGCGAAGCGATGGCGGATGGTCGCTCGTACGGCGCCGCCGCACCTGCGGCCGTACGTGCTGGGCTGGGCGAGCCACCGCGTCTCGGCGACGGCGCCGCCACCCAGCAGGATGTTGCCGCTCAACGCGGCCACGCTGATCATCGACTGCACCGGCCTGCCCGCGGTCCTCACCGGCCCGCGCAGCGTGGCGTCCCCCGCGGGCGAGGTGGGCTGGTACGACGGGGTGGCCGTCGGGCTCACGCCGGCCGGCATGTCGGCCTTGCTGGGCGCCCCTATGCGTGAGCTCGCCGACACGGCCGTGCGCCTGGACGGGGCGCGGGCGAAGGAGCTGGCCGAGCGGCTGGCCGCCGCCCCGTCCTGGCAGGGGCGCTTCGCGGTGCTGGAAGAGGTGCTGACGGCGTGGGCACGTCCGTCCGACGAAGACGCGCTGATCATGTACGCCTGGCGGCGGCTGCAGGCGCCGGCCGAAGGGCTCACCGTCACGTCCCTGGCCGCTGAGCTGGGTGTCAGCCGGCGCTATCTGGAGCTGGGGTTCCGCCGGGTGGTGGGGTTGTCTCCCAAGACCGTCGCGCGCGTCTCCCGGTTCCAGCGGGCCATGGAGGTCCTGCGGCGGCCCGGGGCCACGCTGAGCGCGGCGGTCGCGTGCGGGTACGCCGACCAGTCGCATCTCAGCCGCGAGGTGCGGGCGATGACGGCGCTGACGCCGAAACAGCTGTTCGCACTTGTTCAAGACGTGGATCGTCTCTCCGCCTAGCATGGCCGCTCATGATGTTCACCGTGCAGGCTGGCCCCACCCTGGCCGACTTCGGCAAGGACCCTTTGTGGATCACGATCGTCAAGGCCGTGATGCTGTTCGTCTTCCTGGCCCTGAGCGTGGTCTTCGGCGTCTGGTTCGAGCGCAAGCTGATCTCGCGGATGCAGCACCGCTACGGCCCCAACCAGGCCGGCAAGTTCGGTCTGCTGCAGTCCGTGGCGGATGCGATCAAGATGGGCCTGAAGGAGGACATCTTCCCGCGGACCGTGGACAAGGTGCTCTACCTGCTGGCGCCGGTCATCATGGTCGTGCCGGCGTTCCTGGC
>NZ_JBEXLH010000040.1:0-79524 GCF_040609855.1 Nonomuraea sp. NPDC004580 | reverse complement strand
CCCGCCGGCCGCCTGCTCGTCCAGCTCGGCCAGATCCTCCTCGGGAACGGCCCGCCGGGCCAGCGCCCGTTGCCTGGCGCGCACGCGGGGCTCGCCCGAGCGGGCCAGCCGCGACAGCGCGTACCGCAGCAGCAGCACAGGGCCGCCCAGCACCCGGCCGAAGACCCGGCCGAGGAAGCTCGCCACGTCGTACGTCGTGTCAGGGGCCTGGGAGCCGCCCAGCGCGTACGCGATGCGTTCCTGGGCCTGCTCCCTCACCTGCAGCGGCGCCGCCCCCAGCAGCGCGTCGTGCCACGCGTCGAGGGTGGCCAGCGCCTCGCTCACCACCCGCTCGTCGCCGGTCGGCAGCCGCGCGTACGCCATCGCCAGCAGCGCCACCCGCTGCCTGGGCGGCAACGCCAGCCACAGCGGCAGCCCGACGAGCAGGACGGGCGTGCGGGCCACGCCGACGCGGTCGTAGCGGGTCTCGGGGCTCAGGTCGACGACCGCGATCGTGGCGGGCGGCCTGACCCCGATCTTCGCCGCCACCCGGCGGGCGAGCGCGTGCAGCTCAGGAGCGCCGTCGCGGCCCACCGGCTCGGCGTCGGCGGGCAACCGGCCCAGCCGGGGGCGCAGCGCCCACCCGACGGCCAGGCAGAGCAGCCCCACGAACCACCACAGGACCGAGTCGGGCTCGCGCACGATCACCCAGCAGCCCAGCGCGGCGAAGGCCAGCGTCAGCAGGTGGACGGCGCACGCGAGCAGGAGAGCTGTGAGGCGCTTCACACCGGGATCGTAAGCCGAACCCAGGACGTGCTTCCGCTGCTTTTCCGTGCCGATTCGATTACCGGCGCAGCAGGTCCTCCTCGTGCAGGTCGAACGGCTGCCTGCCGAGCGCCTCCGCCAGCCGCTTCTCTGCGATCGGCATGACCTCCTCGACCACGATGCGCCGCCCGGTCTCGGCCGACAGCGAGGAGACGCCCACGTCGGGGAGACCGCACGGCGTGATGCGGTTGAACCAGCTCGGATCGTTGGCGCAGTTGAGCGCGAACCCGTGCATGGTGACGCCGCGCGACAGCCGCAGCCCCACCGCGCCGAGCTGGCGGTCGGGCAGGCCGAGCGCCGGGTCACCGGCCGCCCACACGCCCGCGCGTCCCGGCACCCGCCGGGCCGTCACGCCGAAGTCGGCGCACACCTGGATCATCGTGTCCTCGAGCCGGCAGGCGTAGGCCACCACGTCGGTGACGGCCACGATGGGGTAGGCGACGAGCTGCCCCGGCCCGTGCCACGTCAGCCGCCCGCCCCGGTCGACGTCGACGACAGGGGTGCCGTCGGACGGCCGCTCGTGCGGCGCGGTGCGCTTGCCCGCGGTGTAGACGGGGGCGTGCTCGAGGATCAGGACGGTGTCGGGAAGCTCGCCTGCGGCGCGCTTGCCGTGCACCCAGCGCTGCAGGGACCAGGCCTGCTCGTAGGGGACGTCGACACCGAGGCGGACGATGGCGAGTGCGTGGGGATCGTCCCCGGGGATGGGGCGCATGAGCCTATTGTGCCGTTCCCTCACCCTTGAAGGGTAATCAGGGGGTCAGCAACCGTGGCTCGATCCTGAACTCCTTGACCCCGTCCGTGCCCTCGCGCTCCACCTTGTACGCGTAACCGCCCGCCGACACGCTCACCGCCTGGATGAACTCGGTGCCCACGTAGTGCAGCGCCACGCCCTCGTCGGCGGCGTAACCGCCGGGCAGCTCGCCGGAGGCCACCGACGCCTGCAGCAGGGGCCGCCGCTGCGGCTCGGAGTCGTAGTGGACCCCGCACGAGTACGGCAGCAGCGCCATGCCCTCGGCCCACACCGCCAGGTCGGGCCCGAAGGAGTCGGTGTTGCCGCCGACGTGCCAGCACAACGCGCCCGCGCTCTGGCCCGACAGCACCACCCCGGACCGCCACGCCTCCTCGAACGCCTCGTCAAGCCCGTGCAGCCGCCACAGCGTCATCAGGTTGGCCACGCTGCCGCCGCTGACGTAGATCATGTCCTGGTCCAGCATCCAGGCACGCGGGTCGGGCACGTTGGGCATCGGGAAGACGGTCAGGTGGCTCACCTCGACGTCCCAGCCGGCGAACGCGCCGTACATCTTCAGGATCCAGTCGGCGGAGTCGCCCGACGCGGTGGCCACCAAGCCCAGCTTCGGCCGGTCCTGGCCGGTGAGGTCGAGCCCGTAGCGCAGCAGCCCGCTCGCCTCCATCTGGCCGTGGCGTCTGCTCGGGCGGAACGACCCGCCCCCGATCGCCAGGATGTGCGACTGTCCGGACCGGTTCATGTCAGAGCCCCCCACGTGCGGAAAACGACGAACAGGCCACTAGAGTACGGCTCGCAGCGCCTCGTCGAGGCGGGTATGGGCGAAGCCGTATCCGCCGCTCAGGAGCTTGGCCGGGCGCAGGCGGTGGCTCGACAGCAGCCCCTCGCGGGCGAACTCGCCCAGCCCGGCCGACAGCGCGAACGCCGGCACCGGGATCGGCATCGTGCTCCTGCGCATCGCCTTGCCGAGCTCGCGGGTGAACTCGGTGTTGGTGACGGGGGCCGGCGAGACGAGGTTCACCGGCCCGTGGAGCTCACGCGCACCGAGCAGGTGCAGCACCGCCCCCACCCAGTCGTCCAGGCTGATCCACGACCAGTACTGCCTGCCCGTGCCGAGCGGCGCACCGAGCCCGATCCTGAAGATCGGCAGCATCCGGCCGAGCGCGCCACCCCGCCCGCTGAGCACCAGCCCCGTACGCAGGAACACGGTCCTGACGCCCGCCTCCCCGGCCTCCGCCGCCGCGCCCTCCCAGCGCTCGCACAGCTCGGCCAGGAACCCGCGCCCCTTGCCCTGCTCCTCGTCCACCCACCGATCGCCGGTGTCGCCGTAGAAGTCGACGCCCGATGCCGACAGCAGCACCTCAGGCGGCCGCGACAGCCCCCGCAGCGCGTCGACCAGCACCCGCGTCCCCTCGACCCGGCTGGAGAGCAGCTCCCGCTTGTACGCGGGAGTCCACCGCCGCTCGGCGATGGGCGCCCCGGCGAGATGCACGACCGCCTCGGCCCCCTCCAGCGGCGCCAGGTCCACGACCTGCTCAGCGGGCTGCCAGAACGCCTCACCAGGACCGCGGGGAGGCCGCCGTACCAGCCGCACGACCGCACGGCCGCGCGCCTCCAGAGCCTCGGCCAGCGCCGTCCCGAGCAACCCCGACGCCCCCGTCACGATGATCGCCATACTCGCACCCTACGCCGCCGCCGGCCACCACCCCGGCAACGCACGACGAGCGGGCGGAAGAGGGCACGCCGGTGGGCGGTGAAGGGAAGGCGCGTCAGGGGAGCCGCCGTGGAAACGCGACGGCCGGGCGGCCCCCCGTGAGGGGAGCCGCCCGGCCGGTCGGCGAGCAGCAGGCCGCGCGGCTTCAAGGCCGCACGGCCGCGTGACTACGCGAGGCCGAGCTGGGCCTCGAAGCGGCCTTCCTCCAGGCGACGCTTGATCGTCGTCAGGAAGCGGGCGGCGTCGGCGCCGTCGACGAGGCGGTGGTCGTAGGTCAGCGCCAGGTAGACCATCGAGCGCACCGCGATGACCTCGCCCTCGGCGGTGTCGATCACCACGGGCCGCTTGACGACCGCGCCGGTGCCGAGCATGCCGACCTGCGGCTGGTTGAGTATCGGCGTGTCGAACAGCGCGCCACGGCTGCCGGTGTTGGTCAGCGTGAACGTGCCGCCGGTGATCTCGTCGGGCGTCACCTTGTTGGCGCGGGTGCGCTCGGCGAGATCGGCCGTCTTGCGGGCCAGGCCGGCGAGGTTGAGGTCACCGGCGTTCTTGATGACCGCGGCGATCAGGCCGCGCTCGGTGTCGACCGCGATGCCCAGGTGCTCGACGTCGAAGTACGTGACCTCCATGGTCTCGTTGTTGATCGTCGCGTTGAGCTTGGGGTGCTGCTTGAGCGCCTCGATGGCGGCCAGCTCGAAGAACGGCATGAACGTGAGCTTGACGCCCTCACGCCGCTGGAACTCGGCCTTGGCCCGCTCGCGCAGCCGCGCGATCTTGGTGACGTCGACCTCGACCACGGTGGTGAGCTGGGCGGCCGTCTGCAGCGACTCCACCAGGCGCTTGGACATCGTCTGGCGCAGGCGCGACATCTTCTCGGTGCGGCCGCGAAGCGTGGTGTCGACCTCGACCGGCTCGGGACCGGCGGCGGCCGGAGCCTGAGCAGCGGCGGCCGGGGCGGCGGCGGGCGCGGCCTGGGCGGGCGCCTGAGCCGGGGCGGCGGGAGCGGCGGCGGCCTGGGCCTTCTCGCGCTGCGCCTTGGCGGCCTCGAGGACGTCCTGCTTGCGGATGCGGCCACCGACGCCGGTGCCGGTGATGGAGTCGAGGTCGACCCCGTGCTCGTTGGCGAGCTTGCGCACCAGCGGCGTCACGTAGGGGCTCTCACCCGACGGCACGGCGGGAGCGGGCTGCGCCTGCGGAGCGGGGGCGGGAGCGGCCTGCGGGGCGGGGGCGGGGGCAGGAGCGGGCGCAGGCGCGGGGGCGGGCTGCGCCGGAGCCGGCTGCGGGATCGAGGAGGCCGGGGCGGCGGGGGCGGGCTCAGGCTCGGGCTCGGGCTCGGGCTCGGGCTCCGGCGGAGCGGCCGCCTCGGGCGCCGGGGCGGCGTCGCCGGGCTGGCCGTTCTCGTCGATGACCGCGAGCTCGGCCCCGACCTCGACCGTCTCGTCCTCAGCCACGACGATCTTGGTGAGGACGCCCGCGGACGGCGACGGGATCTCGGTGTCGACCTTGTCGGTCGACACCTCGAGGAGCGGCTCGTCGGCCTCGACGCGCTCGCCCTCCTTCTTCAGCCAACGGGTTACCGTGCCCTCGGTCACGCTCTCGCCGAGCTGGGGCATCTGTACGGAGACCGGCATCGTTATTCTTCTCTCGCGTTCTGATCTCGAGGGCTGGACTAGTTGTGTACGTGCAGCGGCTTGCCGGCCAGAGCCAGCATCGCCTCACCCATGGCCTCGGACTGGGTCGGGTGTGCGTGAACGAGCTGGGCGACCTCTGCGGGCAGGGCCTCCCAGTTGTAGATGAGCTGGCCTTCTGTGACGAGCTCGCCGATGCGCCGGCCCACCATGTGGACGCCGACGACGGGCCCGTCCTTCTGCGCGATGACCTTCACGGCGCCCGCCGTGCCGAGGATCTGGCTCTTGGGGTTGCCCGCGAGGTCGTAGACCTGCTCGACGATCTCGATGCCGCGCTCGGCCGCCTGCGCCGAGGTGAGGCCCACCGAGGCCACCTCGGGGTCGGAGTAGGTGATGCGCGGCACGCCCGCGTAGTCGATGGGCGGCGGGTTGAGCCCGGCGATGTGCTCGGCGACCATGATGCCCTCGGCGAACCCGGCGTGGGCGAGCTGCAGCGTGGGGATGAGGTCGCCGATGGCGTAGACGCCGGGCACGGAGGTCTGGCAGTGCTCGTCGACCACGACGGTGCCGCGCTCGATGGCGATGCCCTGCTCCTCGAAGCCCATGCCGGCCGAGACCGCGCCGCGGCCGACGGCGACGAGCAGCAGCTCGGCCTCGAGGGTCTTGCCGTTGGCCAGGGTGACGACGACGCCGGTCTCGGTGGTCTTGGCTCCGTCGAAGAAGACGCCCAGCTCGTATTTGATGCCGCGGCGGCGGAAGGCCCGCTCGAGCAGCTTGGAGCTGGACTCCTCCTCGGTCGGCAGCAGGTGGGGCAGCGCCTCGACGATGGTGACCTCGGCGCCGAAGGAGCGGTAGACGCTCGCCAGCTCGACGCCGATGACGCCGCCGCCGAGGACGACCACCGAGGCGGGGACGCGGTCCATCTTGAGGGTGTGCTCGCTGGTGATGACGCGCTCGCCGTCGATCTCCAGGCCGGGCAGCGTCTTCGGCGCGGAACCGGTGGCCAGGACGATGTTGCGGCCCTCGTAGACCTCGGAGCCGACCTGGATCCGGTTGGCGCCGACGAGCTTGCCCTCGCCCTCGACGATCGTCACGCCCGCGGCCTTCAGCAGGCCCTGCACGCCCTTCCAGGCCCGAGTGACGATCTTGTCCTTGAAGGCGTGGACGCCCTGGACGTCGATGCCCTCGAAGCTCGCCTTGACGCCGTAGGACTCGCTCTCGCGGGTCTCGTCGGCGATCTCGGCGGAGTGCAGCAGGGCCTTCGTGGGGATGCATCCCCTGTGGAGGCAGGTGCCGCCGATCTTGTCCTTTTCGATCAGGGCGACCGACTTGCCCAGCTCAGCCGCCCGCAGGGCGCAGGCGTAACCGCCGCTGCCGCCTCCTAGGACGACGATGTCATAGGCCACAGGAAGGCTCCTTGTCGGGGTGTTCGTGATGCCGTCATCTTTTCATTTGTTTCAGATGCTCGCGTGCCGCTCTGCGAGTCCGATCAGGGTGCGCGTGATGGCGCCCGTGCCGCCCTTGGGCGTGTAGCCGTACGGCTCGCCCTTGTTGTACGCGGGACCGGCCATGTCGATGTGGGCCCAGCGCACCCCGTCGGGCACGAACTCCTTCAGGAAGATGCCCGCGGCGAGCATGCTGCCCCACCGCTCGGGCTGCAGGTTGGCGATGTCGGCGACGGGGGAGTCGAGGCCCTTGCGCAGCTCCTCGGGCAGCGGCATGCCCCACGCGCCCTCGCCCGCGGCGCCGGCGGCCTCGACCACCAGCTCCCTGACGGCGTCGTCGTTGGACATGACGCCGGCGGTGCGCCAGCCGAGCGAGACGATCTGGGCGCCGGTGAGGGTGGCGACGTCGACGATGAGGTCGGGCTGGTCCTCGGCGGCGCGGGCGATGCCGTCCATGAGCACGAGGCGGCCCTCGGCGTCGGTGTCGAGCACCTCGACGGTCTTGCCGCTGTAGCTGTGGATGACGTCGGAGGGACGCTGGGCGGTGCCGCTCGGCAGGTTCTCGGCCAGGCAGAGGTAGCCGACGACGTTGACCGGCAGGCCGAGCCTGGCGATGCCGATGAGCGCGCCGAGCACGGCGCCCGCGCCGCCCATGTCGGACTTCATCCAGTCCATCGAGGCGGACGGCTTGAGCGACAGGCCGCCGGAGTCGAACGTGATGCCCTTGCCCACGAACGCGAGCGTCTTGCTCGCCTCGGGGTGGCTGTAGGAGAGGCGGACCAGGCGCGGCGGCTGGGCCGAGCCCTGGCCGACGCCGATGAGGCCGCCGTAGCCGCCGGCCTTGAGCTGCTCGTCGTCGAGCACCTCGACGCTCACCCCGGCCTTGCCGCCGACCTGCTCGGCGATCTCGGCGAACTTCGCCGGCCACAGGTCGGATGGCGGGGTGTTGACCAGGTCGCGGACGAGCGCGACGGCGTCGGCGAGCACGCCGGCGCGCTCGGCCACGCCGTCGCCCTGCTCGGACAGCACGGTCAGCTCGGCGACCGGGGCCTTCTGGTCGCCGTCGGTGCGGTAGCGCGAGAAGGCGTACGCGCCGAGCAGGCCGCCGAGCGCGACGGCCTCGGCCTCGTCGGGGGTGCCCGCGGGCAGCGCGAGCGCGGCCCTGGAGACGCCGGCGACGGAGCGTACGGCGGCGCCTGCGGCGCGGCGCAGGCCCTCGAGACCGGGGGAGCCGCCGAGGCCGACGGCGACGAGCACGGGGGCGGTGACCGAGCCGAACGTCGGCAGCTTGGCCAGCTCACCCGCCTTGCCGGCGAAGCCCACGGCGTCGAGTGAGGCGGCCAGCTTGCCGCCGAACGCGGATTCCAGGGCCTCCACGCCCACCGCGGGGACGGGGCCGTCCTGGCCTGACCGGAAGCCGACGATCAGGGCGTCGGTGTCGATGGAGACTGGATCTGCTGAGTTCAGCCGCACTGTGGTCACGTAAACCGATGCTATCCACGGTTTCTGCGTACTCACAAACAGGGGTTCATCCCACCAATCGCAGCTCAGGACCCCGCACACAATAGTGCTAGTGTCATTAGCACCATGTTGCTGACGCTCGACCTCAACGACGCCCGGCCGCTCCACGAGCAGGTGGCCGGCGCGATCCGCCGTGCCATAGGCGAGGGCTCCTACCGGCCGGGCGACCGCCTGCCGCCGGCCCGCGACCTGGCCGGCGCCCTGGGCATCAACCCCAACACCGTGCTGCGCGCCCTGCGCGACCTGCGCGACGAGGGGCTGCTGGAGTTCAGGAGAGGCCGCGGCGTCAGCGTCGCGCGGCGCGCCGACGGGCGCGCCCTGCTCGCCCAGCGGGCACGCGAACTGCTCGAGGAGGCCAAGAAGCACGGCTACAGCCGTGACGACCTCATCACCATCCTGGAGGAACTGACGTGATAGCCCGTGCCGTCGCCGCCGTGTGGGGGCTCGCCGTGACCGCCGCGCTCGTCCTGTCCGCCTACGCCGTACGCGACCGGCTGCCCGATCCGATGGCCACCCACTGGTCGGGCACCTCGCCCGACGGGTCCAACTCGTTCACCGGGCACGTCGCCGTCAGCGTCGGCATCTGGGTGGTGCCGGCGGTGGCCCTGGTCGTGCTGAGCGGGCGGGCCCAGGTGCGTCGCGCGTCCCGGATGACCTGGTGGGGCCTGCTGTTCGGGACGGGCGTGCTGCTGATGGGCGCCCAGGGCTCGACGCTGTCGGCCAACCTCGACGTCCCCGACTGGACGGCCGCCACGCTGCCGGGCTGGCACGTCGCCGCCATACTCGGGGGCATGCTCGCGGCCACGGCGCTGGCCGCCGTCCTCGCCAAGGGAGAGCCCGACGAGCCGGCGCCGGGCAGCCAGGCGCCGCCCGTGCTGCGGCTGCGGTCCGGCCAGCGGGCCGTCTGGGTCAGCCGGGTGGTCAACCGCGGGCTCACCGTGACCGTCGTCGCCGTGTTCGCCGTCACCATGGTCATGACCCTGCTCGGGCTGCGCGGCCATGGCGGCTCCCTCATGGCCGCGGTCCTGCCGGGCGCCGTCATCCTCCTCGTCGTCGGGCTCGCCACCATGGCCGTGTCCGTGCGCGTCGGCGACGGCCTGATCAGGATCGGCTTCGGGCCGTTCGGCTGGCCCGCGCGGCGGATCGAGCTGTCGTCCGTCGAGTCGGCCTGGGCCGAGCGGCGCTCGCCCGCCGATTCCGGCGGCTGGGGCTTCCGCGGCGTGCCGGGAGCCGCCACCATCATGTTGCGCGGCGGCGAGTGCCTCGTGCTCCGCTACCGTTCCGGTGGGCAGCTCGCGATCAGCATCGACGACGCCGAGCGCGGCGCCGCCCTCATCAACGCCCTCGTCGCGGAGCGTGCCCAGCCATGAAGAGACCGCTGCTCGTCTACCTCGTCCTCGCCTTCGGCCTGTCCTGGGCCGCGGCCCTGCCCCTCTGGCTGAGCGACGGCCTCGGCACGCCGTCCAAGGTGCAGGCGCTCGCCGCGCTGATGATGCTCACGCCCACGATCGGCGTGCTCGGCGTGTGGATCGCGGCGCGCACCCCGTCGCGCCGGTGGGCGAAGGAGACGGGCCTGACCCTCGGCGAGCACAGGGGCCGCACCCTGCGGCTCGTGCTGGCCGCCTGGCTCGGCGTGCCGCTGCTGACGCTGCTCGCCATGGGCATGAGCGCCGCCGTCGGCCTGGTCTCGCTGGACCTCGGCGGGTTCAGCCTGCTCGCCGAGGTGCTGCGGGCGCGCGGCGTGCAGCCGCCTGACGAGATGACCTCCGTGGCCGTCATGCAGCTCGTGCTGGCGGCGCTGCTGGGGCCCGTGCCGATCCTGATCCCGGCGCTGGGGGAGGAGTGGGGCTGGCGCGGCTGGCTGCTGCCCCGGCTCACCGCCGCCAACGGCGCCGTCATGGGGCTGGTCTACTCCGGGCTCATCTGGGGGCTGTGGCACGCCCCGATCACCCTGCTCGGCTACAACTACCCGCGGCTCGGCTCGTGGGCGGCGCTCGCGTTCATCGGCTTCTGCACGGTGGGCGGCGTCGTCATCGGCTGGCTGCGGCTGCGGTCGGGCAGCGTGTGGCCCGCGGTGGTGGCTCATGCGTCGCTCAACGCCGTCGCCGGGCCCGTCCTGCTGCTCGGCGACGCCGCCCACCCGCCGAACGAGATCTTCGCCGGCATCACCGGCGTGGCGGGCTGGGTGCTGCTCGCCCTGGTGGGCGCGGCCCTGCTCCGCTTCCTTCCCCTGCGCGAACGGGCTCCCGCCGTCCGGCCGGAGCCGGCCGCCGCCGAGGACGCCGCCGAGGACGAAGCCGGGGACGCCTCCGGGGACGCCTCCGGGGACGAAGCCGGGGACGCCGCCGGGGACGAAGCCGGGGACGCCGCCGGGGGCGAGGCCGGGGACGCCCAGTCTGAGTCGGCTCCGTCCGGGTCAGGGCGGTCCGGCGACGCGGGCTGAGGCGTCAGGCGAGCAGCGCGTACGCCACCAGCGTGACCGTGACGGCCGTCTCCACGAGCGCGCCGAGCACGTCCCCCGTGATGCCGCCGAGGCGGCGCCGCGCGCGGCCGAGCAGCAGCAGGGCGGCGGCCAGCCCGGCGAGCAGCGCGATCGGGGCCGCCAGTGTCCGCCCGAGCGCCGCGATGCCGCCCGGCAGGAGACCGCTCGCCTCCTCGTACCGCATGCCGGGCACGGCCGGCTCAGGGCAGTCGGGGAAGGCCGCGAAGTCCAAGGGGCATTCCCGGACCACCACCGCCGTCACGTTGACGAAACTCTCCACGACGAGACCGTCCACGGCCGGGTGGTCGTCCACGGGCGCCGGGCCCGGGGCGGCGAGCAGGCCGATCGCGGCGGCGGCGAGCACGGCGGCCAGGGTGACGAGCACGACGGCCCGGCGGCGTACGGTGCCCGCGACCATCGCGCCCAGGCCGTCGGGCCGGGCGGCGGGCACGCCGGCCCGGCAGGCCCAGGTCAGCGCGAGCCGCCCGGCCAGGCAGGCGGTCACCAGCGCGGCGTAACGCGCGTAAGGAGCGTCGCCTGGCGGGCTGACGGAGACCAGGGCCGTGACCTGGACGAGCAGCGTGAACACCAGCGTCACGACCCCGAAAGGTCCGATGTCCGACTTTTTCATGATGTCGAGCGCCTGGCCGGCCGGTTTGGCGCTGCCCAGGCCGTCCGCGAGATCGGCCAGCCCGTCGAGGTGCAGCGCGCGGGTGAGCAGTGCCAGCAACGCGAGCGCCAGCGCCGCCGCCAGCAACGGCCGCTCGCCGGACAGCACCAGCGGCAGCCCGCCCGCCAGGCCGAGCACCAGCCCGACGCCCGGGGCGAGCGCCATCGCCCGGCCCGCCACCTGGCGGTCCACCCGCTCCACGCGTACGGGGAAGACGCTCAGCGTGCCCACGGCGAACCGCAGCCCGTCCATAGACCGCATAACGGAGGATCCTAGGGCCCACTAGTGTGGCGGGATGCACGTGGTTGAACTGGAAGGCGTGGGCGTCCGGGTCGTCGGCAAAACGCTGCTGGACGGCGTCGACTGGCAGGTGGACTACGGCGATCACTGGGCGGTCCTGGGGCCCAACGGGGCGGGCAAGACGACGTTGCTCTCCCTCGTGGGCGCCGTACGTCACCCGAGCGAGGGCGCGGTCAGCGTGCTCGGCCACCGGCTCGGCCGGGTCGACGTACGCGAGCTGCGCCGCCACATCGGGCTGGTCACCTCCAGCCAGCGGCTCATCGACGAGGAGCTGATGGAGGAGGAGGGGGCGACCGCGCACACGGTGGTGCTCACCGGCCACACCAGCACGAGCGTGCCCCTGTGGGACCGGTACGGCGACGCCGAGCACGACCGCGCCCACCGCCTCCTCGCCGACCTCGGCTGCAAGGAGCTGGCCGAGCGGCCCTTCCGCGTGTGCTCCCAGGGCGAGCGGGCCCGCGTCAGGGTGGCCAGGGCGCTCATGTCCGACCCCGCGGTGCTGCTGCTCGACGAGCCGTTCGCGGGGCTCGACCTGCCCGCCCGCGAAGACCTCATCAGCGCCGTCGAACACCTCGCCGCCATCAGGCCCGTGCTCACCACCGTGACCGTCACGCACCACCTGGAGGAGGTGCCCGCGACGACCACGCACGCCATGCTGATGCGCGACGCCAGGGTGCTCGCCGCCGGGCCGGTCGCCGACGTGCTCACCTCCGACCTGCTCAGCGACTGCTTCGGCCGCCCGCTCCAGGTCGACAGGATCGACGGCCGCTGGTACGCCCGCGCCACCCGCCCCTGACGCCCCGCGAAGCTTCACAAGGCCCTCAGAGAGCGAGCACGCGGCCGGCGACCACCAGGGCGACGTACTCCGATTCGGCCGCCAGGCGCTCGTTGAGGCGGCCCAGGGCGTCCCTGAACGCGCGCCCGCCGGCCGTCGCGGGCACCACGCCCATGCCGACCTCGTCCGAGACCGCCACCAAGGGCTGGGGCGTCTGCCGCCACGCGGCCACCAGCTCGTCGCAGCGGGCGATCACCGGGGCCCGGTCGCCCTCCCAGGCGCCGTGCTCGTCGAACACGGCAGCCAGCCACGTCCCCAGCCCGTCGATCAGCAGCGGCGTGGTGGCCGCGCGGATCGCCGCCGCCAGCGCGGTCGTCTCCCAGGTGGCCCAGTGCGCGGGCCTGCGCTCCCGATGCGCCCGCACCCGCGCCGCCCACTCGCCGTCGCCCGTGCCGTCAGGGCCGGTGGCGACGTACGTGACGTGCGGCTCGGCCGCGAGCCTCGCCTCCGCCTCCGCCGACTTCCCCGACCTTGACCCGCCCAGCACCAGGGCCCGGAGCGGCGTCAGCGGCGCGGCCCCCTGGCCCGGCGTCACCTCCGTGCCGTCGGGGACGGTGATCGCGCCCCACAGCCGCAGCCGCCCGGCCAGCTCCTCCTCCGACCGGATCCGGTGGTCGAGCCCGACGGCCACCACCGTGGTCGCCGCGTCCGCCAGCCCGGCGCGGCGCAGCTCCCCGAGGCGCTCAGGACGGTCGAGGAGGTCGATCAGCACGACGTCGTACCGGGAGGTCTCCTGGACGGGCACGGAGGCGCCCTGAGGGAGGTGGAGGAGGCGGGTGCCGTCGGGGCAGGCCAGCCCCAGGCCGCCGGCGCACGGCCGGTAGCCGCCGGGCAGGTCGACGAAGGGGTACGTGACGACGCCGTCCACCACGAAGCCGAACGGGCGGCGACGGCCAGGGGGCGGTGCGGCGCAGGAGGCGCAGCGGCAGCCGGGCTCCGGCCGGCCCGAGGCGCCCGCCGTACCGGTGAGAAGGACTTTCACCGCGCCGAGCGTACAAAAGGACCGGGGGTGAGGCGGGCGCCGAACGGGGGAGACAGAGGGAAGGCGGCCGCCGTCCAGGCGGCCCCTGCCGCAACACGGGAACGCGCGCGGCATCGATTGACCGGAAAGCTCGGGAGTAGGGTTCCCAGTGCCTGCGGAGGGTGCGCCGGCGAACCCGCGGAAAAGGAGCGTATGGCATGACATGGCGGTGGCGTTATGAAAATGCGCGTGGTGCTGAGGTGACGGATCGCCCTTTGCCGCGAGAGGTTTTTCCCAGCCAGGCGGACGCCGAGTCCTGGATCGGGGAAAACTGGCGTGAGCTGTTCGAATCGGGTGTCGAGCAGGTCGCGTTGCTTGAGGAGGACCGAGTGGAGTACACGGGATTGTCCTTGCGCCCCGAGTCGCCTTAAGCAGGGGCAGGAGAAACGAAAAACCCCTTGAGCGGAAAGTCCGGCTCAAGGGGTTTCGTCGTGGAGAACCTACGGGCGGCTGCTCGGGCTCGCCGTCTTCGACGCGTCGCGCTCGACCACGTCGCCGAGCACGTCGTCGATCTTCTTTAGCACGTCCGCGTCGAGCTTGACGCCCGCCGCCTTGACGTTGTCGCGCACCTGCTCGGGGCGGGTGGCGCCGACGATGGCGCTGGAGACGTTCGGGTTCTGCAGCACCCAGGCGACGGCGAGCTGAGCCATGCTGAGGCCCAGGTCGGCGGCGATCGGCTTGAGCTCCTGGACGCGGGTCAGCACGTCGTCGCGCATGAACCGGGCGATCATCGCGCCGCCGGTCTTGTCGGTCGCCCGCGAGCCCTCGGGCGCCTGCCGGCCGGGCAGGTACTTACCGGTCAGCACGCCCTGGGCGATCGGCGACCAGACGATCTGGCCCACGCCCTCCTTCTCGCTGAGCGGCACGACCTCCGACTCGATGACCCGCCACAGCATGGAGTACTGCGGCTGGTTGGACACGAGCCGGTCGAAGCCCATCTCGTCGGCGATCTTCAGGGCGCGGCCGATCTGCTCGGCCGTCCACTCGCTGACGCCGATGTAGAGGACCTTGCCCTGGCGGACGAGGTCGTCGAACGTCTTGAGCGTCTCCTCCAGCGGGGTCTCGTAGTCGAAGCGGTGTGCCTGGTAGAGGTCCACGTAGTCGGTCTGCAGGCGGCGCAGCGAGCCGTGGATCGACTCAAAGATGTGCTTGCGCGACAACCCGCGGTCGTTCTTGCCGGGCCCGGTCGGCCAGTAGACCTTGGTGAAGATCTCCAGCGACTCCCTGCGAACGCCCTTGAGCGCGCGTCCCAGCACCTCCTCGGCCTTGGTGCCGGCGTAGACGTCGGCGGTGTCGAAGGTGGTGATGCCCTCGTCGAGGGCCGCCTGCACGCACTGCTTGGCGGCGTCCTCCTCGACCTGGGAGCCGTGAGTGATCCAGTTGCCATAGCTGATCTCGCTGACCATGAGACCGCTGCGACCAAGGTGTCGGAATTCCATGCATCCGACTCTAATGGTGGAACATCGGATGATCTGATTCGGGATAGGGTGCGCGACGTGCTGAAGCTCGTACGGCTGGCGCTCACGGCCGCGATCCTGGCCGCCGTCGCGGTCCGGCTGCGCCGGCGCGCCCGCATGCCCGCCAGGCCGGCCGCCCCGCGCGGGGCCGCTCAGGGGCCCGCCGCGTGGTGGCCGGGCCGCCCGGTGCGCAGCAGGCCGGTGTGGCCGGTCTGGGCGGCCGTCGCGGGGGTCGTGGCGGTGGTCCTGGTGGCCGCGCTGCTGCCGTACGAGGACACCTCGGGCGCCCGGCTGCAGGCTCAGCGCGAACGGGACAGCGCGCTGGTCGCCGCGGCCCGGCGGACGGCCGCGCCGCCGTCCCCGGCCCCCGAGCCGGCTCCGACGCCCGACCCCTACTGCTCGCCGGCCACGGGCCCAGTGACTGTACGCGGGACCGTACGCGGGACCGTCCGCCCGATCGACCCCGAGGTCAGGCGGGCGGTGAACCGGCAGTGGCGGCGCATCGAGCGGTGGCTGAAGGCGAACGCGCCGCGGACCTACCGCGGGCTCGGGCGGCCCGGCAGGGCCCGCACGATCGCGATCGCCGAGGCGCAGATGGGCGTGCACTTCCCCGACGACCTGCGCGCCTCGCTGCTGCGCCACGACGGGGCGGCCGGGTTCGGGTTCGGCGCGTGGTTCGACGGCGCGTCGAATCTCAGCATTCGCGAGATCAGGGACACCTGGCGCCATGAGTGCAGGCTCGACTCCACGGATCGCGGTGACGACCCCTGGGGCGAGGTGTGGAGCGGCCGGTTGATCCCGGTCCTCGTCTTCGCCGGCATGGAGGAGTACTCGGCGTACGCGCTGGTCGACTCCGCCGACGGCAGCGTCGGCTGGGACGACACGATCAGCGGCATGGGGCCACGGCGGCCGTCGTTCTACGCACTCATGCGGGCCGTCGCCGACGCCCTGGAGGAAGGGAAGGTCTTCGACGGCTGGCGGCCCGCGGTCGAGCGAGGCGTGCTGCGCTGGGAGATCGTGGAGTAGGGCGCCCCGTGAACGACCGCGTGAACGGCCGGGTGCGCGACCGCGTGAACGGCCGGGGTGAACGGTCGGGGTGAACGGTCGGGGTGAACGGTCGGGGTGAACGGCCGCGTGAACGGCCGCGTGAACGGCCGCGTGAACGGCCGCCGCCGCGGCCGTTTCCACGGGTTTCCTTTCGCGGCCGCTACTTCTTCGGCGGCACGGGGCGGCCGCCGGGCAGCACCCCGGGCGGCGGGAAGCGCAGCTTGCGGATCTGCAGGGCCCGCATCGCCGCGTAGAAGCCCACGCCCTTGACGCTCTCGTCGGGCAGCTTCTCGGCGACCTCCTTCTTCACCTTGAAGGCCACGAAGACCGAGGTGAACAGCACGCCGAGCATCATGATCGGCCAGCCGATCGTGACGACGTAGCCCAGCACCTGGGCGCGGATCGCCATCGGCCAGGGAATCCACGTGGCCAGCAGGATCACCAGCGAGAACGGCAGGAAATACTGGCTCGGCAGCCGCCGGGAGTCGACCCAGTCGCGCGCGAATTTGCGGGCGGGACCCTTGTCGCGAACGGGAAGATACCGCTCGTCACCGGCGAGCATGCCCTGACGGGCCTTTTCTCGCTCGGCGGCCTGTTTGGCACGCATCTGCCGGTATGCCTCTTTGCGGTCTTTCGGCGCGGAGACGTACTGGCGGCGCCTGCCTTCGGCTTCCCGGCGCTTGGGTGTGGGACGACCTTTACCCTGGGGCTTAGGATCGTCAACGGGGACGGGGGTGTCGTCCACGGAGGTTTGGGAACGGCGTCGCAACACGACGTCAACCCTACCTGGACTGCAACTTAGTGACGCCCTCGTGCGTTATGCGTAGGGTAATCCCAAGGCGGCTGCGCTGCATCGGGATTGACACCAGCACGACCTAGAAGGGGACGGCCGACGCGCATGAGCGTGATGAAGAGACTTTCGATGATCTTCAAGTCCAAGGCCAACAAGGCCTTGGACAAGATGGAGGATCCGCGCGAGACCCTTGACTACTCCTACCAGCGGCAACTCGAGCTGCTGCAGAAGGTGCGCAGGGGGGTGGCCGACGTCGCCACCTCGCGCAAGAGGGTGGAGCTGCAGATAACCGGCTTGGAGAACCAGGCCAGGAGGCTGGAGGAGCAGGGCCGCAAGGCGCTGTCCGTCGGCCGCGAGGACCTTGCCCGTGAGGCGCTGCAGCGGCGCTCCAACCTGCAGGCGCAGATGGCCGACCTGAAGGTTCAGCACGACAACCTGCAGGCCGAGGAGGAGAAGCTGACGACGGCCTCCCAGCGGCTGCAGGCCAAGGTCGACTCCTTCCGCACGAAGAAGGAGACCATCAAGGCCACCTACACCGCCGCCGAGGCCCAGACGCGCATCAACGAGGCGTTCTCCGGCATCTCCGAGGAGATGGGCGACGTCGGCCTCGCGATCCAGCGCGCCGAGGACAAGACGGCGCAGATGCAGGCCCGCGCCGGCGCCATCGACGAGCTGCTCGCCAGCGGCGCGCTCGACGACTTCAGCGGCACCCGCGGCGACGACATCCAGGCCGAGCTCGACCGCATGGGCGGCGGCATGGACGTCGAGCTGGAGCTGGCCAGGATGAAGGCCGAGCTGGGCCAGGGCTCCGCGCCGCAGCCGTCCATCGAGCAGGGACAGCCGCAGCAGCAGGCCCAGCCGCAGGCACAGCCTCAGCAGCAGCAGCAGGCCGGTCCCACCCAGCAGTACCGTCAGCCTGGGGAGGGCGCATGATCGTCAGAATCATGGGCGAGGGTCAGATCGAGATCTCCGCCGACGACATCGCCGTACTCAACGAGCTCGACACCGAGCTCGAGGCGGCCATCGACGCGGGCGACGAGAAGGCCTTCCGCGTCAAGCTGCACGCGCTGCTCGACAAGGTGCGCCACGTGGGCAAGGCGCTTCCCGACGACAGCCTTGAGCCGTCAGAGCTGATCCTTCCCCCCGCGGACGCCTCGATCGAGGAGGTCCGGGAGATGCTGGGCGACCAGGGCCTCATCCCGGGCTGACGCCGTGAGCACGCGGTTCGCGTCCGACCCCGGCCTCACCCGCCGGATGGTCGTGACGATGTTCCTGCTCGGGCTGCTCTACGTCGTGTTCGTCGGCGTCCTGATCGCCCTGGGCGCCCAGGCGCTGACCGTGCTGGTGCTGGCGGGCGCCTTCCTGGTGGTGCAGTACTTCCTGTCCGACCGCATCGCCCTGTTCGCGATGCACGGCCGGGAGGTCTCACCGCAGGAGGCGCCCGAGCTGCACGCCCTGATCGACCGGCTCTGCGCACTGGCCGACATGCCGAAACCACGGGTGGCGATCGCCGAGTCCGACGTCCCCAACGCGTTCGCCACCGGCCGTGACCAGAAGCACGCCGTCGTCTGCGTGACGACCGGCATCCTGCGCCGCCTTGAGCCGCAGGAGCTGGAGGGCGTGATCGCGCACGAGCTGTCCCACGTCGCCCACCGCGACGTCGCCGTCATGACGATCGCCTCGTTCCTCGGCATCGTGGCGGGGCTGATGACCAGGTTCGCGCTCTACACGGGGCTCGGCGGCCGCCGCAACGGCGGCCAGGGCGGGCTGCCCATCGGTGTGATCATCCTGCTGGTGTCCGTCGTCGTGTACGCGGTCAGCTTCCTGCTCACCCGCGCCCTGTCGCGCTACCGCGAACTGGCCGCCGACCGGGCCGGCGCCCTGCTCACGCAGCGCCCGTCCGCGCTGGCCGGCGCGCTGACCAAGGTGTCCGGCGACATGGCCAGGATCCCGACCCGCGACCTGCGCGAGGCGGAGCCGTTCAACGCCTTCTACTTCGCGCCCGCGCTGGCCAAGGGCGCGACGCTGGCCGCGCTGTTCTCCACGCATCCGCCGCTCGAGCGCCGCCTTGAGCAGCTGGCCGGCATCTCCCGGCAGCTGGGAAGGGGCTGAGGCCCATGGGCTGGCTCGACGCGCTGCTCGGCCGGTCGAAGCCGGTCAAACCCAACCTCGACGCGCTGTTCGCGCTGCCGTCGGCGGCGGTGACGCTGCAGGCGGCGACCGGGATCGAGCCGACCGGGCTCGGCTCGGTGGCCTTCCGCGCCGCCGAGGGCGGTGCGTTCGCCACCGTCGAACGCGACGTCAAGGCGCTGCTGGGCGAGCGCGTCGAGGAGTCCGACGACGGCTACGGCTACACCTGGCTGCTCGTCCGCCGCCCGTCCGACGCGCTCAGCGACCTGGTCACCGAGCTGCACGCGGTCAACTCCTCGCTGGAGGGCGCCGGGTTCGGGCCGTCGCTGCTCTGCTCGCTGGTGTCGTTCGCGCGGCCTGACGGCGGCGGCCGGCTGGCCGTCGTCTACCTGTACAAGCGCGGCACCTTCTACCCGTTCGCGCCGCTCGCCGGGCAGAAGCGCGACAACGCGCTCGAACTGCAGGCCAGAGGTGCGCTGGAGGGTGAGCTGCCGCTGGAGAAGGATCTCGGCCGGTGGTTCCCGGTGTGGGGGGCTCCGGGGCTCTGACAGGGGCTCTGACAGGGGCGGTGACAGGGGCGCTGGCAGGGGCGCTTATCTGCGGCTTTCGCGTACAGTGATCTAATTGTCACGTGGAGCGAAGGTTGTACGTGTTCGCCGCGTGCGCGTTCATCATGGCGGCGGTGCTGGGCAGCGCCTGGATCACCGGCCAGTTCACCACGCCCGCCGTGGACAGGACCCACGGGTACGTCAGCGAGCTGGCCGCCCGTGACCAGCCATGGAGCCGGCTGTTCCGGGTCGGTGACGCGCTGTCGGGGCTCGCGTGCGTCCTGGGGGTGCTGCTGGTGCCCAGGGTGGCCCGCGAGTGGCCGGGCTGGCTGGCGCTGGCCGCGTTCGGCGTGTTCACCTCCCTGGGCGGGCTGTTCCCGCTCGACTGCGCCACGCTCAGCGACCCCGCCTGCGGCGGCTCGGGCACCTCGCTCAGCCACCTGCTGCACGCCCTGACCGGGGCGTCCGGCACGCTCGCCGTCCTCGCCGCCATGGCGCTGCTCGGCGCGCGATGGCGGTCGTGGCTGTCATGGGTGCTGACCTGGCTGAGCCTGGTCGCCACGCTGCTGCTGGTCATCGCGCTGATCGCGGGGCACGGCGCCGGGCTCGCGCATCGCGCCCAGCTCACGGTGATCGCGTTCTGGCTCGTGTACGTGGCACTCCACCTCCTCGTCGCCGACCCCTCGCCGGCGCTCGTCACCGGCGACGACCCGTACGGGGAGGACGGCTGCCTGCGGGTCGCTCCCGGCCGCATGGGCGGGGTGGGCGGCGCCCGCGTGCTCGCCCCGCCCCCTCCGGACGCCGCCGCCCGCGTGCAGGTGCCTCATCACACGGAGACCCATGCCGTCGAGGAGGGGGCAGGGCCCGCTGTGCTGATCACGGCGGGTCCGGGCGGGGCGTGGTTCCACTGGGACGCCGTGGCGGGGCTGCTGGCCCGGTCCCGCCGGGTCGTGCGCTTCGATCGGCCGGGGCTCGGGCGCAGCGCCCGGCCGGTGGCGCCGCCCACCCTGTACGCCGAGGTCGCCCGCCTGGTCGCGCTCGCCCCCGCGCACCCCGAGCGGGTCACCCTCGTCGCGCACGGCGTGGCCTGCTGGCACGCGGAGGCGTTCGCCCGGCTGCACCCGCTGTGCCTGGCCGGGCTCGTCCTGGTGGACCCGGCCTGCGTCGTGGGGCGCAGGCCGCTCGCCGCCGCCAGGACCGCCGGGCGGTGGCTGCCCGTGCTGGGCGGCACGTGGGGCGCGGCCGTGGTGGCCCGCCTGGCGGGGCCCGCCGCGCACCGGCTGCTCACCGGCCGGCCCGACCCCTCGGGCGTCTACACCATGGGCAAGGTGCCCGCCGCGATGGCGGGGGAGTGGCTCGCCCGCCGCGACATGGCGGCCGACCTGCTGCTGCTGCGCGCCGGCAAGCCGTTCCCCGCCGTCCCCGTCACCGTGATCAGCGGGGACGACGCCGACGCCTGCCAGGCCAGGCTGGCCACCGCCCTGGGGGCCGCCCACGTACGCCTGCCGGTGGCCGGCCGCCGCCTCCCCCTTCGCGCCCCGCAGGCGATCGCCGACGCCGTGAACGCGTGACGGCGAGGGCCCGGAGCCAGCAGAATGGCGGGAAAGTCGCCGTTTGTGGGGGTTGTGCCGATGCCTGACCTCGCGCCCCTGCGTCCAGGGGACCCGGCGGAGGCGGGCGCGTACCGCCTGACCGGGCGGCTCGGCGCGGGCGGGCAGGGCATCGTGTACCTCGCGACCGGTCCCGACGGGACCCAGGCCGCGGTCAAGCTGCTGCGCGCCGACCTGGCGGGCGACGCCGAGGCGTCCGAGCGGTTCGTCCGCGAGGTGGCGATGGCGCGGCGGGTGGCGCCATTCTGCACCGCGCAGGTCATCGAGACCGGGCTGGCGGGCGGCAGGCCGTACATCGTGAGCGAGTACATCGACGGCCGCACCCTGTCCGACGTCGTACGCGAGCAGGGCCCCCGCACCGGCGCCGCCCTGCACCGGCTGGCGGTCGGCACCGTCACCGCGCTGGTCGCCATCCACCAGGCCGGCATCGTGCACCGCGACTTCAAGCCGTCGAACGTGGTGCTCGCCCCCGACGGGCCCCGCGTCATCGACTTCGGCATCGCCAAGGCACTCGACCTGGCCTCGACGCTCACCGGGACGGTGGTGGGCACGCCGTCGTACATGGCGCCCGAGCAGCTCGACGAGGAGGGCCCAGGCCCGAAGTTGGACATGTTCGCCTGGGCAGGCACGCTGCTGTTCGCCGCGTCGGGACGACCGCCGTTCGGCCAGGACGGCGTGGCGGCCGTGGTGCACCGCATCCTGCACGCCGAGCCCGACGTCACCTGCATCGACGACCCGGCCCTGCGCGCGCTGGTCGCCGACTGCCTGGCCAAGGACCCGGACACCAGGCCGTCGGCCGCCGAGGCCCTCATGCGCCTGCTCGGCCACGCCCAGCCGCGGACTCCTGACCTCCTCCAGGAGGGCAGCACCGCCTCCAGGAGCCCCGCGCGCGGGCGGCGGATCGGGTGGGCGGCGGCGGCCGGGGTGCTGGCGCTGGCCGCCACGGGCACGCTGGTCGCCGTGCGGCTGAGCGGCCCGCCGCCGCGTACCGTCACCTCCACGCCGTCGGCCGCCGCCGTCACGACCCCGGCGACGCCGGCCACCCGGTCGTCCACGCTGCCCGGCACGTCCGTACGGATCAGCGAGCGCGACGGCGACCCGCTCAAGCTCGCCTCCTACACCCTGGACGGCGGCAGGCGTCTCTACGTCAGGAAGCACGACACCGGCGAGTTCGCCCGCGAGACCCGCTACTTCGAGTACGCCCTGGACCCCAGGACGAACCTCGCCCTGGCCACCGACGTGGACTACAGCACCGACCTGTTCGCCACCGTCTCCATCGTCGACCACGTCACCGGCGCGAGCCGCGTGGTCAAGCTCAGCCCGAAGCCGGTCTACCCGGCCACCCCCCGCTGGTCGCCGGACGGCGAGCGGGCCCTGGTCACCCTCTACAGGGGCGAGGGCGGCGCCGCGCAGGCGTACGGCTTCGGCGTCATCGACGTCGCCACCGGCAGGGGCGAGGTGTTCCAGGCCGGCGAGCAGGGCGCGGGGGAGTGGCGCTTCTTCTGGGACGCCGGCGGCCGCGCGGTGGGCACCTGGACGGGCGGCGCGATGACGTTCTACGGCCTCGACGGCAAGGTCCAGCGCACGCTCAAGGACGTGGGCACCCCGGTGTGGGTGGAGGGCGACGACGTCTCGCCGTCGGGCGGCCGGTTCCTGGCGCACTGCACGGCCGCCGGCACCGCGCTGTGCGCGCACTCGACGACCGGCACCGGCACGGTGACGGTCCCGGTCGCCGCGGAACGGCTCATCGGCTGGTGGGACGACGACCACCTCGCGGTGTGGCGGGCCAAGGACGGCGGGTACGAGGCGGTCGTCGTGGACATGAAGGGCCGGGCGGGCCGGGTGCTGGCGACGGCCCGGGACAAGGCCGAGTTCGACACGATGGGTTTCCGCTTCGCCAGGCCCACCGCATGAGGCGGGGCGCGACCTAGGATCGGGGCCTAGGATCGGGGCCTGGACCCAACCGCGAGGGGGAGCCCGTGGACATCACCGTGGTCGGCGAGGGCTCGGTCCTGGCCGCGCCCGACACCCTGCGGCTTCATGCGGGCGTCGAGGTCCGCAGGCCCACCGCCGCCGACGCGTTCGAAGCCGCCCGCGCCGCCGCGGCCCGGCTCACCGAGGCGCTGGGACGAGCGGGGGTGGCCGCCCGCGACGTGACGACGGTCGAGCTGTCCCTGGGCCCCGAGTACGAGGCCTATCCCAAGGTCGCGGCCTACCGGGCGGTGCAGGGCGTCGAGGCCGTCGTCCGCGACGTCGGCCCATATGCGGGCAGGGCCGACCACGTCATCGACACCGTGGCGGGGGTGGGCGAGGAGGCCAGGCTGAACGGCGTGGCGTTCGAGCTGTCCGACCCGGCCGCGGCGCTGGCCGAGGCCAGGGAGCGGGCGTTCAGGGACGCCGCCGCCAAGGCCGCCCAATATGCCGCGCTGGCCGGCCGGCCGCTCGGCCGGGTGGTGTCGGTGAGCGAGCTGCGCCAGGCGCCGCCGCAGCCGATGCGCGCGGCGGCGATGGTGGCCGAGGCCGGGGCCTCGGTCAGCCCCGGCATGCGGCCGGTCACGGTCTTCGTGGAAGTGGGCTACGACTTCGCGTAGGCCGGGCGTTACGGCAGCGCCAGCATGCGGTCGAGCGCGACCTTGGCCCAGTGGGTGGTGTCGTCGTCCACGGTGATCCGGTTGACGACCTCGCCGAGCACCAGCGACTCCAGCGCCCACACCAGGTGCGGCAGGTCGATGCGGTTCATCGTGGAGCAGTAGCAGACGGTCCTGTCGAGGAACGAGATGTTCTTGTCGGGGAACATCTGGGCGAGCCGCTTGACCAGGTTCAGCTCGGTGCCGACGGCCCAGCTCGACCCGGCGGGCGCGGCCTGCAGCGTCTTGATGATGTGCTCGGTGGAGCCGATGTGGTCGGCCTTGAGCACGACCTCGTGGCGGCACTCGGGGTGCACGAGCACGTTGACGCCGGGGATGCGGGCGCGTACGTCGTCCACGGACTCGGCGGTGAAGCGGCCGTGCACCGAGCAGTGGCCGCGCCACAGGATCATCTTCGCCCGCTCCAGCTCCTCCTGGGTCAGGCCGCCGTTGGGGCGGTGCGGGTTCCACACCACGCAGTCCTCGAGCGTCATGCCCATCTCCAGCACCGCCGTGTTGCGGCCCAGGTGCTGGTCGGGCAGGAACAGCACCTTCTCGCCCTGCTCGAACGCCCAGTCCAGGGCGCGCCGGGCGTTGGAGGAGGTGCACACCGCGCCGCCGTTGCGCCCGCAGAACGCCTTGATGTCGGCGCTGGAGTTCATGTACGTGACCGGCACCACCGACTCCGCCAGCCCGGCGTCCTCAAGCGCCTCCCAGCACTCCTCGACCTGGTCGTAGGTCGCCATGTCGGCCATGGAGCAGCCCGCCGCGAGGTCCGGCAGGATCACCTTCTGGGCGTCGCCGGTCAGGATGTCGGCCGACTCGGCCATGAAGTGCACGCCGCAGAAGACGATGAACTCCGCCTCGGGACGCGCCGCCGCCTGCTGGGCCAGCTTGAACGAGTCGCCCGTCACGTCGGCGAACTGGATGACCTCGTCGCGCTGGTAGTGGTGGCCGAGCACGAACAGGCGGTCGCCGAGCGCCTCCTTCGCCTTGCGGGCGCGCTCCACCAGCCCGGGGTCGGAGGCGGGCGGCAGCTCGCCGGGACAGTCGACCCCCTTCTCGCTGTGCGGATCGGCGCCCCTGCCGAGGACGAAGAGCGGCAGTCCGGTCTGGGTGGCCATCGCCTTACCCCCTTATCGTCGGTTTGACGATACTCATGATGACACACCCCCGGAACGGTTTATTCCGGGGCGTCCGACACCCGGGAATGTGTGGACACCCCCAGGTGTTGGTAGCGTCATCAGTAGGACGTCGAAAAACAGACAGCCGGGTTAGGGAGTCAGCAGATGACGGTTGAGAGCAGCGAGACCACGGCACAGGGCCTGATCCTGACTGACGCGGCCGCCGCCAAGGTCAAGAGCCTGCTCGAGCAGCAGGGCGAAGAGGGTCTGCAGCTGCGGGTCGCCGTGCAGCCGGGAGGCTGTTCCGGCCTGCGCTACCAGCTCTTCTTCGACGACCGTTCGATGGACGGCGACGTCGTGTCCGACTTCGGCGGTGTCAGTGTGGTCACCGACCGGATGAGCGCCCCCTACCTGATGGGCGCCTCCATCGACTTCGTCGACACCATCGAGAAGCAGGGCTTCACCATCGACAACCCCAACGCCACGGGCTCGTGCGCCTGCGGTGACTCGTTCAACTAAACGGGTCGCGCCATAAAGGCCGCCAGGTCCCGTCCGCCTTTGAGCGGGCGGGACCTTCGCGTATTCTCGTGGGGCTCTTTGGCCTGCTGACAACGAGGAAGAAGAATCCCGTGCGCATCGCCGTAACCGGCTCCATCGCGACAGACCACCTGATGACCTTCCCCGGCAGTTTCGGCGAGCAGCTCATCGCCGAGCAGCTCGACCGGGTGTCGCTCTCCTTCCTGGTCGATGACCTGCAGATCCGTCGCGGCGGTTGCGCGGCGAACATCGCCTTCGGAATGGCCTGTCTCGGCCTGCGGCCTATCCTCGTGGGCGCCGTGGGCAACGACTTCGCCGACTACCGCTCCTGGCTGGAGCGCCACGGCGTCGACTGCGACTCCGTGCACGTCTCCGAGACCCAGCACACCGCGCGCTTCCTGTGCACCACCGACGAGCACCACAACCAGATCGCCTCCTTCTACACGGGGGCCATGGCCGAGGCCAGGCTGATCGAGCTCAAGCCGGTCTCCGACCGCGTGAGCGGGCTCGACCTGGTGCTGATCAGCCCCAACGACCCCGACGCGATGCTGCGCCACACCGAGGAGTGCCGCCAGCGCGGCATCCCGTTCGCCGCCGACATCTCCCAGCAGCTCGCGCGCATGGAGGACGAGCAGATCCGCCAGCTCGTCGACGGCGCCGCCTACCTGTTCTCCAACGACTACGAGAAGGGGCTCATCGAGCAGAAGACCGGCTGGTCCGACGCCGAGGTCCTCGACCGCGTGGGCGTGCGCATCACCACGCTCGGCCCCAAGGGCGCCGTCATCGACCGCAAGGGCGAGCCGTCCATCCAGGTCGCCCCCGCTCCTGAGCGCGGCAAGGCCGACCCCACGGGAGTCGGCGACGCCTTCCGCGCGGGCTTCCTGGCCGGCCTGGCCTGGGACCTGTCGCTGGAGCGGTGCGGGCAGATCGGCAACCTCACCGCCACGCACGTGCTGGAGCGCGTGGGCGGTCAGGAGTACGAGCTGGGCCAGCAGGTCTTCCTCGAGCGGTTCGGGGCCGCGTACGGCGCCGACGCGGCCGCCGAGATCGCCCGGCACGTGCGCTGCTACCACCCCTGACCCGCACGCAGATGAGCCGGGCCGCTCAGCGGCGGCCCGGCCCCGACCCGGACACAGGTGAGCCGGACCGCTCGACGGCGGTCCGGCCCTGACCCGCATGCCGGGAGCCGGGCCGCTCAGCGGCGGTCCGGCTCTTTTCCGCGCGCTCAGTGCGGGGCGTAGACGCGGTGGACGAACTCGGCGAGCTTGTCGTCGCTCAGGTGCGCGGCCAGGTCCGCCTCGCTGATCATGCCCACCAGCCGGCCGTCGTCCATGACCGGCAGCCGCTTGATCTGGTGCTCCTCCATACGGGCGAGCGCCTCTTCCACCGAGGCGTCCGGCGCCACCCACACCAGCCCGGTGGCGAGCTCGCCCGCCGTGGTCTCGGCCGGGTCGTGGCCGGCCGCGATGCATTTGACCACGATGTCGCGGTCGGTGATGATGCCCGTCACCCGGTCGTCGGGCCCGCATACGGGCAGTGCCCCCACCTCGTACTCGCGCATCATCTGCGCGGCGCGGTCGAGGGTCTCTTGCGCGCTGATGCACTCGGCGCCCGTGCTCATGACGTCGCGTGCGCATTCTTGTGGCTTTGCGCTGCTCATGGCTTTCCCCTGGATGTCGGCGGCTTCCTTCGAAAGTCTCCTACCCGACATATCAGGACAAATCGGTCATGCCCTAGTAATTGCGCCGGACGTGGATCGCCCAGCCCCCGTCCGGCAGCTCGTACGAGCCGACGTGGTGATGCGACTTCAGCCTGCACCACGCCGGCACGTCCGTGTACGCCGCGGGATCGTCGGCCAGCACGGCCACCACCGCGTTCAGCGGGACGTAGTTGATCTGCTCGGCGAGCATGATGATCGGGATCGGGCACTTCTTCCCGAGCGCGTCGATCGTCAAAGCCGGCTGGGTAACCTCGGTCATGCGACTCCTGCGTCCTGGCGGATGCGGCGCACCAGCTCGGGCAGCACGGCGAGGAACTCGTCGACCTCGGCCGCTGATGCGCCCCTGGGCAGCGACACCCGGACATTCCCATGCGTCAGCACGCCCATCGCTTCTAGAACGTGCGATGGACGAAGCGTACTAGCGGTGCACGAACTCCCGGACGATACGGCGAATCCGGCCTTGTCGAGCTCGGTCAGCAGGGCCTCGCCGTCGACGTAGAGGCACGAGAAGGTCACGATGTGCGGTGCCCGCTCGACCGGCTCGCCGATGACCTCGACGTCGGGCACGATCTTCGGGACGGTCTCCCTGATCCGGTCGACCAGCGCGGAAAGCCGCGCCTGCTCACGCTCCGCCTCGTCGAGCGAGGCGCGCAGCGCCGCCGCCGCCGCGACCGCCGCGGGCACGTTCTCGAACCCCGGCACCCGCCGCCGCTCGCGCTCGTCGTCGGGCAGGTGGGAGCGGAACCTGGTGCCCTTGCGCACCGCCAGCACGCCCACCCCGGCGGGGCCGCCCCACTTGTGCGCGCTGGCCGTCAGCACCGACCAGCCCTGCGGGACGGGCAGCCGGCCGGCCGTCTGCGCCGCGTCCACCAGCAGCGTCACGCCGTGCTCGCGGCACGCCTCGGCAGCCTCGGCGACCGGCTGCAGCGTGCCGACCTCGTGGTTGGCCGTCTGCAGGCAGGCCAGCGCCGTGCCGGGCCGTGCCACGGCCGCGGCGAACGCGTCGACGTCGACCCGGCCGGTCAGGCTCACGCCCACCGTCTCGACCGTGCCGCCCGCGCGTTCGTGCACCTCGCCGGCGTGCAGCACGCTCGAATGCTCGACCGCGCCCGTGACCATGTGGCTCCCGGCCCTGCGCCTGCCGTGTAGGGTGCCGAGGACGCCGAGATGCACGGCCTGCGTGCCGGACGAGGTGAACGACACCTCGTCGGGCCGCGCGCCGAGCAGCTCGGCCACCTCCGTGCGGGCCTGCTCCAGCAGCAGGTGCGCACGGCGGGCAGCGCCGTAGAGTCTCGCGGGGTCGGCCCAGCCGGCGTCGACGGCCGCCAGCAGCGCCTCGCGCGCCTGGGGGTGCAGCGGCTCGGTTGAAGCCGCGTCGAAATACGCCACGAGACTCATCGTCCCACTTCCGGCGCCATGGAGGGGTCGCGCGGTGGGGCAAGGCACCTGCACGCTAATGTGTCTGCAATCAGCTGTGCATCTGGAAATACGAGCGCCCAAGGGAAAGACTCTTGGGCTTCATCTGTGGGGTAGGCGATCCGTGAGTCCGACTCGCCGTACGACGCGGCGTTCGTTGGCCCGGCGCAGGGTGCCGCGCGCCGCCGCTTTGGCGTTGCTGCTGGCCACTGCTACGGCGTGTGCTAATGACGTCCCCGAGGCCTCCTGGTCTCGCGGCCTTCTTCCCGAACACGTCACCGAGCAGGGCGGCGTCGTTCAGAGCCTGTGGAACGGGGCCTGGATCGCCGCACTCGCCACGGGCGCAGTGGTCATCGTCCTGATCTTGTGGGCCTCGATGTTCCACCGCAAGCGCAGGGCCAAGGCCGAGCTTCCGCCGCAGGTGCGCTACAACCTGCCCATCGAGATCCTTTACACCGTGATCCCCCTGGTCATGGTCTCGGTGTTCTTCTTCTTCACCGCGCGCGACAGCGAGACGCTCACCAAGGTGAGCGGTGACGCGCCGGTCAAGGTCAAGGTCGAGGCGTACCAGTGGAGCTGGCGCTTCACCACGACCTACAACGGCAAGACGCTCGAGCCCGTCGCGGGCGTGCCGGTGAGCGACTACAACCAGGGCCCCCAGCTGGTCCTGCCGACGGAGACGAAGGTCGAGTTCGACCTGTCGACCGACGACGTCATCCACTCGTTCTGGGTGCCGGAGTTCCTCTTCAAGCGTGACGTCATCCCCGGCATCCCCGAGGACAACCCCGGCCGCAAGTTCGAGATCACCACGCTCGACAGGACCGGCGTCTTCGCCGGCCGCTGCGCCGAGCTCTGCGGCGTCGACCACAGCCGGATGCTCTTCTCGGTCAAGCTTGTGAAGAAGGCTGAGTTCGACCAGTACATCGCGACCCACCAGGCTGGGAGTGCCCAGTGACCGCCATCCAAGAACCCCTGACGACGACGCCGCGGGTCCGGCCCACCACCAAGGGCCAGATCATCGCCAAGTGGATGTCCTCGACCGATCACAAGATCATCGGGCACATGTACTTGATCACGTCGTTCGCCTTCTTCCTCATCGGCGGCGTGATGGCCCTGGTCATGCGGGCCGAGCTGGCGCAGCCCGGCCTGCAGTTCACCAGCAACGAGCAGTTCAACCAGCTGTTCACCATGCACGGCACGATCATGCTGCTGATGTTCGCGACGCCGCTGTTCGCCGGCTTCGCCAACGAGCTGATGCCGCTGCAGATCGGCGCCCCCGACGTGGCGTTCCCGCGCCTCAACATGGTGAGCTACTGGCTCTACCTGTTCGGCAGCCTCATCGCCGTCTCCGGCTTCTTCACCCCGGGCGGCGCCGCCTCGTTCGGCTGGTTCGCGTACACGCCGCTGTCCAACGCGATCAACTCGCCGGGCATCGGCGGTGACCTGTGGATCATGGGCCTGGCCCTGTCGGGTCTGGGCACCATCCTCGGCGCGGTCAACTTCATCACCACGATCATCTGCATGCGCGCGCCCGGCATGACCATGTTCCGCATGCCGATCTTCACCTGGAACGTCCTGCTCACCAGCATGCTCGTGCTGATGGCGTTCCCGGTGCTGGCCGCCGCGCTGCTGGCTCTGGAGTCCGACCGCAAGCTCGGCACCCACATCTTCGACTCCGAGAACGGCGGTGCGCTGCTCTGGCAGCACCTGTTCTGGTTCTTCGGGCACCCCGAGGTCTACATCATCGCGCTGCCGTTCTTCGGCATCGTGACCGAGGTCCTGCCGGTCTTCAGCCGCAAGCCGATCTTCGGTTACATCAGCCTCGTGGCCGCGACGATCTCGATCGCCGGTCTGTCCATCACGGTCTGGGCGCACCACATGTTCCCGACCGGGCAGGTGTTGCTGCCGTTCTTCTCATTCATGACGTTCCTCATCGCGGTGCCGACCGGTGTGAAGTTCTTCAACTGGATCGGCACGATGTGGCGCGGGCACCTGACGTTCGAGTCGCCGATGCTGTTCTCGGTCGGCTTCCTCATCACGTTCCTGCTCGGCGGGCTGACCGGCGTCATCCTGGCCTCGCCGCCGCTCGACTTCCACATCAGCGACACCTACTTCGTCGTCGCCCACTTCCACTACGTGGTCTTCGGCACCGTCGTGTTCGCGATGTTCGCCGGGTTCTACTTCTGGTGGCCCAAGTTCACCGGCAAGATGCTCGACGACAAGCTCGGCAAGCTGCACTTCTGGCTGCTGTTCATCGGCTTCCACACGACGTTCCTCGTCCAGCACTGGCTCGGCATGCTCGGCTTCCCGCGCCGCTACGCCGACTACAGCGCGGCCGACGGCTTCACCGACCTCAACATGCTGTCGTCGGTGGGCGCGTTCGTGCTCGGCGCCTCGACGCTGCCGTTCTTCTACAACGTCTGGAAGACCTGGCGCAGCGCGCCCAAGGTCACCGTCGACGACCCCTGGGGCTACGGCGGCTCGCTCGAATGGGCGACCTCCTGCCCGCCGCCGCGGCACAACTTCACCTCGCTGCCGCGCATCCGGTCCGAGCGTCCCGCGTTCGACCTGCACTACCCGCACGCGTCCAGCAAGTCCGCCGGGGAGGTTGAGGCCTGATGAAGGTCCAGGGTTGGCTGTTCCTGCTGTGCGGGATCTTCTTCGCCGGCGTCGACATCGCGTACTGGTTCTGGACCAAGGCGGCCACCGGGCAGGGTGAGCCGGTCGGCACCACCGCGATGGCCATCTCGGTCGGGTTCGCCTTCATGGTGGGCTACTACCTGATGTTCACCGCGCGCCGCATCGGCGCGCAGCCGGAGGACGACAAGCAGGCCGACATCAGCGAGGGCGCCGGCGAGATCGGCTTCTTCAGCCCGAGCAGCTGGTGGCCGCTGTTCCTGTGCCTGGCGGCGGCGTTCGCCTTCGCCGGGTTCGTGATCGGCTTCTGGATGTTCCTGATCGGGGTCTTCCTGGTCATCATGGCCATGATCGGGTTCGTGTTCCAGTACTACCGGGGTCACTTCTCGCACTAGGTCGTACGCCTTGGAACGGGCGTTCTCCCTTGGGGGAGGACGCCCGTTTTTTGGTGTTCTTTACTGGTGTACGGATGTGGCGAATCGATCACTCAGGGTAATAAAGGAGGCAGAAGCGGTTCGATAGTGGGCGAGGGAGTACTCGTGGGGCGCAGTACGTATGGATGCGGCCTGCTGGCCATGGCCCTGCTGGCAGCGTGCTCGGCCGGGTGCTCGGCGAGCGAGCCGGCCGGCGCTCCCAAGGAGGGCGTCGCGATGGCGGGCGGGGCGTACAGCGCGCCCGTGGGCGTCTCTCCGGCGGACAAGGCCGCGAACGTCCCCACCGACCGGCCCGTGGTCGTCGCCGCCAACGGCGGCACGCTGAAGAGTGTCAAGGTTGACGGAGGCAAGGCGGGGCCGCTCAAGGGCGTGCTGAGCGGCGACCGTACGCGCTGGCGCAGCCTCGGCACCGCCAAGCCGAGCGCGTCGTACACGGTGACGGCGGTCTCCGTGGACGCCACGGGCAAGGAGACCAGGACCACCAGCGCCTTCTCCACGGCCAAGGGCACCAAGACGTTCGACATCGAGCGCATCACCCCGAACAAGGACGACACGGGACTGACCGTCGGGGTCGGCATGCCCGTCATGATCGCCTTCGACCAGCCCGTCACCGATCGGGTCGCCGTCGAGCGCAACCTCACCGTGCGCAGCTCCAAGCCGGTGGAGGGGGCCTGGCACTGGTTCGACGACCAGCACGTGGACTTCCGGCCGAAGAAGTACTGGCCGGCCAGGACCAAGGTGCGGGTGGAGGCCAAGCTGGCGGGGGTGCGCGGCGGGCCCGGCATGTACGGCAAGCGTGACGTACGGCTCGACTTCAAGATCGGCCGCCAGCAGATCACCAAGGGCAGCGTGAACGAGCACGTGCTGGTGGTCAGGCGGGACGGCAAGAAGGTCAGGACGATGCCCATGAGCGCCGGCCAGGGCGGCCAGTGGAAGTACCACACGACCTCCGGCATCCACCTGGCCATGTCGCGGGAGCCCGTCACGATCATGACCTCGCCCGGCATCGGGCCCGGCTCGCCCGGCTACTACCGGCTGACCGTCTACAACACCGTCCGCATCTCCAACAGCGGCGAGTACGTGCACAGCGCGCCCTGGTCGGTCGGCTCGCAGGGCCGCGCCAACGTCAGCCACGGCTGCGTGAACGTCAGCCCGGCCAACGCGATCTGGTTCCTCAAGAACACGCTGATCGGCGACCCGATCATCATCACCGGCTCGCCCCGCAAGCTGGAGCCCACGAACGGCTGGGGGCACTGGCAGGAGGACTGGAAGCAGTGGCTCAAGTGGAGCTCGCTCAAGGCGGGCCCGACCGTCACGCTGCCCTGAGAGCGCCGCTCAGAGCACGGGAACCGCGCCGCCACTCCGAGTGAGGGCGGCGCCGTTACTCGTGTTCAGGGCCTGCTCAGGGCTTGCTCAGGGGCGCGGGCGAGTGCGGATGGCGCCGTCGCTCGTGCTCAGGGCCTGCTCAGGAGCGCGGGAAGGCGCTGCTGACCTCGATCCAGCGGTCGAGGGTGGCCGCGGCGGCGCCGGAGTCGACCGCCTGGACCGCGCGGGCGTAGCCGTCGATCATGGCGGAGTCGAGGTCGTCGCCCGGCCCGTCGAGCGCCACCAGCGCGGCCGCCGCGTTGAGCAGCACCGCGTCGCGCACCGGCCCGGTCTTGCCCTGCACGAGGTCGTGCACGGCCTGGGCGTTGAAGGCGACATCGCCGCCGCGCAGCGCGCCCACGTCGGCGCGCGGGATGCCGAGCACCGCCGGGTCGAACGTGGTCTGCGTGGCCGTGCCGTCCTTGACCACCCAGACGGTGGAGGTGGCCGCGATGGTCAGCTCGTCGAGGCCGTCGTCGCCGCGGAAGACCAGGGCGGACACGCCGCGCTCGGCGAACACGCCGGCCAGCACCGGCAGCATGCCGGCGTCGTAGACGCCGATGGCCTGCGCCGAGGGGCGGGCCGGGTTGGTCAGCGGGCCGAGGAAGTTGAAGATCGTCGGAACGCCGATCTCCTTGCGCGTCGGCCCGGCGAAGCGCAGCGCGGGGTGGTAGACGGGCGCGAAGCAGAACGCGATGCCCGCCTCGCTCGCCACCTGCGCCGTCTGCTCGGGCGTGAGGTCGAGCCTGATGCCGAGGTGCTCCAGGACGTCGGCGGCGCCGCACGAGGACGACGCGGCGCGGTTGCCGTGCTTGACCACCCTGGCGCCCGCGGCGGCGGCCACGATGGCGGCCATCGTCGAGACGTTGACGGTGTGGGCGCGGTCGCCGCCGGTGCCCACGATGTCGACCACGGGGCCCTCGACGCGGAGCGGCGTGGCGAGGTCGAGCATCGTGCGGGCCAGGCCCACGACCTCGGCCACGGTCTCGCCCTTGGCGCGCAGCGCGATCACGAAACCGGCGATCTGGGACGGCGTCGCGGCGCCGGACATGATCTCCCGCATCGCCCAGGCCGACTCGTCAGAGGTGAGGTGCTCTCCTGACAGGAGGGCGTTGAGCAGGGTGGGCCAGGTCGTCCGGGAGTCCATGGGCACCTACTTAGCGTTGAGACGGGTGGCGGAGCGGCGGCGCATGAGGTCGGCCACGGTGTCGGCGAGCACCAGGGGCTCGAGAGGCTGGGCCACCACGGCGTCGGCCTTCGACCAGTCGGCCAGCCACCTGTCATCGCGCCTGGCGATGATCAGGCAGATGGGCGGGCAGTCGTAGACCTCGTCCTTGGCCTGGCGTGAGACGCCCATGCCGCCGGCCGGCTGGGTCTCGCCGTCGAGGACGGCGACGTCGATCTCACCGGAGCCCAGCCACTGGTGCACCTTGGGCTCGGTGGCGCACTCCACGATCTCCACGAGGGGTAGGTCGGCCGCGGGGCGCCTGCCGATGGCCTGGATCACCTCGGCCCTGGTGGCGGCGTCGTCGCTGTAGACGAGGACCTTCATCTTCTCGTCGGTGCTCCCACTGGACATCGGTCGCGCTCACTATCAGTCGAAGAGGTATGGTCACCTGGGATCGTACCGGTGCGTGGGCATGCGTACCCAGGCCACCATGCCTGGTGGGCGTTTTATGGCAATTATCCCAGGTTGGTCGGTGGTTCGTACCTGCTAACGGGGGGTCGTGCGCCGGACCGACCACCGGAGCCGCAATAATGCTGCCCGTGGCGACAGCATCCGCAATAACTTCGACGACGACAGCACAGTCGTACCGCAGACCCAACTTGGTCAGCGTGGGCACGATCGTGTGGCTGTCCTCTGAGCTCATGTTCTTCGCGGCGCTGTTCGCGATGTACTTCACCATCCGGTCGGTGAGCGTCGGCAAGGGTCTCGAGTGGGGCCCGGCGCTGCTTCCTGCTGGCGCACACGCAGCAGAGGCCGCTCACCTGAACATCCCGTTCGCGACGGTCAACACGATCATCCTGGTTCTGTCGAGTGTGACGTGCCAGCTGGGCGTGTGGGCTGCAGAGAAGGGGCAGGTCGGAAAGCTCCGCTTCTGGTACATCGTCAGCTTCCTCATGGGCGCGATCTTCGTGGCCGGGCAGCTGTACGAGTACGCTGAGCTGGCGTCAGAGGGCGCGACCCTGTCCGCTAACGCTTACACCTCGGTGTTCTACCTGACGACGGGCTTCCACGGCCTGCACGTGACCGGTGGACTGATCGCGTTCCTGTTCATGCTGGGACGCACGTACGCCGCGAAGCGCTTCACGCATGAGCAGGCCACCAGCGCGATCGTCGTGTCCTACTACTGGCACTTCGTAGACGTCGTCTGGATCGGTCTTTTCGCGACCATCTACATCATTCGTTAAGGAACGGGATCTCTGTGACTAGGATCACCGCTTGGCGGCGGCATCCCCTCGCGAGATACGCCGTCCTGATTTTGGCGTTGGCGCTGGTCGGGATGGTATACGCCGCCTTTGTCCAGGCGGGTAAGCCTGCCGACGCGGCATTGGCGGCAGGCAAGGTCGATGACGTGGCCGAGGGCAAGAGCCTGTTCGTCCAGCACTGCTCCAGCTGCCACGGCATGAACGCGCAGGGCACCGGCACGGCGCCCACGCTCATCGGCGTCGGCGCCGCGGCCGTCGACTTCCAGATGAGCACCGGGCGCATGCCGGCGGGCGCTCCTGGCCCGCAGGCGCCGCGCAAGCCGCTGGCGCCCTGGGTCAACGAGACCACGACCCGCCAGATCGCCGCCTACGTGCAGTCGCTCGGCGGCGGCCCGCAGGTGCCGGGGCACGAGCAGGTCGACCCCAAGCTCGGTGACGCCGGCAAGGGTGGCGAGCTGTTCCGCGCCAACTGCATCCAGTGCCACAACTGGGCAGGTGCGGGCGGCGCGCTGACGCAGGGCAAGTACGCGCCCAACTTGAACGAGGCGACGCCCACGCAGATCTACGAGGCGATGGTCACCGGCCCGCAGGCGATGCCGGTCTTCAACGACACGACGATCACGCCCGAGGAGAAGCGGAGCATGATCGCGTACATCACCCAGGTCCGCGAGCAGAAGGACCCGGGCGGCTTCGGCCTCGGCCGCATCGGCCCGGTCACCGAAGGTCTCGTGGCGTGGATCGTGGGCCTGAGCGCCCTCGCACTCGCCGCCATCTGGATCACCGCGAAGAAGCGACAGAAGTCATGACAGACAACGAGCACGAGATCGAGCAGCCGGACGAGCGCGTCCCCAAGCGCGTCATCGGCACCCCCGCGCCGGGCACCTCGATGCTCGGCACGGCGGAGACCGAAGAGGTCGAGCGCGACGTCCCCGGCGTGACGCTGCAGGACGAGGCCAAGGCCCGCAAGGCCGAGAAGATCGTGGCGCTCTGCTTCACGATCACCTTCCTGGCCGCCATCGCGTTCATCATCTCCTACGTGGTGTTCCAGGTCGGCAGTCCCGAGGCCACGGGCACCTCCACCTTCGCGCTGGGCACCTCGCTCACCGTCGCGATCCTCGGCCTGGCGGTCGGCATCGTGATCTGGGTCCGCCAGATCATGCCGAAATACTCGCTGGTCCAGGAGCGCCACACGATGGCCTCCGAGGAGGACGACCGCGCGGTCGTGAGCGACACCTTCGTGCAGGGCGCCAACGAGAGCGGCTTCGTCAAGCGCAAGCTGCTGCGCCGCACCCTGCTGCTGGCCGCCGCGCCGCTGGGCCTGGTCCCCCTGGTCCTGCTGCGCGACCTCGACAACAGCAAGATGCCGGGCGCCAAGTTCAACAAGACGCTGCGGCACACCGTCTGGGGCGAGACCACCAAGGAGGGCAAGCCGCTCAGGCTCGTCGTCGAGGGCACCGGCCAGCCCATCAGGGCTGCCGACTTCAACTCGCCCGGCGGCATCCTGTCGGTCGTGCCCGAGGGTTACGAGCACGACCTCAACGCCCTGGCCAAGGCCACGCTGATCCTGATCAAGTTCCGTCCTGAGGAGATCAAGGGCGGCACCAACAGAAACTGGACGCACGACGGCATCGTCGCGTACTCCAAGATCTGCACCCACGTGGGCTGCCCCGCGGCCCTGTACGAGCAGAACACCCACCACATCCTCTGCCCGTGCCACCAGTCGACGTTCGACGCCGCCGACGGCGCGAAGGTCATCTTCGGCCCGGCCGCCCGGCCGCTGCCGCAGCTGCCCATCACCGTCGACGCCGAGGGCTACCTCATCGCCAAGGGCGATTTCCCGGTACCCCCCGGGCCCAGCTACTGGGAACGCGGTGACGCGGAGGCCGAGGCCAGGTCGAAGGGAGGCCAGGCATGAGCACCGAGCTGAAGGCCGCGCCCAAGGCCATCGCCGGCCCGTCGAACTGGCTCGACGAGCGCCTTGGCGGTGCCAGCTTCCTCAAGCGCAACATGCGCAAGATCTTCCCGGACCACTGGTCGTTCCTCCTGGGTGAGATCGCGCTCTACTCCTTCGTCGTGCTGCTGCTGACCGGGACGTTCCTGACGCTCTGGTTCAAGCCCAGCATGATGGAGATCGCCTACGACGGCTCGTACGCGCCGCTCAAGGGCGTCATGATGTCCGAGGCCTACGCGTCGTCGCTGGAGATCAGCTTCGACGTCCGTGGCGGTCTGCTCATGCGGCAGATGCACCACTGGGCGGCGCTGCTCTTCGTGGCCGGCATGATGGTCCACGCGCTGCGGGTGTTCTTCACCGGCGCCTACCGCAAGCCGCGCGAGATCAACTGGATCATCGGCGTGCTGCTGCTGACGCTGGCGCTGGCCGAGGGTCTGACCGGCTACTCCCTCCCCGACGACCTGCTCTCCGGCGCCGGTCTGCGGATCACCGAGGGCGTGGCGATCTCGCTGCCGCTGGTCGGCACGTACATCACGTTCTTCCTGTTCGGCGGTGAATATCCGGGTGAGGATGTCATCTCCCGGTTCTACTCGCTGCACATCCTGCTCATCCCGGGCATCATCCTGGCGCTGGTCTCCGCCCACATGGTTCTCATGTGGGTGCAGAAGCACACCCAGATGCCGGGCAAGGGCCGGACGAACGAGAACGTCGTCGGCGCGCCGTTCTACCCGGCCTTCATGGCGAAGGCGGGCGCGTACTTCCTGTTCACGCTGGGCGTCATCACCGGTCTGGCGACCTTCACCCAGATCAACCCGATCTGGCTGTTCGGTCCCTACACGCCGGCCGACGTCTCGGCGGGTTCGCAGCCCGACTTCTACATGGGCTTCCTCGAAGGCGCGCTGCGCATCATGCCGCCGTGGGAGATCAACCTCTTCGGCACCTCTCACGCCGGCACGCTGCCGCTGAGCGTCATCATCCCGGCGCTGGTGCCGATGGGCATCATCATGACCGGCCTGGCGCTCTACCCGTTCCTCGAACGCTGGGTCACCGGCGACAACCGTGAGCACCACGTCGTCGACCGTCCGCGCAACAACCCCCACCGCACCTCGATCGGCATCTCGGCGATCACCTTCTACGGGGTGCTGTGGCTGCTCGGCGCCAACGACGAGATCGCGGCGAACTTCCACATCAGTCTCAACTGGACGACCTACGCCGGTCGAGTGCTGATCTTCGTCGCCCCGGCGCTCGCCTACCTGATCACGTACCGCATGTGCCTCGGCCTGCAGCGCTCCGACCAGGCGATCATCTCGCACGGTGTGGAGTCCGGCGTGATCAAGCGGCTGCCGCACGGTGAGTTCATCGAGATCCACACGCCGCCGTCCGAGGACATGGAAGCGCACATGCGCGGCAAGGAGACCGTGCCGATGCTTCCGGTGGACGAGGACACCTCGGGCATCCCGCCGAAGGGGATGCGCGGGCCGCTCGGCAAGCTCCGCGGCCGGATGTCGCGTGCCTACGGCGGGGAGAAGATCCCGCTGGAGGACCCGCACGGGCACCACGGCCACGGCGAGCACGACGAGCACGAGGAAGAACACGCCGCCGTCGGCTCTAGTGCGAGCGACGAGCAGCACAGCATCACCCGCTGATCCCTGACGCCACACAACCGCCGGGCCCGGCCGAGCACCCGCTCGACCGGGCCCGTCGGCGTTCCCAGGCCCACACGGCATTGAGGGCCTGGGCTATTCGGGGTGAGGAAGAAGACGCGCCTTGGCGGGCGCCACACCGACGGCACGTCGGCGCGGGAAGCGGGGCCGGGGTGAGTCAGTCGGCTTCGGGGAAGCCGATGGAGAAGGCGGCGTCGAGGTCGTGGCGGGAGTAGGCGCGGAAGGCGATGTGGGTCTCCGTGTGGAGCACGCCCGGCACCTTGTTGATCCGCCCCGGAACGACCTCGGCGATCTCCTCGTAGGCGGCGACCCTGACCATGGCCAGCAGGTCGTATTCGCCGGTGATGGAGTAGACCTCGCTCACTCCTTGAATCTCGGCGATCGTCTGGGCGACCTCCGGGATCCGGTCTACCTCTGCATTGATGTGGACGATAGCCGTGACCATGCATCAACTCTAGCGTTTCACCTCAAAGGTCGCCCCTCCCGAGGACGACGCTGATCGAGATGCCGGTACGCGAGCTCGATGCGCGCCTTGTGCCGGGCCGCCCCGCGCGCCGGCAGGCTCCACTCGCCGTCGACCTCCACCAGCCGCACCCCAGGCGACTCCAGCCAGCGCAGGATGCACTCGGTCTCCTCGGCGCTGGCCGCGGGGACCGGCCCGGGACCGGGCAGCACCGCCTCGGCGGCGGTCTTGAGCGAGGTCACGAAGGGGGTCGGGTGGGCGCCCTTGGGCATGACCCCGGCGGCGGCCAGGCGGCCGTAGCGGACGACGTGGATGTCCCAGCCGCCCCCGAAGGCGGGACTGGCGGCCACCAGCTCGGGGATGCGGGTGATGGCGCTGAGCCGCTGCATGCGGGCCGCCGTACGGACGAAGGAGGCCAGCCGGTCGCGGTCGACCGAGGCCTCCTCGTAGCGCTGCTCGACCGACAGCCGCTCCATGCGGGCGGCCACGGCGCTGAAGACGGTGCCGGCGTCGAGCGTCATGGCGCGGCGCGCGGTCTCGACGTGGACGGCGTATTCCTCCGGGCTCTCGCGCCCCTCGCACGGCGCCCCGCAGCGGCCCATCTCATGCAGCACGCACGCCGAGCGCCGGGTGCGCAGCGTCACCGGCTGCGTGCACTGACGCAGCGGCACGGCCTCGTGCAGCGCGATGCGGGCGTCGTCGGCCAGCCGGGCGCTGGTGAAGGGGCCGAGGTAGGTGGCGCCGTCGTCTTTGACGTCGCGCACGATCGACAGGCGGGGGAACACCTCGCGCGTCAGCTTCAGCCACACCATCTTCTCGGGGAAGCGGGAGCGGCGGTTGTAGCGCGGCTTGGCGCCGCCGATCAGGCGCAGCTCCCTGACCTCCGCCTCCAGTGCGGTGGCGCAGACGATGTGGCGCACCCGCTCGGCGATGCCGATCATCTCCCGGATGCGCGGCCGGGTCTCGCCGGCGGTGAAGTAGGAGCGTACGCGGTTGCGCAGGTTGGTGCTCTTGCCGATGTAGAGGACCTCGCCGCGCTCGTCCTCGAACATGTAGACGCCGGGCGCGTGGGGCACGGAGTCGGCGAGATGGCGCTTGCGCTGCTGCTCGGGCGTGGGGGCGCGGACGAACGACTTGAGCTCTTCCAGCGTGTGGACCTGGAAGGACCCGGCCCGCTCGATCAGCCCGTGGAGCACGTCGACGGTGGCCCTGGCGTCCTGCAGCGCGCGGTGGCAGGGCTCGACGGGGCTGCGGAAGAACCGGGCCAGCGTGGCCAGCTTGGCGTTGGGCGTCTCGTCGCGGGTCAGCACCCGCCTGGCCAGGTCGACGGTGTCGACCACCGGGTTGGCGGGCGGCGGATAGCCGAGCGCGGCGCAGGCCGCCTTGATGAAGCGGGTGTCGAACCCGGCGTTGTGGGCCACCAGCGTGGCGCCGCGGATGAACTCGAGGAAGCTCGGCAGCACCGACTCGATCTTGGGCGCGGCCATGACCATGGCGTCGGTGATGCCCGTCAGCACGGAGATGAACGGCGGGATCGGCCCCCCGGGATCGACCAGGGTGGAGAACTCGCCGAGCACCTCACCGGCCCGCACCTTGACCGCGCCGATCTCGGTGATCGCGTCCTCGGCCGGTGCGCCGCCGGTCGTCTCGAGGTCGAACACGACGAACGTGACGTCGCTCAGCGGCGTGCCGAGCTCGTCGAGGGTGCCTTGAACCGGGTCCACGAACCAAGACCATAGAAGGACGGACCGACAGGAACGAGTAAGCACCCCCTTGATCCTTAGTTACCCTTCCCTTTATGTCCGCGGGAAGACTTGCCGGCCGCTACTCCCTGCTGCGCCCGCTGGGCGCCGGTGGCATGGGGAAGGTGTGGCTGGCCAGGGACGAGATGCTTGAGCGCGATGTCGCGGTCAAGGAGCTCACGCTGCCCGAGGGCATGCCGGACAAAGAGCGCTCCGAGGCGGTGACGCGGGCGGTGCGCGAGGCGCAGGCCACCGCGCGGCTGCGCCACCCCGGCATCGTGGCCCTGCACGACGTGGTGGTCGAGCAGGACAGGCCGTGGCTGGTCATGGAGCTGCTGCGGGGCCGTACGCTGGGCGACACCGTACGCGACTTCGGCCCCATGCCCCCCGACTACGCGGCCAGGGTGGGCGCCGACGTGCTCGAGGCGCTGATGGTCGCTCACGCCCAGGGCCTGCAGCACCGCGACGTCAAGCCCGGCAACGTGTTCCTGACCGGGAGCGGCCGGGTGGTGCTGACCGACTTCGGCATCGCCAGGCAGGAGGGCCAGGCCACGCTCACCGAGCAGGGCCTGATGATCGGCTCGCCCGGGTTCATCGCGCCGGAGCGGCTCGAAGGCCACCCCGGCGGCCCCGCCAGTGACCTGTGGTCGCTCGGCGCCACCCTCTACGTCGCGCTGACCGGCGCGCCGGCCTACCCGGGGTCGATGGCCGACCGCGTACGCGCCACGCTCACCCAGCCGGTCCCGGTCGCGCCGGGTCCGCTCGGGCCCGTGGTGGCCGCGATGATGGCCCAGCATCCCGGCGCCCGCCCCGATCCGCGGCTGGTCGTGGACGCGCTCAGGCAGGTCGCCGCGGGCCTGCCCGCACCCAAGCTGCCGGCCGGCGAGGTGGCGACCGCGCCGAGCGGGTCCGGGGGGCGCGGCAAGCTCGGCGTGCTGGTCGCCGCGGTCGTCGTGGTGGCGCTGGCCGCCGCGGCCACGACCGGGTTCCTGCTGCTGCGCGACCGCGACGGCGTCGCCGCCTCGGCGTTCACCACCCCCATGGACGTCTGCACGCTGATCGGCGCGCAGGACCTCGGCGGCATCCTGAAGACCGCCGACCCGCCCAAGGCGCAGCCCGACTCCGACGACGCGGGCCCGGAGTGCGGCTACCCGCTCTCGGCGGCGAAGACCGGCGTGAGCCTGCAGGTGCAGAAGGACTCCGACACCGTCGATCCGTGGTCGATGACCGAGGTGTCGGCGCGCAAGCTGTTCCAGAGCCAGAAGCGCACCTGGGGCAGGAACGACACGATCAGCTGGACCTGGCCGGAGATCGGCGTGGCGGGCAACCAGCGGGCCACCCGCACCCCGGTGCACGACGTCCAGGGGGTCGGCGAGGAGGCGTTCGGCTTCGAGCTGCGGGGCCCCGACGGCCGCATGCACTCCGCCTACGTCTTCTACCGGCTGGCCAACCTCGTCGTGAGCGTCTCGTACACCACGCTCAGCGACCGGCCGACCGACGACCAGGTCATGCAGTCGGCGCTGAGAGCCGCGCAGGCGACCGAGCGGACGTTGCGCGATGGCGGGTGACCTCTACCTCCTGGCGAGCCGCTACCGGCTGATCGAGCGGCTCGGGCAGGGCGGCGCGGGCACGGTGTGGCGGGCCATCGACGAGGTGCTCGACCGGCAGGTCGCCGTCAAGCAGGTACGCGTGCCTGAGCGGCTGAGCCGGCGCGAGCACGCCGAGTTCATCGACCGCGCCATCCACGAGGCGCGGTCGGCCGGACGGCTGCGCGACCCGGCCATCGTGCTGGTCCACGACGTCGTCATCGAGGGCGCCCAGCCGTGGATCATCATGGACCTGGTCACCGGCCGCTCGCTCGACAAGGTGATCAAGCAGAGCGGGCCGCTGCCGCCCGAGCACGTCGCCGCGATCGGCCTGCGCGTGCTGTCGGCGCTGGAGGTCGCGCACGCCCACGGCATGCTCCACCAGGACGTCAAGCCGGCCAACATCCTGCTCGACGGCGACGGCTCGGCGATGCTCACCGACTTCGGCATCGCGGCGCCCATCAGCGGGGCGGGCGACCGGTTCGGCAGCGCGGGCTCGCCCGGCTACATGGCTCCCGAGCGGCTCAACCAGCAGCCCTCCGGGCCCGCGTCCGACCTGTGGTCGCTGGGCGCCAGCCTGTACACCGCGGTCGAGGGGCGCGCGCCGTTCGAACGCGGGCTGCCCGCCGCGATCGCCGCGGCGGTGCTGCTGCACGAGCCGCCCTACCCCGCACGTGGTGGCCGCCACCTGGGCGACCTGCTGATGGCCATGCTCGCCAAGGACCCGGCGGTACGCCCCACGGCGGCCCAGGTGCGCCATGCGCTGCACGAGGTGATCGGCGTCTCCACGGGCACCCTCACCGGCACCGGCAATCTCCCCGGCACCGGCACGGGCACGGGCACGGGGCCCGTGTTCGCCAAGGCGCGCCGCCGGTGGCTGCTGCCCGTCGTGCTCGCCGCCGTCGTGGTGCTGGGCGCCGGCGGCTGGGTCGCCGTCAACGCGCTCGGCACGTCCACCGCCCCGCCCGGCCGCTACGCCACCGCGCCCGAGCCGTGCCGATTGCTCACCGACGACCAGGCCGCCGAGCTCGTGAAGGGCACGCCCCGGCGTTCGTCCCCCAAGCCAGGCGAGTGCGAGTGGCTGAACGACTCCACCCGCGGCAGGCTCATCGTGCGGGTCTGGGCCGAGCGGCCCACCGAGGACCTCAGCGGGCCCCAGGTGGCCGAGCGCCGCATGGCCAGCGAGGAACGTACGCGGGCCGCCGCCAAGGGCACCAGCCAGCGCCAGTCGTGGGGAGGAGTCAACGAGGTCACCGGAGTGGGGGAGCGGGCCATCGTCCAGAACGGCTTTCGGATCTATATCGACTCCAATAAATCGGGCATCGCGGACAGCCGGTTGCTTTTCCGTACCAGTAACCTGCTGGGCGAAGTCATCTGGCATCGTGAGGACGTCCCGACCGGCAAGCCCAACGATCAGAAGACCGCGATCGCCGCCGCCCGCCTGGTCGTCGCGGCGCTGCCGGAGTGAGAGGCCTACCGCGCCGCAAGCACCCCGCAAAGGGTGTGACTAGCATGTTTCCCCGCAAGCCAGGGCAACCTCAGGAGTCGCAGTGAATCCCGGTAGTGAGTACGGGCCGCCGAACCCCTATCAGGACCCCGGCAGGCAATCCCAGCCCCCGCACCAGCCCCCGGACGGCCCCCCACCCCAGGACCCGCAGGCCGGCCCTCCGGGCGCGAACCCAAGCCGGCCCCCGAACGCTCCCTACCCCGGCCCCCCGCCCGGCGCGCAGGCCGGCCCCCCGAACGGCCCTCAAGGCGGCTCTCCGAGCTGGCCCCCACAAGGTCCCCAAGGCGGGCCTCCGAGCGGGCCTCCGAGCGGGCCTCCGAGCGGGCCTCCGAGCGGGCCTCCGAGCGGACCGCAGGGCTGGCCGCAGGGCTGGCCGCAGAACGGGCCTTACGGTGGTTTCCCGAGCGGCCCTCAAACCGGGCCGCCCAGTGATTTCCAGGGCGGACCCCCGCACGGCCCTCAAGGCGGCTTTCCGAGCCGGCCGCCGCACGGCCCCCAAGGCGGGCCTCAGAACGATCCTCAGGGCGTGTCTCCAGGCTGGCCCCCGAACGAACCTCAGGGCGGCTCTCCGAGCTGGCCCCCGCACGGTCCCCAAGGCGGGCCGCCGAGCGGTCCTCAAGGCGGGCCGCCGAGCGGTCCTCAGGGTGGGCCGCCGAGCGGTCCTGAGAGCGGGCCGCGAGGGTGGCCTCAGGGTGGGGCGCAGGATGGGACGCCGTATCTGCCGCCTACCCTGCCGCCCGCCATGCCCTCGTCGATGCCGTCGTCGATGCCGTCGTCGATGCCGCCGCATGTGCCGGATCAGGCGTTGCCGCCGACGTTGCCTCCCACCCTTCCCCCGATGCCCTCGCCGCAGGGCCCCCAGCGGCCGTCGTGGCTGATGCCCACGCTCGCCGCCGCGCTCGTGGTGCTGGTGGCCGCGACCGGGGTGGGCCTGTTCCTCCTGTACGGCAACAAGGACGACGAAGGCGGCGGTGGCACGCCCCCGGTGGCAGGGACGTCGTCCGCCTCCGGCAGCCCGTCCGCGGCGGCCGTGGGCGTGGACGTGTGCTCGATGCTGCCCAAGGACGAGGCCGACCGGCTGGTGCCCGACGCGACCGTGGACAAGCGGTCCCGCGACAGTGACTACACGGTCAACTTCTCCTGCAACTGGACGAACCGCCGCATCTCGTTCGGTGAGTTCTGGCGCAACAGGGAGATCGACGTCAAGGTCGACCAGCACAAGCCCGACGGCGTCAAGACGGGCCGCGCGATGGCGCAGAACTCGTACGAGGCCGACTACCGCAGCGGCAAGTACCGCGAGACCGCGAAACCGACCCTCGACGAGGACGAGAAGGAGTACATCTCCCCGGTCAAGGACATCCCGAACGTCGGCGACAGCGCCTTCGCCCAGTACACGTGGCGCCGCTCGGGCAAGATGCTCTGGTACGCGTACGGCACCGCGTACGCGCGGGTCGGCGACATGACGATCGAGGTCAAATACCAGGCGGGTCAGCAGCGTAAAGACGCCCAGATCCTGACGAACGAGTCCGCCCAGGCCGTCACGGAGGAGAACGCGATCCGCGAGGTGAGCGGCCTGGTCGTGCACTTCGCCAAGGGCGTCGCCGAGTGGCAGCGCAAGCACCCCGACGTGCTGGCCCAGGCCGAGCCGTCGGCCACGCCCACCGCGCCGCCCTCCCGCTCGCCGAGCTCCACGCCGACGCCGTCGCCGACCGTGCTGGCCTCGTTCCCCGCCGACTGCGGGGCCGTCGGCGGCACCGCAGTCAAGCTGGTTCCCGACGCCACCACCCGGGCGCGCGGCAACAAGATCGGCGACGACGCCCGTACCGAGTGCCGCTGGCTCAACCTGGACCTGCCGGACGGCGAGGGCAGGAAGAAGGTCCGCAGCGCGCTCATCACCGTGCACCGGTTCACCAACCGGGCGGGAGCCGTGGACGAGCCGGCCGCCAAGGAGTTCTACGCGACGGACAGGGGCCGGTCCGCGGGCAGCGCCGAGTCCTCGCTCGGCGGCATCACCTGGGGCAAGCTGACCGACGTGAAGGGGCTGGGCGACCAGGCCCACCGGCAGTACGTGCAGTCGCGGGTCGGCGATGTGTCGGCCGGCAGCGGATCGTACGTCATCCGCAAGGGCGCCGTGGTGATCGAGGTCGACTACACCGGACATCAGAGGCCCGAGAACGCGGAGAAGAACGCGCCCAATGTCGAGCTGATGCCGGAGAAGGAGGCGTTCGAGGGCGCACTCACCCTGGCCAAGGCCTACCTGAACGTCCTGGACGGCGGCTGACACCACCGGCCCGATCGAGCGCGCCGGCCGCCCATCCGGCCGCCCATCCAGACGTGCGGTCAGGCGGGGGCGTCGCGGAGGCGTTCGACGCGGATGCCGCGCAGCAGCAGCTCCGACACCGTCGCCGCGGCCAGCAGCGTCACGAGCAGGGCGGCGCCCACGACGAGCGCGACGGGCGCCGCCGCGATCTCGTGCGGCAGCGGCGGCGTGACCGGCGGCTCGGTGAACTGCGGGATGCGCCGCAGCGCCGCCTGCGCCGCGACGAGCCCGGCCAGCACCCCCGACAGCGTTCCCGCCATGACCGTGATGAGCTGTTCGAGCAGCAGCGACACCCGCAGTGCTCCCACCTTGGCGCCGGACGCCTCCAGCGCGGCCAGCTCGTAGCCGCGCCGCCTGGCCGCCGTGCGCAGCGCCAGGACCGTACGCCCCAGCGCGAGCGCCGCCGCGGCCAGCGCCGACACCAGCAGCAGCAACAGCGCGAGCCCAGGACCGCGCGCCGCGAACGAGGCGGCCAGCTCGCTCGCGTGCCGCCGGCTCACCACCGACAGCCCCTGCTCGGCCAGCGCCCGCTCCAGCGCGGCCACGTCGGACGTCCGCGTCCACACCTGGAACTGGGCCTGCTCGTGCACCCCGTACGCCATCCTGTCGGCCTGCTCCAGGTCCACCACGGCGCCCGCCTCGGTCAGCCCCGGCGCGGCGGCGGAGGTGGCGACGGCGTGCGCGGGGGAGGCGTAGGCGTTGTCCAGCCCCGGCAGCGCCCGCCGGCCCAGGTCCGCGACCGCGAGGGCGGCGGGCTCGGCCCGGTAGGTGTCGGGGCGCAGCGTCTGGTTGCCGACCGGGGTGATGCCGAACGTGCCGCCGCGCTCGCGCGGGTTCTCGTCCACCCGCCAGGGCGGCAGGTCGAGCGCGGTCCAGCGGCCGTCGTCGCGTACGGACATGGCGGTGACCCGCACCCGCACGAACGCCGACTCGGTGTACTGGGCGGGCGGCACCGGCTCTCCCTGGAAGGCGCGCAGCTCGCAGGGGGTGTTCCGGCAGCTCGGCGGCAGGTTCCAGGCGTGCACGCCGGAGCGCCCGCGCAGCTCGCCGAGCGGGATCAGCGTGGGGCTCAGCCGGTCGGGTACGCGCAGCAGCGCCGTCAGCCGGATCGTCCAGCCCTCCGGCGGCAGGTCGTGGGCGACCGCGACACGGAAGCGCTCGCCCTTCAGCAGCACGCGCGGCGTGCCGGGCCCGGTCAGCCCCGACACCGCGGATGCCAGCGATCTGCCGCCCGCCAGCTCGGGACGCCAGTGGCCGACGGCGGCCAGCCTGGCCGGGTCCGTCGCGATGAGCTGCGGCGGCCCCGGCATCCTGACCACCGGCGCCGCCAGGGTGCCCGACGGGTCGGCGGCGTCCACGGCGGCCAGCAGGCGGCTCGGCTCGACCGGGCGTACCGTGATGGCGGTGGGCGCGCCGTTGTGGAACCTCGCCGTCTCCGCGTAGTCGCCAGAGGTGGCGCTCCACGCCGACACGGCGAACGTCGCCAGGCCGAACGCCGTGCCCAGCACGATCACGCTGCCCGCCGTCACCGGGCCGCGCGCGACCTGCCGCAGCGCGAGGAACGGCCCCAGACCGCCGCGCCGCCTGGTCACCCCGAACAGCCGCCCCGCCAGCACCGGCACCGCCCGGCTCGCCAGCAGCGCCGTGCCGAGCGCGATCAGGCCAGGCACCGCCAGCGCGCCCGAGCTCTGCCCCGTCACGTCCGTGATCACGCCGGTGGCCAGCAGCTCGACCAGACCGATCGCGGTCACCGCGAGCACCACCGCGTCCAGCACCCAGCCCCGCGCCGACCTGCGCGGCGTGCGCCGCCACTCCTCGGTGACCGGGCGGGTCGCCGTACGCCAGGCCGCCAGCGCCGCCGCCAGCACCCCGCCCAGCATGGCAGCCACCCCGGCCGCCGCCGCCTCCACCGGGAACGTGACCGGGATGCCGGGCGGCAGCAGCACCTTCGCCATCGCCTCAGCCGCCACCCTGCCCAGCAGCAGGCCCAGCGGCACGGCTGTGGCCAGCAGCAGGACCGGCTCGGTCAGCGCGTAGCGCCACACCTGCGCCCGGCCGTGGCCGCGCAGCCGGGCCAGCGCCAGCTCCGCGCTCCTCGCCCGTACCAGGTCGCCCACGGTCTGGAAGAGCAGCATCCAGCCGAGCCCGACGAGCTGGGCCACCACCAGCAGCGTCGGGACGCCGAGCGAGCCGGTGTCGGCGGTCAGGCGTCTGAGCGTGTCGGCGACGCGCGAGTACACGATCGCCTCGCTCTGCCTGCCCGCCCGCTCCGCGCTCGCCTGGATCGCGGCCAGCTTCGGGACGTCGGCGCCCTCCACGCGGGACGGGTCCACGTAGACGATGCCGTAGTCGGTCCAGCCGTTCGGGCGGCCGGAGGAGTCGGTGCCGCCGCCGATCGCGTACGTGCCGAGCCGCGTCTGCGGCACCGTGAACAGCGCGTCCGTCTTGCCCTCGCCCGGCGCGCCCGAGGGGGAGAACAGCGTGCGGCCGAACCAGAACGGGTCCGACGGCGAGCCTGGACGGTAGATCCCCACGACGGTCAGCGGCGCGGGCACCCGCCGGGCCACCGCGCCCGGCTCCATCTCGACGATCGAGGTGAGCCGCAGCCGCTGCCCCACCTTGAACCCCGACGCCGCGCTCGCCATCACCTCCCTGGCCGCGCCCGGGCAGCGGCCCTTCGCCAGGGTCAGATGCTCGCACTGGCCGTCCTGCCAGAGCAGCGTGTAGACGCTCTCGTCGTTCGCCCTGCCGCTGGACGTCTCCATGCCCAGGATCGGCGGGGTGGTGAAGCGGGCGCCCGCCGTGAACGCCGCCAGCTTCTCCTCGATGCTGCCGAACCTCGTCGTGTACCGCCAGCCGCGGCCCTCCACCGGGGCCGTCTCCAGCGCGTTCCTGGCGATGGCGGTGCGGGCGGCGGCCGAGTAGACGGGGCCGACGGCCGCCGACGCGATCGGGACGAGCGCGATGAGCAGCACGACGAGCGAGAGCGTACGGCGTTCCCAGAGGCCGCGCAGGATCACGGCTCCGCCCTCCTGAGCGCGATGCCGTCCGGCAGCTCCTCGATCCTCGCCATCGAGCCAGGGGGCAGCAGGTGATGGTACTCGGGCGGCACCTGCACGCCGCCCTCCCTGCCCACCACCACGAAGTCCTCGCCGCGCCTGCCCTCGGCGCCGACCCGGCCGTCCCTGATCGTCACCGTACGGCCCAGCGCCGCGCTCACCGCCGTGTCGTGCGTGACCACCACCGCCGTCGTGCCGTCGGCCGCGGCCGCCCGCTTGATCAGCTCGACCACCCGCGTCCCCGACTCCTCGTCGAGCTGGCTCGTCGGCTCGTCGGCGAGCAGCAGCCTGGGCCGGTTCGCCAGCGCGACCGCCACCGCCAGGCGCTGCTGCTCGCCGCCCGACATCCGCCCCGCCGGCCGGTCGCCCGCCTCGCCGAGTCCCACCCTGCGCAGCAGCTCGGCGGCCCTGCGCCGGTCCCGCCGCACCGCCCGCTGGGCGAAGGCGACGTTCTGGGCGGCGCTGAGGTAGCCTACGAGGTTACGCGCCGGATTCTGCAGCACCACGCCGATCCTGGACGCCCGTAACCGGTCCAGTTTCCGCTGGTCGAGCCGCCCCATGTCCGTGCCGTCGAACCATAACCGCCCCGCACTCGGCCGCACCAACCCGGCGAGCAACCACAACAGCGTCGACTTCCCCGCCCCCGACGGCCCCAGCAACGCGACCGTCTCCCCCTCATCGATCACCAGATCCACATCCCGCAACGCGACCACCTCGACATCGCGCGCCTTATAGATCTGCACGATCCCGTCACATCTGACGAGACTCATGCCTGGCCTTCCCCGTGTGGAGTGGTGGTGTGGGAGTGGGGAGGTGGTGTGGCGCCGATGTGGGGAGGTGGTGTGACACCCGTGCGCGTCGGCCGTTCGACGCGATCCCGCGTGCTGCAGAGGCTCGGGGAGGTCATGGGGTGGTCCTGGTGGGGTGAATGGGAGTGCGGAGGTCGATGATGCGGTCGCAGCGGTCGGCGACTTCCGGGTCGTGGGTGGCGATCACCAGCGTGGTGCCCTCGTCCGCCGCTGCCAGCAGCTCGTCCAGGACGATCGCGCGGTGGTCGGCGTCCTGCTCGGCCGTCGGTTCGTCGGCCAGCAGGACCCGGGGGCGCAGGGCCAGTGCCCTGGCCACCGCCACTCGCTGTTGCTGGCCGCCGGACAGCTCCTCCACCAGATGCTCGGCGAACTTGGCGACCTTCAAGCGCTCCAGCGCCCGCGCCGCCAGCCGCATCGCCTCCGCCGGCGGGCGGCCGGCGGCGCGCAGCGCGACCTCGACGTTCTCGGCCGCCGTGAGCAGGCTCAGCAGCCCGTACGACTGGAACACCAGCGCCAGCTCGGCCCGCAGCGCCGGCTGCTCGTCCAACGGCACCCCGCGCACCAGGACCCGGCCCGCGACCGGCGGGAGCAGCCCGGCCAGCGTGGTCAGCAGCGTCGTCTTACCCGATCCGGAAGGGCCCACGAGCGCGACACGCTCGGCGGGGAACACCTCGAGCGTGAGGCCGGCGATGATCGTACGGCCGCCGGCACGGCAGGTGAGGGCGCGACACGCGAGCGCCGGTCCGCCAGTCGTCACGGGCGGATCATCACCTGACAGGACTTCCCCGTCAACGGTTAATGCGGCTGCAACCCGGTTGCAAGTCGGACAAATAGCGTTATCAACGTAGGCGCTTGAGCCGCGCGATGGGGTTGTCCAGCACAGGGGCATGGGCAAACCCCGGGGGATCGCGCGGCTCGCCTGCTTTCCCGGGCCGCCTGGGTCACCTCCGCGAGTGCTCGAGGAACGGGTCGAGCAGACCGGGGACGGTGGCGGCGGCCAGGTCGAGGCCGTCGGAGCGGCCGACGTCCACGACCTCGTAGTGGCCGCGCCCGGCCGCCGTCGTGGCCGAGACGGTCACCAGGCCGGAGCGGCGCTGGAAGAAGGTCTCGGTGAACGTCCAGCCCGCGACGCCCCGGCGATCGAGCGCCACCGTACGCCGCACCACCGCACCTCTCCTCATGATCAGGTGCCGGGGGCTGAGGGCGTGCCCGAGATTCGCGGCCCCCGCCGCGGCCATCCACAGCCCGTACGCCAGCACCACCAGCGTCCCCACGACCGCCACCACGGTCCGGCTCGCGCCCTCGGCCCACGGCACGGCCCCCGCCGCCACGGCCGCCGACAGTCCGGCCGCGACCCCGGTCGTCGCCAGCGCGCGCATCACCCGCCTGCGCCGGGCCGCGGCCGGATGCCGCACCAGCGCCACCATGGCCTCTCCCAAGGAAGATCCCGCCGGGGTGACCGCGGTGACGATGCGGAGGGCGTCGGGGCGGGGGAGTGGCGGAGTGAGGGCGGCGGCGTCCTCGGTGTCCTCGGAGCCGGACTTGCGCAGCCCCGTGGCGACCGTCCTGACGCGGGCGGCCCCGGCCAGGCGGAGCAGGAGCGGCTCGCTGAGCTCGACACCGCGCAGCCGGCGTTCCTCCATCGTCAGGGAGCGGGTGGTGAGCAGGCCGCGGCGCAGCCGGAGCCGGCCCGGCTCGCGGTCGAGCCGGTAACGCCCCCACGACTCGGCGAACAGCAGCATCGCCCCCGCCACCCCCACCGCCACGTTGACCGCGAGCAGCAGCGGGACGGCGAGCAGCGGCTGCGCGGCGATCCACGCCCACAGCTCGGACGCCAGCCGCGTGGTGAACCTCTTCATGCCGAACGAGTCGGACACCTTGTAGAGGGCGCCCAGCACCACCGCCGCGCCGGTGAACGTCCACACCGACAGCGGCGCGTACCTGATCCACGACCACCGCAGCTCCGCCAGTGGCCCTTCGCCGGCCAGGTCGCCCTGGCACAGCAGCGTGCGGCGCAGCGCCTCGGCGTCGTGCCTGGTCAGCGGGTCGAGTGTCAGCTCGGGCGCGTCGCCCGCCTGCTCGCCGGTGCCGACCTTGACCACGGCCAGCCCGAACATCCGGTGCACGGGGTCGGCGCGCAGGTCCACGCTGCGCACGCGGTCGCGCGGGATCGAAAGGTGTTTCCGGGTGGTGACGCCGGAGCGCAGCTCCAGCCGTTGGGGCGTCAGGCGCCAGCGGATGGCACGCACCCTGATCCCGTCGTACGCGACCGCGCCCGCCACGATGAGCACCACGGCCCCGGCGCACGCCGCCACGATGCCCCCGACCGGCCAGTCGCGGCCGGCGAGGAACCGGACGAGCCCCAGCACGGCCCCCGCCGCGACCACCAGCGACTTGATCCCGGTCACCCACGGACTCCGCCGCGCCACCCCCCGCCACGCCACCCCCACCTCCGGCTCCATGCCCGCGCCCGGCTCCGGTCCGGGGACGGGCCGGGGGGCGTCCGCGTTCGCCTCGCGTGTGTTCATGTGGCATCCCCCGGGGTGGCCTGGGTGCGGGCGGTCAGGCGGGCGGCGAGGTCGGCGGCCAGCTCGTGACCGAGCCCGGCGATGGTGATCGCGCCTGCCGACGACGCCGTGGTCACCGTGACGTCGGCCAGCCCGAACAGCCGCTGCACCGGCCCCCGCGCGGTGTCGACCCGCTGGATCCGCGACATCGGCGCCACCATCCACGTGTGCGTGAGCAGCCCCCGGCGGGTGTAGACGGCGTCGTCGGTGACCTCCCACCGCTCGACCCGGTAGGACATCCGCGGCGCCACCACGGCGAGCACCAGGCACCCCACCGCGAACGCCGCCACCAGCACGCCCAGCCAGCCGGGCCGGCCGGTGAACAGCAGGTAGGCGACGACGGCGGCCCCGGCCAGGGGGACCATGAACATGAGCCACTGCGCCGTCCACCACGCCACCGCCCGGGGATCGGCCCGGTGGCGCGGCGGACGCAGCCCGGTCGCGTTCATGCCTCCCCCTCCCGCCGCAGCGACCCGGCCACGGACAGCAGCACGAAGCCGAGCACGCCGATCACGATGGAGCCGAACACCTCATATCCCTTGAGCGCGGGCACCACGTTGACCACGAGCAGGCCGTGCGCCCACCCCCACCAGTTCCACAGGGCGTCGCCCAGGCCGGCCACTCCTTGCAGGAGCAGCAGCCAGCCCGACACCGTCAGCACCGCTTGCATGCCGCCAAGCCTGGCCGGGCCGGGGCATCGGGCACATCGGCCCTAGGTCTGGCACGGCATCGACTTTGGTCGCTGTCGCCGTACCTCTCGCAGGGCCTAACCTCGATGAACGTGACGGAGCTGCGGGAAGACGGCGTGCCCGCCCACGAATACCGGTGGGCGCTGCCGTCGGTGCTGCTGGGCGACGCCCGCGAGGGCGGGCGCGTGCGCCGCTCCACCCGCGACTGGATCGTCGACACGCTGATGTTCCTGGCCGCCTGCCTCATCACCTACCTGTCGCTCGTCGAGCTGGACAAGAAGCCCGAGCCCGACCCGCTGATGGTGCTGGAGCAGGTGACGGGCGCGCTGGCGTGCGTGGCGGTGTGGCTGCGGCGCCGGTGGCCGGTGGCGCTGTCGGTGACCACCGCGCTGCTGTCGTCCTACCTGGAGCTGGTGGGCGGGGCGTGCGTGGTGGCGCTGTTCACGGTGGCGGTGCACCGGCCGCTGAAGATCTCGGGGCCGGTCGCGCTGCTCAACTTCCTCACCCTCGTCCCCTTCGTGGCGCTGCGCCCGGAGGACGACGACGAGCGGGCATGGGCGGTGGCGCTGGGCGTGACGGTCGTGCTCATGGTGTTCGCGTGGGGGATCGTGGTCAGGGCGCGACGGCAGCTCGTCTGGTCGCTCAGGCAGCGCGCCGACAGCGCCGCCCAGCAGGCCAAGCAGCTCGAACGCGAGCGCATCGCCAGGGAGATGCACGACGTGCTGGCCCACCGCATCTCGATTCTCAGCCTGCACGCGGGCGCGCTGGAGTTCCGCCCCGACGCGCCGCCCGCGGAGATCGCCAGGGCGGCGGGTGCCATCAGGACCAGCGCCCACCAGGCGCTGCAGGACCTGCGCGAGGTGATCGGCGTGCTGCGGCACGCGGGCCCCGAGGCCGATGTCGTGCCCGACCGGCCGCAGCCCACGCTGGCCGACCTGCCCGCCCTGGTGGAGGAGTGCCGGCAGGCGGGCATGGACGTCCGGCTCGACCTGCGGGCCGGCGACGTGCCCGACGGGCAGGGCCGTAACCTCTACCGCATCGTCCAGGAGGCGCTGACCAACGCGCGCAAGCACGCGGGCGGCGTCCCGGTGAGCGTCGTCGTCGAGGGCGAGCGCGGCGAGGAGTTGTCGGTCGAGGTGCGCAACCCGCTCGGCGCCCGCCCGGTCCGTCCGTCCGGGGCCCGGCTGCCCGGCGCGGGCGCCGGGCTCATCGGGCTGGCCGAGCGGGCCGAGCTGGCGGGCGGCCGGTTGGAGCACGGTGCGACACCGGAGGGGGAGTTCGTGGTACGCGCCTGGCTGCCGTGGCCGGTGGAGACGACGCGGGAGGACGTCTCATGACCACAGCCGACCAGGACGGCCCGATCAGGGTGCTCATCGTGGACGACGACCCGATGGTGCGGGCCGGGCTGTCGATGATCCTCGGCGGCGCCGGCGACATCGAGATCGTCGGTGAGGCCGCCGACGGCGCCGAGGTGCCGCCGCTGGTCGCCGAGCACCGGCCGCGGGTGGTGCTGATGGACATCCGCATGCCGGGGGTCGACGGGCTGACCGCCACCGAGGCGCTGCGCCGCACGTCCGCGCCGCCCGAGGTGGTGGTGCTGACCACGTTCCACGCCGACGCGCAGGTGCTGCGGGCGTTGCGGGCGGGGGCGGCCGGGTTCCTGCTGAAGGACATCGCGCCGGTCGACCTGGTGGCGGCCATCAGGAAGGTCGCGGCGGGCGAGCCGATTCTTTCGCCCGCGGTGACGCGCCAGCTCATCACCCATGTGGCCGACGGCGGGGCCGACGACCGCACCCAGCGGGCCAGGAAGCTGCTCGCCCGCCTCAGCGAGCGCGAGCGCGAGGTGGCGATGGCCGTCGGGCAGGGGAAGTCCAACGCGGAGATCGGGCGCGAGCTGTTCATGAGCGTGCCCACGGTCAAGGCGCACGTCTCGCGCATCCTCGCCAAGCTCGGCCTCAACAACCGGGTGCAGGTGGCGCTGCTGGTCTACGACGCCGCCTCGTAGCTCGCCAGTAATCGCTCGATGGTCGCGCGGTGCAGCACCAGGTCGTCCGGGTCGTCGGGCATGGCCTGCTCGCCGAAGTGGATGCGCCGCCGCCAGACCCTGGCCATCACGATGCCGTGCCGCAGGGCGGCGTACAGCTCGTAGAAGTCCAGGTCGCGGGGCTCGTACCCGGTCAGCTCGCGGTAGGTGCGGCAGACGTCGGCGCTGCGCATGAAGTCCGGCATGCCGGGCAGGCCGCCGCCCACGGTGAGGTCCTGGAAGAAGCGGTGCAGGAAGATCATCCAGGACACGTCCAGCTCGGGCGGCCCCACGGCGGCCATCTCCCAGTCGAGCACCGCGGCGGGCGCGAAGTCCCGGTAGATGATGTTGCCGATCCTGGCGTCGCCCCAGCTCAGCACGTCGGGGCCGGGCTCCTCCGGCCAGTGCGCCTCCAGGCAGTCGAACGCGCGCTCCAGCAGCGGGATGCGGTACGTGCCGTGCGCCCACTCGTAGTAGGCCCGCTGCGCCTCGACGTGCGCGCGCAGCCCGGCGGGCCCGAGCGGGGCCAGCTCGGCCGGCGTGAACACCGTACGGTGCAAGGCCGCGAGGATCCCGACGCTCGCGTCCTGCAGCCGCCGCCGGTCGGCGGGGGAGGCGTCGTGCAGCCAGCCCCCGAAGGTGTACGGCATCACGTCCGGCGGCACCTCACCGTCCACCCGTTCCATGACCAGGAACGGCGTGCCCAGCGGCGCCGGGTCGGGCTCGAACCAGAGGGCCCTGGGCGCTGGGATCCCAGCTTTTTCCCTGGCCAGGCGCATCAGCTCGAACTGCGTGCGCAGATCGTAGGAGGGGAAGACGGGAACGGCCTCCTGCGCAGGTGCCAGGCGGGCCACGCAGCGGGTGGAGCGGCCGTCCCAGGTGGCGGTGAAGAACAGGGTCTCGCTGGACAGCCCGTTCTCCGCGGGCCTGGACATCTCCAACACCGACGCGCTCGCGCCGACCTTGGCACGGAGCCAGGCGGTGGCGCGTTCCCGCAGTTCGGCCAGGTCGCGGGTGGACGTACGAAGCTGCTCGGCCACGGTGGACCTCCCGGGGGGAGACGGGTCCTGCGACAGTCGTATACCTCCTAGCAAGCGCTTGTCCACAGATGGGTGGCCGTTACGGTCAGGTACGCAACAGCCGTACCCTTGTCTGAAAGGGCATGTCACGAAGGGACAAGTGGGATGAGTTCAGCGGGTGAAGGCCTGTCTCGCCCGCTTCCCGAGCAGGTGCGGCTCAACGTCGTCGATCTGGCGTCGCAGGTCCTCGGCACGATGGCGGCTGCGACGATCCCGCCACCCCTGCGCGGCATCGCCAAATTCGATCCCCGCAAACGCGCCAAACTCGGCGGCGCGCCCATCGCGGCGCAGCTCGAGAACGACAAGAAGTTCCGCGAGCTGGTCGCCGAGTCCGTCGCCGCAGGCTGGCCCGAGCTGGTCTCCGCGCTGGCCGAGGGCAACGCGCCACCGGCTGCCGATCCCGTGCTGGTGGCGGCGGCAGCCTATCTGACCCGGCCGCCGGGTTGGGCGGAAATGATCGAAACCGCCCGAGCCGACCTCGAACGTTCGGCGGTGGCGGCGGAGGGCTCCGAGCGCGAGGAGGCGGTCGCCCGCCTGCGCGAGCAGCTCGCCGCCCAGAAGACCGCCGCCAAGGAGGAGGCCGACCGGCTGCGCGAGCAGCTCAAGGCGGCCCGCGCCGAGAACTCCGACCTGCGCCGCAAGCTCCACGACGCCCGCGAGCGGGCCAAGGCGGCGGTGCGGCGGGCCGAGGAGATGGAGCACGCCGCCGAGGAGGCCAGGACCGCCGCCTCCCACGCGGGCAGCGGCGCCGAGGCCGAGCTGCGGCGGCTGCGCGAGCGCCTGGCCGACGTGGAGAAGCAGCTCGAAGCCTCGCGCCGGGCCGCCAGGGAGGGCAGGAGCATCGAGGACGCCCGCATCCGCGTGCTGCTCGACGCCCTCCAGGACGCCTCCGCCGGGCTGCGCCGCGAGCTGGCGCTGCCGACCACGATCAGCCGGCCCGCCGACTCGGTCGCGGCGGTCACCGGCGAGCGCCCCAACGTCCGCGGCGTGCCCGCCCGCGCGCTGGCCGACGACGACCCGCAGCTGCTCGACCAGCTCCTCGCGCTGCCGCAGGTGCACCTCATCATCGACGGCTACAACGTCACCAAGACCGGCTACGGCACGCTCACCCTCGCCGACCAGCGCACCCGGCTCATGAACGGGCTCGGCGGGCTCGTCGCCCAGACCCGCGTCGAGGTGACGGTGGTCTTCGACGGGGCGGAGCTCAACGCGCCGGTGCAGGTGGTGGCGCCGCGGGGGGTACGAGTGCTGTTCAGCGCGCCGGGGGAGATCGCCGACGACCTGATCCGCCAGCTCGTCCGCGCCGAGCCGCCGGGCCGGGCCATCGCCGTCGTCTCGTCCGACCGCGAGGTGGCAGAGTCCGTACGCCGGATGGGAGCCAGACCCGTTCCGTCTGGTTTGCTGTTGCGCCGACTGAGTCGCGCCTAAGTTACGAATTGGTCGGTTTAGCACTAGCTCACCCGCCACTTCTGTACTATTTCGCCCCAGATGTAAATCCTGGGGAGGGCGATACAGTGAGGTTTGGCCGGGTGCCGATGGCCGCGGGTCTCGCGTTCGGACTGATGCTGACTCCGATGGGAGCGGCCCTCGCTGATCCCCAGCCCACGCTGGCCCAGGCGAAGGCCAAACTGGAGAAGCTCAACGACAAGGCGGACAAGGTCGTCGACCGGTACAACACCGCCACCGAGCGCTACAAGAAGGCCAAGAGCACCTACTCCTCGCTCGACGCGAGCTACAAGCGCAAGCTGGCCACCGTCGCCGACCTGCGCACCCAGGTGGCCGGCATGGCCGTCGACAGCTACAAGCTGGGCGAGGACATCACCTCATGGCCCGGCATCTTCGGCTCGAACGACCCCCAGGGCCGCCTGTCCGGGCTCGCCGTGGCCGGGCAGCTCTCCCAGGAACGCCTGCAGAAGCTCGCCGCCTTCGACCGGGAGAACCGGGGACTGAAGATCGAGCGGGACAAGGCGCAGAAGGCGCTCAAGGCCGCCGACAAGGAACGCGACGCCGTCCAGAAGGAACGCTCGGAGATCCTCAAGCTGATCGCGCAGCAGAAGAAGCTGCTCAAGAAGCTGGGAGCCTACAACCCGGGCAACCCCAACAGCACGGGCATCAAGTACACCGGCCCGGCGTCGGGGAGCGCGGCGGCGGTGCTGCGGTTCGCGTACGCGCAGGTCGGCAAGCCGTACGTGTTCGGCGGCACCGGGCCCGGCGGGTACGACTGCTCGGGGCTCACGCAGGCGGCCTGGCGGGCCGCCGGGGTCTCGCTGCCCCGGACGACGTGGCAGCAATGGGCCTGGGGCCAGAGCCGGCGAGTTTCATTGGACGCCCTGCAGCCCGGCGACCTCATCTTCTCCGAGGGCCTGGGACACGTCAGCATTTATGCGGGTAACGGGCAGATCGTCCACGCGCCGCAGACGGGTGACGTCGTCAAGGTCGTCAAACTCTCTGGTTACGGCCGCAGCCTCGTCGGCGCCATCCGCCCGTAACCCGCCCCCGGCATCCGGCCCTCGCCCCCGGCATCCGGCCCCGGGCGATTCGGCCGCTCAAGCCCAGCCGCTGAGTTCTGGTCTGGCTGCGTAAGCCCCGGCGGTTCGGCCGCCGGGGCTTTCTGTGTGACAGCGGGGGGTCCGGCCTGGCGCCGGCTCCTGGCGCTCGCGTTTCGCTCGCCCTCATCGCAGTCGCGTTCAGCATCAGCACTCTGCGCACACGGTGGCCGCTCGGCTGTGATCCGTGTCGCGGCTCGTCTACGAAGATCTATAGTTGCCAGACTCTCCGACCCACTTGGTCGCGACGGGCATGACCTCCTGATCGGCCACTACTAGGGCAAGTCGTACAAAGGGCAGATTTTTCGGGACGGTGTCCCACGTGTCCGGCCGGCCGACGGGAAGAGAAGGTGATTCGCGTTTGTGACTGATGTGACTCATGTGACTGCTGGGACCTGACAAAAGGCCGCGAAAGCAAGTGTGAGTGAGGTCACATTTTGGTCACAAGACCTGGGGTCCCAGCAGGGGTTTCGAGTCTGACAAATCCCGCTATCTGATCTTTACAGGGCCATTCACGCTTTGCCGATCCTTGACCCTTCGGCGTAGCTTCTGGCGTCGTCGCGGTGAACAAGCCATGTCGCCGCGAACCGGCATCGGTTCCTCCCGATGTGAGACAGACAAAAACCCGCCGGTCGGCCCTGATATCCCCATCGCACTTCTGATCGGGGTGCCGACCTGCCGAATCCGTGCAGCCAGGAGGCACGGAGCCGGGGACCCAGCGATCCCACGTTCCCCGAAGGATCAGGGGTGAATCGGCGCGCCCATCGCGCCGTAGGGCGACTTCCACGCCCGAATCCGTCAGCTAACCCGGTAGGCGTTCGTGGAAGACACAAGGAGAAATCCTGTCTAACTCCCTGCAGAACCCCCGCCTGTCCCGCCTTGCCCTGAGTGGTGTAGCACTCACGATGACCGTGACGGCCGGAGGTATGGTCCTCCATGCCCCGGCAGCTCAGGCGGCGACGACCCGCGAGACCAGCGCGGCGGCCGGCACGACGGTGAAGGCGGCGACCACCGCCCGCACCACGGCGTCGGCGAAGGCCCGTAAGAGGGCCGCCAAAGCCGCCCGGCAGAAGGCGAGGGCCGGCAAGGCCGTCGCCGTGGCCAAGAAGCAGATCGGTGACCCGTACCGTTACGGGGGCACAGGACCTGGTTCGTTTGACTGCTCGGGCCTCGTCCAGTTCGCCTGGAAGAAGGCCGGCGTCAAACTCCCGCGCGTGGCGAGCAGCCAGTTCGTCCGCACGAGGAAGAAGGTCTCCTGGCGCGATCTCAAGCCAGGTGACCTGATGTTCTTCAGCGGGCTCGGCCATGTGGGCATGTACGTCGGCAAGGGCAAGATGATCCATTCACCGCGGACAGGTGAACGGGTACGCATCGACAAGCTGAGCGGATGGCGAAGGTCGTCCTTCGTCGGCGCCGTCCGTCCCGGCGTGTGAAGAAGCCCCGTCCGGATCCTCCCCGATCCGGACGGGGCTCTCGCGTTCCCGACCCCTGACCCGCAAGGCAGCGCATACGATCGGGCACTGTGTCCGAGCAGGTGAGCCGACGAGCCGCGGTGACCGGCCTGGTGCTCCTCGCCGTCCCGGCCGCCGCTCCGCTGCCGGACGCGCCCGTCCTGCCACCCCGGGCGCGCGACCTGTGGCCGGGGCCCCACGTCGTACGCCGCGGCCGGTGGTCCACGGTCGTGGGCCACGACGCCGAGGGGCTCGGCGAGCTGGCGCGCACGGCCGACACGGCCGGCAGGCGGGTGTCGGCGGTGCTCGCCCGCCCCGTACGCCCCCTCGTCGTCGTCCCGGCCGACGCCCGCGAGGCCGCACGCCTGGCCCGGGTGGGCGGGGTGGACGGGCTCGCGGCGGTGGCCGACGGCACGCGGGTGATCGTCGTCCCAGAGGCGTTCGCCACCCTCAACCCCGTCGGCAGGGACGTCGTCCTCGCCCACGAGCTCACCCATGTCGTCGCCGGCACCGACGGCCTGCCCGTCTGGCTGTACGAGGGCTTCGCCGACTACGTCGCCTACCGCGACGCCGGACTGCCCGTGGCGACGGCCGCCGCCGAGCTGGCCGCCGAAGTGCGCGCCGGGCGTCTCCCGACCGTTCTGCCCGGACCTGCGGCTTTCGCGGCGGACGGGGGTGACCCGGCCGGGCTCGCGCGGGCGTACCAGGAGGCGTGGCTGGCGTGTCGCTTCCTCGCTGACCGGTTCGGTGAGGGGACCCTGGTGAGGCTCTACCGTGCGGCCCGCCTGGACGGGGCCGATCGGGCACTCGCCGCGCTCGGGCTCTCCGTCGCGACGCTGACCGCGCGGTGGCGCGCGTACGTGCGGGATCAGCTCGTGTGAAGGGGAGGCAGATGAGCGAACGACAAGACCCGGACGACCGGGGGACGAACCACCGCGATCCGCAGGAAGCCGACGAGGTGACCGAGGACGCACTGGCCGCCGTGGGCGCCGGACCCCCACCCGCCCCGATTCCCGGCCCGGCCACAGACCCACAGGAGAGCGACCCGGGACATACCGCCGGGAACGGCGGGAAGGAGCGCAGTCAAAGCCTGAGCGAGGGGAACGGCGGGGGGATGGACGAGCGGGGGGTGACCACGCCGGCGCTGCGCCGTCAGGCCGGCGTGGCGCTGGCGCTGCTGGGCATCGTGATCATCGCCGTGGCCGCGTTCACCACACCGTGGCACGTCCTGACGGGCGGCCCGCCCGACCCGGCCCGCGACTTCACCGCCGCCCAGATCGCCAGGGGAGAGGCGTTCGACGCGGCGACGAGCCTGCCGGGCTACCTCTCGCTCGCACTCACCCTCATCTTCGCCGGCCTGCTGGTGGCGACCCCGTTCGGGGCGAAGGTGCTGGGCGTGCTGAAGGGCCCGTGGTGGCTGCGGGTGATCGCCGGCACCGTGGTGATCACCGCGATCGTCGAGGCGCTCAGGTGGCCGCTCGGCATGTGGTTCGAGACGATCTTGCGCGAGTACGGCCTGTCCACCCAGGACTGGGCGGGCTGGACGGCGGACCGGCTGAAGAACCTGGGCGTGGAGACGGTCCTGCTCAGCCTCATGCTGCTGGTCCTGGTCGCGCTGGCCCGCCACGTGCGGCGCTGGTGGATACCCGCGGCGCTGGGGGCGTTCGCGTTCACGGTGGCGGCCTCGTTCGTCTACCCGGTGGTGTTCGAGCCGCTGTTCAACGAGTTCACCCCCATGCAGCAGGGCACGCTCAGGACGAACCTGCTCGACCTGGCCGCCCGCGACGGCGTGCCGGTGGAGGACGTGCTGGTGGCCGACGCCTCACGCAGGACGACGGCGCTCAACGCGTACGTGTCGGGCTTCGGCGCCACCCGCCGCATCGTCGTCTACGACACGCTGCTGCGGGCCCCGCAGCGCGAGGTGGAGCTGGTCGTGGCGCACGAGCTGGGTCACGCCAAGTACGACGACGTCCTGCACGGCACGCTCATCGGCGCGCTCGGCTCGGCGTTCGGCGCGATCCTGCTCTACCTGGTGTTCGACCCGCTGCGGCGGCGGACGAAGGTCACCTCGATCACCGATCCGCGGGCGGTCGGCGCGCTGCTGGGGCTGATGACGATCGGCGGGTTCCTGCTGGGCCCGGCGCAGAATCTGATCAGCCGGCACATCGAGGCCAGGGCCGACGTGCACGCGCTGGACCTGACGCGGGACCCGGCCATGTTCATCGCCATGCAAAAACGCCTGGCAACGACCAACATTTCCGACTTGACGCCAAATGCGGTGGAATATGTGCTCTATGCCTCCCATCCGTCAAGTCCCGAGCGCATCGCCATGGCCCGCGCATGGGCCCGGCTGAACGGCGTGCCCATCCCGTGACACCTTCCGGCGTGCTCTTCGTCACGAACGACTTCCCGCCCCGCACGGGCGGGATCCAGTCGTTCGTGCACGGGCTCGCGCTGCGCACGCCAGGCGTGACGGTCTACGCCCCCGCCTGGCCGGGCAGCGCCGAGTTCGACCGGCGCCAGCCGTTCCGCGTCGTGCGGCACCCCACCCGGCTCATGCTGCCTGCCCCGGCCGTCGCGCGCACGGCGGCCGGGCTGGTGGCCGCGCACGGCGTGCGGACGGTGGTGTTCGGGGCGGCGGCGCCGCTCGGCCTGCTCGCCCCGCGGCTGCGCGGGGCGGGCGCAGAGCGGGTGGTGATGCTCACCCACGGCCACGAGGCGTCGTGGGCGAGCGCGCCGGGCTTCCGCTCGGTGCTGCGCAGGATCGGCGGGCACGCGGACGTGGTGACGTACCTGGGGGAGTACACCCGTGCCAGGCTGGCCCCCGTCATCCCGCCGGGCAAGCTCGTCAGGCTCGCGCCGGGCGTGGACGTCGAGCAGTTCCAGCCCGCGGCGGGCGCGACGGTCAGGGCCCGGCTGGGCCTCGGGGAGCGGCCCGTGGTGGTGTGCGTGTCACGGCTGGTGCCGCGCAAGGGCCAGGACCGGCTCATCGCCGCCTGGCCGCAGGTGCTGCGCTCGGTGCCGGACGCGGTGCTGCTGCTGGTGGGCGGCGGCCCGTACCGGCGGCGGCTGGAACGGCTGGCGGGCGGGCACGAGTCGATCAGGTTCACCGGCACGGTCCCCGCGGCCGACCTGCCCGGCCACTACGCGGCGTCGGACGTCTTCGCGATGCCGTGCCGCACCCGGCTGCGAGGCGTGGACGTGGAGGGCCTCGGCATCGTGTTCCTGGAGGCGTCCGCGACCGGCCTGCCCGTGGTGGCCGGCCGGTCGGGAGGGGCCCCCGACGCCGTACGACCGGGCGAGACCGGCCTGGTCGTCAACGGCGAGGATCCCGGCGAGATCGCGCAGGCCGTCGTCGAGCTGCTCACCGACCCCCAGAAGGCCCGCAAGATGGGCGCGGCCGGCCGCGACTGGATCACCGGCGAGTGGACCTGGGACGAGGTCGCCGCCCGCTTCCGCGCCCTGCTTTAGCGCTCACCCCTTCGTCGAGCCCAGCGTGAGCCCGGCCACGAACTGCTTGTGCAGGAGCTGGAAGACGATCAGCGTCGGCAGCGCCACCAGTATCGACCCGGCGGCCAGCAGGTTGTAGTCGGTGAAGAACTGGCCGCGCAGGTTGTTCAGCGCCGAGGTGACCGGCAGCTTGTCGCCCGACGACATCAGCACCAGCGCCCACAGGAAGTCGTTGTACATCCAGGTGAACTGCAGGGTGCCGAGCGCCGCCAGCGCGGGCCGGCACAGCGGCAGCGTCAGCGTCCAGTAGCGCCGCCACACCCCGGCGCCGTCCACCAGCGCCGCCTCGGAGATCTCCTCGGGGATCGTGCGCATGAAGTTGGCCAGCACGAAGACGCAGAAGCCGAACTGGAACGCCACGTGGATGAGGACCAGCCCCAGGTAGGAGTCGTAGAGCGACTGCGAGTCCGACAGCCACGCGGGCAGCGGGACCAGCGTGTAGAGGGTGTAGAGCGGGGTGATGAGCACCTGCGGCGGCAGCAGGTTGCCCGCGGTGAAGACGATCAGCAGCGTCCTGCGCCCCGGGATGCGCAGCCGGGCGATCGCGAACGCCGTGAAGGAGGCCATCAGCAGCGTCACCAGCACGCCGGGCACCACGATGTACAGCGTGTTGAGGTAGTAGCGGGGCAGCTCGGCCTGCGTCCACGCCTCGGCGTAGTAGGTGAGCGTCAGGCTCTCCGGCAGCGAGAAGTAGCCGAGGCGGGCGGTCTCCTCGTACGGGCGCAGCGAGGCGTACACGGCGAGCACCAGCGGCAGCAGCCACCCCAGGGCCACCAGCGCGAGGAAGGCGTGCAGCAGCACCCGCAGCGGCCGCCACCTCATCGCTCCTCCCTGAACAGCTGCGACAGGTACGTGACGATGAACCCCAGCGAGATCACCAGCAGGATCACCGCGATCGCCGAGCCGAACCCGATCCTGCTGGCCTCGCCCACGATGTTCTCGGTGACCAGCACCGACAGCAGCTCCAGCCCGTTCCTGCCCTTGTTGATGGCGTAGACGATGTCGAAGGCCCGCAGCGCCTCGATGACCGTGATCACCAGCACGATCACGTTGACCGGGCGCAACGTCGGGAACACCACCCGGAAGAACGCCTGCCGCTCGTTCGCCCCGTCGATGGCCGCGGCCTCCTTCAGCGCGGGATCGACCGCCTTGAGCCCGGCCAGGTAAATGATCATGACGTAGCCGACGTGCCGCCACGCCGCCGCCACCATGACGACCCAGATGTTGACCGCGCGGTCGCCCAGCCAGTCCACGCTGAGCCCGGTCACCGCGTTCAGCACGCCGTAGTCGGAGGAGTAGACGAGCTGCGCGATGAAGCCCACCACCGCCAGCGAGAGCACGACCGGCATGTAGAGGGCGCTCTGGTAGAAGCGCGACAGCCGCAGCCGCCGGTCCAGCAGCACCGCGCAGAACAGCCCGAACGGCGTCGCCACCAGCCCCAGAAAGCCCAGCCACAGCACGTTGTTGCGGACCGCCGACCAGAACGGCGGATACTCCGCCGCCAGGTCGTGGTAGTTTTCCCCGCCCACCCACTCGATGGGCCCGATGCCGTTCCAGCTCGTGCCGGAGAGCCAGACGGAGGCCAGCGTGGGCCCCCAGACGAGGCCCACGTTGACGACGATGGCCACCCCCAGCCCGATGACCAGGATGGCCACGTCGCGGGCGGAGTAGCGACGGGTTGTGGCGGCCATCAGCGGAAGATGTTCGCCTTCTGCTTCTCGATGCCGGCCAGCAAGGGGTCGATCTCGTCAGGTTTGCCGACGAACGTCTGTAACGACGGGATCATCACGGTCGAGGCGAAGTCGGGCCTGGTGTCGCGGTCGAGGAACTGCGCGATGTGCGTGGCCTTCGACACCAGCTCGGCGCCGCGCTTCTGCAGCGCGCTGTAGCCGGAGGTGTCGGCCTTGGAGCTGGCGGCCAGCGTGCCGGGATCCAGCTTCGTGGCGATGTTCTGGGAGGACGCCTGCGCGAAGTGCTTGATCAGGGCCTTCGCGCCCTCCACGTTCTTCGCCTTGGCGGAGATCATGTAGCCGTCGATGGGGGCGTCGATCGAGTCGGTGCCGTACGCCGGGTTGATCTCTGGGAAGGTGAAGAAGTCCAGGTCGTCCCGGTCGGCCTCGGGGAACTGCTGGGCGACGAACATCCCGAGCAGGTACATCCCGGTCTTCTTCTGCGCCAGCGACTGCCCGGCCTCCTGCCACGTACGGCCCAGAGCGGCCGGCTGGTGGAACTCCATCAGCCCCCGCCAGGTGTCGAACACCTGCTTGACCCGGGGATCCGTCCACGACTCCTTGCCCGCCATGAGCGAGATGTGGAAGTCGTAGCCGTTGATCCGCATGTTGAGGATGTCGAACGTGCCCATCGCCGGCCAGCCGTCCTTGTCGGCGAACGCGATCGGCACGATGCCGTCCGCCTTCATCTTCCTGGCCAGCGCGGTGAACTCGTCCAGCGTCGCGGGCGGCTCGTAGCCCCGCTCCTGCCACAGGCTCTTGCGATAGAACACCGCCCACGGATAGTAGGTGAACGGGACGAAGTACTGCTTGCCGTCCACGCCCGTCGACTGGTCCTTGAACGCCTGCGTGTAGTCGCCGCCGATCTCCTGCCACACGTCCGAGATGTCCACCGCCAGGCCCTGCTCGGCGAAGAACTGCATCCGGTAACCGGCGAACCAGGTGAACACGTCCTCGGGGGTGCCGCGCAGGTAGCGGTTGATGTTCTCCTGGAAGGTGTTGTGGTCGACGGTGTTGATCCTGGTCGTGGCCTGGGTGAAGCCCTTGACCACGGTGTCCAGCGTCTTCTTGGGGATCTCGTCGGAGGCGTTCGAGCCGATGGTGACCGTGCCCCGTCCGCCGCCCTGACCGGCGGGCGGCGGGGCGTCCGAGCCGCAGCCGGCGAGGACGGCGGGGACGCCGAAGGCGGCGGCTCCCAAGATGAGGTTGCGGCGGGAGATCGGCGATGGTTGGTCCATGTGGGTGCCTCCTTGCCGGATTCCCCCGACTTCGCGCACTTTCCTTCATCGAAAAGGCCCCTTTTCGGACTGTCAACGGGGGCCGGCAGTTCGGGCGCGGGGGAGCGGGCCACACGGGCTCCGTCACCCTGATCGACGAGGTACGGGCGGAGCGCTATCAGGCACTGAAGTTCGACGGAGCATCGCAGGAGTGCGCCTACGGGGCGGCCGTGGCGTGGGGCGACTCGGCGGTGGTGCTGGTGCCGGACGACGAGGAGGGCGAACGCGACCAGGTCGTCCCGACGCTGCCCGGCGGCAACTGGCCGGTCGCCTTCTACGGCTCCAAGCTGGTCTTCGCCCCAGGGGCACCCCGCCGCTGACCGTGATCGTCCACGACCCCGCCACCGGCACGTCGGAGGAGGTCGCCATAGAGGGCGGCCCCGGCGACGTGGAAGGCGTCGGCGAGGCACTCGGCTGACGAACCTACGATCGGGAGTCGTAGATCGCGTCGATCTCGTCGGCGAAGTCGCGCATCACCAGGTTGCGCTTGACCTTGAGGGTCGGCGTGAGGTGGCCGCTCTCCTCCGTGATGTCCGCGTCGAGGACGACGAACTTCTTGATCTGCTCGGCCTTCGACACCATCGCGTTGGCCCGGTCGACGGCCCCCTGGATCTGCGCCAGCACCTCGGGGTCGGACTTGAGGCCGGCGACGGTGGCGCCTGCCGGCAGGGCCTCGGGGTCGAGGGTGATCAGGGCGGCGACGAACGGCCGCCCGTCACCGATGATCATGGCCTGGGAGACCAGCGGGTGCGCGCGCAGCGCGTCCTCAAGGGGGCCGGGCGCGACGTTCTTGCCCGCCGCCGTCACCAGGATCTCCTTCATCCGCCCGGTGATGCGCAGGTAGCCGTCGGCGTCGAGCTCGCCCACGTCGCCGGTGTGGAACCAGCCGTCGGCGTCGACCACCTCGGCCGTGGCCTCCTCGTTCTTCCAGTAGCCATGGAAGACGTTGCGGCCCTTGGCGAGGATCTCGCCGTTGTCGTCGATGCGCAGCGTGACGCCGGGCAGCGGCTTGCCGACCGTGCCGATCTTGTTGCCGCCCGGCATGTTGACCGAGACGGGCGCGGAGGTCTCGGTGAGGCCGTACCCCTCGAAGACCTCGATGCCGACGCCGCGGAAGAAGTGGCCGAGCCGGTCGCCGAGCGCGGAGCCGCCGCTGACCGCGGCGGACAGCCGCCCGCCGGTGGCCGCGCGCAGCTTCGCGTAGACCAGCTTGTCGAACACCGCCCGCTGCAGCCGCAGCCCGAGCGGCGCGCCGCCCGAGCTCTCCGCCTTGCTCCAGGCCACCGCGACGTCGGCGGCCCGGGCGAAGATCTTGCCCTTGCCGCCGGAGATCGCCTTCTGCTCGGCGGCGTTGTAGACCTTCTCGAACACGCGCGGCACGCCCAGCAGGAACGTCGGCTGGAAGTCCTGCAGGTCGGGGGCGACGTTCTTCATGTTGGGCGTGTGCGCCATGATCGCGCCCGCCTCGATGAGCACCACCTGGATCATCCGGGCGAAGATGTGCGCCAGCGGCAGGAACAGCAGCGCGGCCGGCTCCTTGCGGGCGAACATCGGCTCCAGCGGCCCGCGCAGCACGTTGAGTGCGGTGAACAGCAGGTTGTCGTGGGTGATGCGGCAGCCCTTGGGCCGCCCGGTGGTGCCCGAGGTGTAGACGACGGTGGCGAGGTCGGCGGAGGTGACCTGCTTCCTGCGCGCCTCGACGTCGGCGTCGGTGACGCCGCCGGTCTCCAGCGTGCCGTCCACCCGCCACAGCGCCTTGAGCTCGGGCGCGGCCTCCTTGACGGCCTGCTCGTGCCCGTCGAGCTCGACGAACGCCGCCTTGGCCGCGCTGTCGGCGATGATCCACCTGATCTGCTCGACGGAGGAGGTCTCGTAGACGGGCACGGTGACGGCGCCGATCGTCCAGATGGCGTAGTCGACGAGCGTCCACTCGTAGCGGGTGCGCGACATGAGCGCGACCCGGTCGCCGTGCTCGACGCCGGCCGCGATCAGGCCCTTGGCCACCTCGACCACCTGGTCGCGGAACTCGGCCGCAGTCACCACCGGCCAGCCCGACTCGGCCTTGCGCCGCATCACCACGGCGCCCGGCTCCTGCTCCGCGCGCCGGAAGACGGTGTCGGCCAGGCCGGCGGAGGCAGGCACATCGACCAGGACGGGGACGCTGTACTCGCGCACGAACTCAACTCCTCTTCGGGCTCCGCCTGGACGTTACCGCCTGAAGTTACGCGCCGGTAGCTCCGTCATTGAGGCGTTATGAAGGGCGTTTCACACGCTAGCAAGCCGAAGGCCGTCCTGCGGTGCGGCGCGGGCCCCGAGGAGACACCGCATAGGATCTGCCCCATGAGGGTCCACGTCGTCAGCGACGTCCACGGCAGGGCGGACGCGCTCGCCAGGGCGGGTGACGGCGCCGACGCGCTGATCTGCCTCGGCGACCTCATCCTGTTCGTCGACTACGACGACCACGCCCAGGGCATCTTCGCCGACCTGTTCGGCGCCGACAACGCGGCGCGGTTCATCGCGCTGCGCACGGCCAAGCGCTTCGACGAGGCCAGGGCCATGTCGGCGCGGCTGTGGGCGACGCTCGACGGCGACCCGCGCGAGCACATCGAGCGCAACGTCCGCGCCCAGTACGCCGCCCTGTTCGCCGCCATGCCCACCCCCGCCTACCTCACCTACGGCAACGTCGACCTGCCGCGCCTGTGGTCCGACTACGTCAGGCCGGGCCACCAGGTGCTCGACGGGCAGGTGGCGGAGATCGGCGGGCTGCGGTTCGGGTTCGTCGGCGGCGGGCTGCAGACCCCATACCGCACGCCGCACGAGATCAGCGACGAAGAGTACGCCGCCAAGGTCGAGGCCGTCGGCGAGGTCGACGTCCTGTGCTGCCACATTCCGCCCGCCCTGCCTGAGCTGCTCTACGACGTGGTGGCCAGGCGGTTCGAGCGCGGCAGCGAGGCCACGCTGGAGGCGATCAGGCGCACCCAGCCCCGCTACGCCCTCTTCGGCCACGTCCACAATCCCCTCCACGCGCGCGCCCGCGTGGGCCGCACCGAGTGCGTGAACGTGGGCCACTTCCGCAGCAGGGGCGTCCCGTACGTCCTCGAATGGTGATCTGGGCCCTTACGCCGCCACCGGCGGATTGTGCACTAACGTGGTCGCCATGGCTGATCGGACCACTTCGAGCACCACGATCGGCGCCGGGCGCGCCGACGTCATGGCGGTCATCGCCGACTTCCCCAGCTACCCCCAATGGGCCGGCCAGGTCACGAGCGCCGAGGTCCTGACCAGCGACGATGCCGGCCGGCCGAGCACCGTGCGGTTCACGCTCGACGCCGGGCCGATCAGCGACACCTACACGCTCGGCTACACCTGGCAGGGCGACGAGGGCGTGAGCTGGCAGGTGGTCGAGCCCGGCAAGATGGTCTCCGACCTGCGCGGAAGTTACCGGCTCTCCGAGTCGGGCAGTGGCACCGACGTGACGTACGAGCTGACGGTCGACCTCAGCGTCCCCATGATCGGCATGATCAGGCGCAAGGCCGAGAAGGTCATCGTGGACACCGCGCTCAAGGGCCTCAAGAAGCGCGTCGAAGGCCGCTGAGGTGCACCTGCGGGTTCTGCTCTTCACCGGCAAGGGCGGGGTGGGCAAGACGACGGCCGCTGCCGCGACGGCCACGCTGGCCGCCCGCCGCGGGCTGAAGACGCTGATCGTGTCCACCGACACGGCCCACTCGCTGGCCGACGCGCTCGCCGCCGAGCCCGGCGAGATCGCGCCCGGCCTGCACCTGCACCAGGTGGACACGCAGAAGTCGATGGAACGCCACTGGGGCGAGCTGCGCGACTACGCACGGGGCGTGCTGGCCGAGCTGGGCCTCGACGAGATCACCTCCGAGGAGATCACCGTCCTGCCGGGCGCGGAAGAGCTCATCGCCCTGCTGGAGCTGCGCCGCCACGCCCGCGACGGCTGCTGGAACGTCATCGTCGTCGACTGCGCGCCCACCGCCGAGACGCTGCGGCTGCTGGCGCTGCCCGAGGCGCTCGACTGGCACGTCAACCGGCTCATGCCGGTCGGACGCCGGGTGCTGAAGCTGGTCTCGCCGTTCGTCCGCGGCGTGGCCCGCGTCAGCGCGCCGGGCGACGACGTCATGAACGCGGGCGAGCGCTTCCACCGCGGCCTGATGGAGGTGCGCGAGCTGCTCACCGGCGACCACGCCTCCGTGCGGCTCGTGCTCACCCCCGAGTCGGTGGTGCTGGCCGAGGCCAGGCGCACCCTGACCTCTCTCAGCCTGTACGGCTACCGCGTCGACGCCGTCATCGCCAACCGCGTTTTCCCGGACGGCGACGGCGCCGACGAGTGGCGCAATGGATGGGTGGAGGCCCAGTCGAGGCTGCTGGCCGAGGCCGAGCAGTCGTTCGCGCCGCTGCCCGTCCACGTCGTGCCCTACCTGCCCGCCGAGCCCGTCGGCAAGGACGCGCTGGCCGAGGTGGGCGCCGCCATGTACGGCGACGCCGACCCGTTCGCCGCCCACTCCGTACGCCCGCCGCTGCGCATGAGCGCCGACGAGCTGGAGCTGGCCCTGCCCGGCGCCGACCGGGAGAACGTCGACCTGGCCCGCAAGGGTGACGAGCTGATCGTCACGGCGGGCCCTTACCGCAGGATCCTGGCCCTTCCCGCGGCGCTGGCCCGCAGGGAGATCAGCGGAGCGGCGCTGCGCGACGGTGTGCTCCGCGTCACGTGGTCCGCCGAGGGAGCGAATCCGCGACCTGATGAGTTGAATGGATGAGCGACCCCACGAGCTTGGAGGACCAGGATGAGCGAGAACAGTGACAGGAACGGCAGAGACACCCATAGAGACGCCCAAAGGGAGACCGGGCGAGAGACCCCCGGCCAGGCCGACCGTGACCCGATCGGCACGGTGGCCGACGAGGCGCGCAAGCTGTTCGACTCGCTTCAGGGCCGGGCGACCCGCCAGGTCGGCAAGAGCGTGTTCGACTCCTTCACCGGCTCGCTGTCCGGCGCGGTCGGCGGCCGCTCCCGCAGGGAGCGCGACGTGTGGGAGGAGGCCGTCTCCGAGCCCCACGACGAGTACATCTGCCGGGCCTGCCCGGTGTGCCGGGCGATCGCGGCGCAGCGCGAGTCGGGCGGCGACGTGACCGGCCACCTGGTGGCCGCCGGCGGTGAGCTGTTCGCCGCCTTCCGCGGCGCGCTCGACGCGCTGAGCAAGCCCGCCCCCCGCGGGCCCCGTGACCGGCGCGACACACAGCGCGAGGACCGCGACAATCGCGACAACGTTCAGCACATAGATCTGGGATAGGGAGACACGCGGCAATGCTCACGATCGGTGTCGACATCGGCGGGACGAAGGTGGCCGCCGGTGTGGTCGACGACAACGGCGAGATCGTCGAACACACGCTGAGGCCCACCGCCGCCGACCGCCCCGACAAGGTGGCGGAGACGGTGGCCGACGTCGTTCGCGAGCTGTCCGAGGGCCGGGACGTCGAGGCGGTCGGGGTCGGCGCGGCCGGCTTCGTCGACGAGAGCCGGTCCGTCATCCGCTTCGCGCCCAACCTCGCCTGGCGCGAGGAGCCGCTGCAGAAGAAGATCAGCGGCCTCGTCGGCCTGCCGGTCGTCATCGAGAACGACGCCAACGCCATGGCATGGGGCGAGACCAGGTTCGGCGCGGGCAGGGGGCAGTCCCACGTCGTCTGCCTGACCCTCGGCACCGGCATCGGCGGCGGGCTCGTCTTCGACGGCGCCCTCTACCGCGGCCGCTGGGGCATGGGCGCCGAGCTGGGCCACATGCAGGTGCAGCCGGGCGGGCGCGAGTGCGGCTGCGGCAACATCGGCTGCTGGGAGCAGTACGCCAGCGGCCAGGCCCTGGTCAAGGAGGCCAGGGAGCTGGCCGACGCGCAGCCGGAGCGGGCCGCCACGCTGCTCGGGCTGGCCGGCGGCAAGATCGAGGGCGAAGAGGTCACCGAGGCCGCCAGGCTGGGCGACGAGGTCTCCCTGGCCGCCTTCGCCAACCTGGCCGACTGGCTCGGGCAGGGCATGGCCGACCTCGCCTCCATCCTCGACCCCGGCTGCTTCATCGTCGGCGGCGGCGTGTCCCGCGCCGCCGACCTGTTCATCGACCGCGCCAGACAGGCGTTCGCCGAACGCCTCACCGGCCGCGGCCACCGCCCTCTGGCCGAGATCCGCCTGGCCGAGCTGGGCGCCTCGGCCGGCGTCGTGGGCGCCGCCGACCTCGCCCGCCGCCGCTAGCCCCTGCGGTCCGTGATGACCTCGCCAGCCGGAGCCAAGGCCCGGCGACTCGTCATGTCCTCGCCGGGCGGGGCCGAGGCCGGTGGCCTGTGACGGTCCCGGCGCACGTCCGGGTCGGGACGTACAACCTGCATGGGATGCGGGCCGGGCCGGCCGCGCTCGCGCCGGTCGTCGTCGCGCTGCGCGCCGACGTGCTGTGCGTGCAGGAGGCGCCGAGGTTCGTGCGGTGGCGGGCCAGAAGGGGCGCGCTGGCCGCCTCGGCGGGGCTCGCCGTCGCCACCCAGGGCAGGGTGGGCGGCGTCGCCGTGCTCACCGGGCCGCGCATGCGCGTGCTGCACGCCGAGCACCACGCGCTGCGCCCCTTCCGGGGGCTGGAGCGCCGCGCCCTCGCCCTGGCCGTCGTGGAGCCGATCAGGGACGGGGGCCGGCTGGTGGTGGGGTCGTTCCATCTCGACCTGGACGAGGCGGCGCGGGCCTACCACGTCGAGGAGATCATCGCCCTCATGGAGGACGCCGCCGCACGGCACGACGCCTCCATCGTGCTCGGCGGCGATCTCAACGAGCAGGACCACCAGCCGGCCTGGCGCCGCCTGGCGGCGCGGCTGGCCGACTGCCACGCCGAGGCGCCGGCGGGCGGCGGGCCGACGTTCAGGTCACCGCGCCCGCGGCTGCGCATCGACGCGGTCTTCGCCGCCCGCGAGATCGCCGTCGTGTCGTGCGGAGTGCCGCTCACCGGCACCGATCAGGCGGGCGCGAGTGACCATTTCCCGGTCGTGGCGGAGTTGAGAGTTGGGCACTAACGGGCAAGACAGGCGCGTGAGCCCGTAGCATTTCCCTCATGACCCGTCGCTCTCAGCGGCGTGCGCTCTCTCTGATCTTGGCGACGTCCGTGGCCTTGACGCAGGTCACGCCCGCCGCGCATGCCGATCCCCGGCCCGCCGCCGAAGCGTGGCAGCAGTCGACCAGCGTGCGCCTCCAGGCCGACGGCTCGTTGTCCGACGTGCTCGCGATCACCGCCGACAACGTCTGGGCGGTGGGCCAGCAGGAGATCTGGGACGTCTGGAAGAACCGCGGCACCATCCGCCACTGGAACGGCAGCAGGTGGGCCGAGATCGGCATCCGCGACGCCACGGCCGCGGGCAGCCTGCGCAGCCTGGCCGCCGCGTCGGCCTCCGACGTCTGGGCGGTCGGCGACGGGCACGACGGCCTGCCCTACCTCGCCCACGGCGACACGGCCGGGTTCGACCGGGTCAGGCCCCAGGGGCTGCGCGCCGGCGACTGGCTCGGCGGCATCGACGCCAAGCCGGGCCGCGTCGTGGCGGTCGGCAGCCGCGAGAAGAACGGTCTCATCCTCACCGGCCAGGGCAACACCTGGACGGTGCAGCAGACCAAGGAGAAGGGCGCACTCTACGCGGTCTCCGGCGGGTTCGCGGTCGGCGACACCGGCACCAGCCCGCTGGTCGTCCACTACTCGGGCGGCTCGTGGAAGTCGATGACGCTGCCCTCCGTCCCCGGTGGCTACCTGCGCGACATCCAGGTCGACAGCTCCAAGCGGGCGGTGGCCGTGGGCGGCGTCTACCGCGGCCCCGGCGACATCTCGCCGCTCGCGCTGGTCTGGAACGGCAAGCGCTGGAGCCGCCTGCGGCTGCCCGGCTCGTCGGAGGCCAGGCTCTACGGCGTCACCGGCGACGGCAAGGGCCGCTACTGGATGACCGGCTACGACCCGGCCCACGCCGCCGTGCCGTTCATGCTGCGCTGCGAGAAGGGCTCCTGCACGATCGTCCGCGGCACCACCCAGAAGGACCGCGACAGCGTACGCCTGCAGGCCGTCACCTACCTCGCGGGCAAGGGCACGGTGTGGGCGGTCGGTCACGCGGTCGACCCCGACGACCAGTACACCGACGTGGTGGAGTCGTTCGTGCCCAGGACCAGCACCCAGAAGTCCTAGTCCCGGGCCCGCAACCCCTCAGCGCTCACAGGACGGCGCCGTCGTCCCAGCCCGAGTCGTTGGGCGGGCCGTCGCCCATGCGCACGACCAGCGCCACGAACCCGCCGATGAACGCCGCCACCGCCGTGAACAGCGCCCACCCCTCCATGTGCCAGCTCGCCATGGCCGCCACCAGGAGATAGGCGGGACCGCCGAACAGCGCGACCCACGCCAGCTTGGTCGCCAGGTCGAGCTTGGGCAGCGGAGGCGGCGGCGGAGGCACGAAGTGGCCCTCCTCCTCGTCCTCGGACTCGGAGCCCTCGCCCGTGCTGTCGTCGGCGCCGTCGCGCGGCGGGCCGTCGTCATCGCCCGGCTCGCCCTCGGGCGGCTTGACCACCCGGCGGGTCGGTTCGGCGGGGAGGTTTTCGCTGTCCGGCCATGGCTGGTCGGCCGAATCGCGCTCGGCTGTGTCGTTGAAGGACGCGACGATCTGCCGCCAGACCTCGTCCTCGTCACTCTGGGGCGTCACCTAGATAGGCCTCTCCGCAGCGATCGCGACTTCCCCCTGGGTGCGATCAGTCCCTCTGCAAGGGTACCGAGGCATGTGTCCGGATGAAGTCGAGGCTCCCGGCAAAGATCCTGTCGGCATCGTTGTCCAGCGTCGCAACATGGTAGCTATCGGTAAGCTCCTCGATCGTGGCCTGCGGGACCTTCGCGCGGATGATCGCGACACTCGTCGGCTTCACCACGTGGTCCTCCGTGCTGTGGAAGACCAGCAGCGGTTGTGTCACCTTCGCCAGGTCGGCCTGCACCAGCGACCACAGGCCCGGCAGCGAGGCCGCCGCCTTGACCGGGGTGCGCGTGTAGGCCAGCTCCGTCACGCCGGGCTTCTTGACGTCGTTGGCGACGCCGGGCACGGACGCGACGAACCACTTGAGCAGCGGGGCCAGCCTCAGCAGCGGCACGTCGAGCGCGATCGAGGGGTTGACGACCATCACGCCCCTGATCGCCGCGCCGTGCACCTCGGCGAGTCGCAGCGCGAGGCAGCCGCCCAGCGACAGCCCCGCCACGAACACCTCCGCGCAACGGCCCTGGAGATCGGCGAACGCTTTCTCCACCTCGGCGTACCAGTCCTCCCAGCGGGTGCGGTTCATCTCCTGCCACCTGGTGCCGTGACCGGGCTGGCGGGGCAGCGTAACGCTGAGCCCGTGCCCGGCCAGGTATTCGGCCCACGGCCGCAGCGACTGCGGCGTGCCGGTGAACCCGTGGCACAACAGCACGCCCACCGGGCCTGCATCATGGTGGTAGGGCTCCGCGCCTGGCATGAGCGGCATAACAGCTCCTCCGTGCTGTTTCATTCCGGCAATTTCTGCCGGAACGGCCCGATCGTCGCACGTTCTGGGGTAATTGTGCGAGAGGTGAGGTAGGAGCATGGCCCGCTAGGTGGGAAGATGACTCTGCCGATCTCGACGACGTGAGCAGGGAAGAGGTGCCAGGTGTTCTACTGGGTGGTCAAGGCCATCTTGGGGCCGTTTCTCCACCTCGTGTTCCGGCCCTGGACCGAGGGCGCGGAAAACGTGCCCAAGCAGGGGCCCGCGATCCTCGCCGGCAACCACCTGTCCTTCGCCGACCACTTCTTCGGCCCGCTGCAGATTCGCCGCAAGGTCATCTCGCTCGGCAAGGCCGACTACTTCACCGGCCGCGGCGTCAAGGGCTTCTTCACCCGCCTGTTCTTCAGCGGCGTCGGCACCGTGCCCATCGACCGCTCGGGCGGCAAGGCCAGTGAGGCCGCGCTGCGCACCGGGCTGCGCATCCTGCGCGAAGGCAACATCCTCGGCATCTACCCCGAGGGCACCCGCTCGCCCGACGGCCGCCTCTACAAGGGCAAGACCGGCGTGGCGCGGCTCGCGCTCGAGTCGCGGGTGCCGGTGATCCCGTGGGCGATGATCAACACGTACGAGATGATGCCGCCCGGGCGCCCGCTGCCCAAGCTGGGCATCCGTCCCGGCGTGCGGTTCGGCAAGCCGCTCGACTTCTCCCGCTACTACGGCATGGAGGACGACCGGCTGGTGCTGCGCGCGGTGACCGACGAGATCATGTACGCGCTCATGGAGCTGTCGGGCCAGGAATACGTCGACAAATACGCCGCGAGCGCCCGCGTCGAGATGGAGCGCGCGGCCCGCGCGGCGGCCGCCAAGAGCTGAGGACCGAAGCTGAGGACCGAAGCTGAGCTTAGGGCCGAAGTTGAGGGCCGGAGCTGGGGGAGGCCGCTCACGCGGAGGAGCGTAAGGCCTCCTCGGCCCTGCGCATGGCGCTCGTCATCGCCTGCAGCTCCTCCCGGCTGAGCCGGTCGATGAGGTACGCCCGCACCACCTCCAGGTGACCGGGCGCCACCCGCTCCAGGCAGTGCACGCCCGCCTCGGTGAGCACGGCCAGCACGCCCCTGTCGTCCGACGGGCACGTCTCCCGCTCGACCAGCCCCGCCTTCTCCAGCTGGGTCACCTGGTACGTCAGCGCGCTCTTCGACACCACCACCCCCCTGGCCAGCTCGGTCATGCGCAGCCTGCGGCCGGGGGCGGCGGAGAGCCGCACGAGGATCTCGTACTGCGGGTGGGTGAGCCCGGCAGAGGCTTTGAGCTGCTCTTCAATGCGCCGCTCAAGCAGGTGGGAGGTGGCCAGGAAGGCGCGCCATGCGGCCATCTCCGTCGAGTCCAGCCATCGGGGGTCCGTCACCGACTCAGTGTACTGTCGTTCGAATTTGAACCATCACTGCTAGAGTTGTCGTTCACATCTGAACATCGAGAAGGAGCACGCATGGTGGATCAGGGGCGCCCCGTCGTCCTGCTGCTCGCCAGGGTCGCCGTCGGGGTGATCTTCCTGGTGCACGGCTATCAGAAGTTCGCGACCATGGGCATCGAGGGCACGACCAAGTTCTTCGAGTCGGTGGGCATCCCGCTGGCCGGCGTCGCCGCGCCCGCCGTGGCCGCGCTGGAGGTGCTCGGCGGGCTCGCGCTGATCCTCGGCGTCGCGCTGCCCGTCGCCGGGTCGCTGCTGGCCCTCGACATGCTCGGCGCCATCGTCTTCGTGCACGGCGCCAACGGGCTGGCCGGCGAGGGCGGCTACGAGTTCGTCCTGGCGCTGGCCGCGGCCAGCCTGGCGGTCGGCTTCACCGGCGGGGGAGCGTTCGCCCTCGACAACGTGCTCCTGCGCCGCCGCCGCACCGCCCCCGCGGTCGCCTGACCGGCTGAAGAGCCCGGCGCCGCGTCGTAGCGGGGCTGGCGGTGAACGTGGCGGGGCGAGTGCTGCCGTCGTTCGCCGACGTCGGCATGCCCTACCCCGTCTACGCCGCCGGGCTGACCGGCGCCCTGCTCACCGGCTGGTGGCTCAGGACAGGTGGGCGCGGATCTGCCTGACGTACTCCGGCGTCGTGCGGCAGCAGCCGCCGATCAGGGACGCGCCCGCCTGCTGCCACTCCTTGGCCGCCTGGCCGAACTCCACCGGGTCGGCCAATCCCGTCCAGCGGCGGAGCCCGGCGTCCCACGTCTCGCCCGAGTTCGGGTAGACGACCACGGGCAGCCCGCCCGACAGGCAGCCGATCAGGCCGGGGATGTGGCGCGGCGCCGTGCAGTTCGCGCCCACGGCCACCACCTGCGGGTTGCCGCCGAACACGGCCGCCGCCCGCGCGATGGGCGTGCCGTCGTTGAGCCGCTCGCCGTCGCGGCACGAGAAGGCCACCCACGCCTTCACCTCGGGCGTGCCGGCCAGCAGCCGGGCCAGCGCCCGCGCCTCCGGATAGGACGGGATGGTCTCGCAGGCCAGCAGGTCGGCCCCGGCCGCCGCGAGGATCTCCCAGCGGGGGCGGTGCCAGGCGTACAGGCCGTCCTCGTCGAGGTCGTAGTCGCCGGTGTACTCGGCGCCGTTGGCCAGATAGGCGCCGTACGGGCCCACCGAGGCCGCCACCAGCCCGCGCCCGTGCTCGTCGCGGGCCTGCGCCGCCAGCTTCACCGACAGCCGCAGCAGCCGCTCCGCCTCGCCGGCGCCGAGCCCGCGCCGCTCGAACCCCGGCAGCGTCGCCTGGTAGCCGGCCGTGGTCGCCACGTCGGCGCCCGCCGCGAAGTAGCACGCGTGCGCGTGCCTGATCAGCTCGGGCTCCTCCAGCAGCAGCCGCGCCGACCACAACTCGTCGCGCAGGTCGGCGCCGAGGCTCTCGAGCTGGGTCGCCAGCCCTCCGTCCAGGACAAGTGTCGTCACCCGTTCAGCGTACGCAGCCGCGGCGGCCAGGGCCGCCGGCCCGAGCCCCAGCTCGCGGGTGCGGGCGAGGACCGCGC
>NZ_JBEXLH010000039.1:35123-80305 GCF_040609855.1 Nonomuraea sp. NPDC004580 | reverse complement strand
CGCCGCAATCTGGCACAACTGGAACACCGACGCACCGGTGAAACGGTCCCTGACCGCCTACGACCACTAACCAATTTCACATCAGCGATCTAGCCGGTGAACGCCGCTGGTGCCGGCCGCCTGTCAGCCTCGACCGCCGCTCAGCCCGTCTTCGCGGCGGCGAGCTCCCGCAGCAAGCCGGCGGTCCGCTCGGGTGGCAGCGCCGCCAGGCCCAGTTCGTCCATCAGGGCGTGGTGGGGCAGCACGTCGGCGCTCTTGGTCAGGTATTGGGCCGTGGTGAGCTGCTCGATGTAGACGACGTCGGGCAGTTGCTGCTGCGGGAAGCGCAGGATCGTCACCGGGCCGAGCCCGCCGGCGCAGGCGCTGGAGGTGAACGGCAGCACCTGGATGGTGACGTGCGGCAACTCGCTCATCTTCGTCAGGTGCTCCCACTGGGCGCGCATGATCGCCTCGCCGGCGACGCGTCGGTGCAGCGCGGCCTCGTCCAGCACCACCCAGAGCCGTGCGGGATCGTCCCTGGTCAGGACGCGCTGGCGGCGCATCCGCAGCGCCACCCGCTGCTCGACGCTGTGACTCCCGGCGCTCTCGGCGCCCTGGGTGATGACCGCCCGCGCGTAGTCCTCGGTCTGCAGCAGGCCGGGCACCAGCTGCACCTCGTAGGCGCGGATGAGGCAGGCGTCCTGCTCCAGCCCCAGGAAGGGCTCGAACCAGTCGGGGATCGCCTCGCGGTATTCCTGCCACCAGCTCGGCGCGTTGGCCTGCTCGACCAGCGCGAGCAGGCTGGCCCGCGCGCCGTCGTCGGTGACGCCGTACAGGGTCAGCAGGTCGGCCACGTCGCGCGCCTTGAACCCGGTGCGCCCCGCCTCCATACGGCTGATCTTCGAGTTGGACCCCCGGATGAGGAACGCGGCCTCCTCGCGGCTGACCCCCTGCGCCTCCCGCAGCCGCCGAAGCTGGGCCCCGATCAGGGCCCGCAGGGTCGTCGGTGCGGACCAGAGCCCGCTGCCGTCAGAGACGTCGTTCAGGTCGCTCATGTCAGCAGCAGGCATCCATGCTCCTCGGTTCCGGGACCCTCGCCGCGCTCCATCCTGGCACGGACCAACGCGCGTGAGCCCGCTTATTCTCGCAAGAAGATCGGCCGCGTCGTCCGCCTGATCAGGTGATGTCGCGGCGAAGCGTGACGAGCCGTCGCCGTACGTGAAGATCGGGGCGGCCAGGAAGACCGCTGCGACCTGGCGGTGGCGTACAGCCTCATCCTGTGGTGGCCGTTCGCGGTGCTGCCCGACGAGGTCGGCGCGGTCGTTCAGCTCGTCATGTGGGGCGCGATCGACGTCCTCCTCCTGCTCGTCATCCGCTGGCGGTCGCGCGTGCTGCGGGCGGCGGCCGGGGTGATGTTCGCGATCCAGATCCTGGTGATGGTGGAGGACCTGCTCGACGAACTCGACATCTGGGAGTTCGACTGGAACGACGTCGCCTGGTGGATCTACATCGCGGTCTGTGTCGCGGCGACCGTTCTCACGGTCGCCGGGCAGTGGCGCGACGGCCGGTGGAGTCGCGGCACGCTGATCGCGGGCTGGTTGTCGTTGACCTCCTTCGCGTTCAACTTCCCGATCGGCACCTTCTTCGAGCCGCTCACCAGCGCCTGGCCGACGTCGATGGTCGTCAGCCACGTGCTGGGGCTCCTCGGCGTCGTGTGGAACGCGGCGACCGCGCGGGAGATGCCCGTCGCGGACGGTCATCCGGTGGCCGCGTCCTCGCGGCGGCGGGGGTGGGGGCATCGCGTCGCGCTGGCGGCCATGCTCGTCGTGCCGATGGTCGTAATGATCCAGCCCGAGCAGAACGCGCGTCACACCTTCGACGGCGGGTCGCCGGACTGCTACGGCCGGCCCAGCTTCGCGACCTCAAACCCGAGGAACGCGAGCCCACGTTCCTGTGCCTGGCGCGCAGCACGGATTACGGGCAGCCACCCATGTTCCCTGACAGCATGCCGGACCAGGCCGTCCTCGCGTACGGGCGGGAGCTGTGCCGGGCGAAGGACCGTACCGAGCAGGAGGCGCTCCTGCGGCAGGCCGGGAGCGCGCGGGCCGCCTGGGGCGTCGACGGCTGGGACCTCGTCTACGTCTGCCCCGAGATCGTCGCGAAAACCCAGCCTCACCTGCTGCGCTCCTCCGAGCAGTTGAAGGCGGACGAGCGCGACTACATCGCCGAGAAGAACGCCAGATGCCGTGACCCGTGGCCCCGGAGCAGGGGCGTCGTCCAGGCCACGGCCAACTACTTCCTGTTCGTCGACGGCGACCCCGGCTACGTGGTCACCGACTCCGCCAACGACGAGGGAACGGGCGAGGACGCGATGGACGAGCTCTACAAGGAGGGCAACACGACCGGGCTCGGGGTCACCCCCGGCACGGTGCTCGTCGGGCACGTCGCGGACGTCAGCGACGTGTGCATCACAGTGAAGGCGTTCCGCAAGGCGCCGCCGCCACGGACCGCCGGGTGGGACTCGGTGCATGAGGTTGCGATCACCAGCCGCAGCGGCACGCTCCAGGTTCCGGAGAAGGACGGAGGAGAAGTGGGCGCGGGCGCCCCGATGCCGAACCTCGCGATCAAGGGCAAGGGCCGCTACCGGCTGCGCGTGTACGTACGGGTGAGCGACGGAGGAGAGGAGGAGCACCTGGTCGTCGTGTACCCCGGAAGATCGAGGAAGCAGATCGCCCTGAAGTCGTGACCGGACGCCGTCGCGCGGTGTCGCCCACGATCAGCGGGGTCCACCACTCGCCGATGCGTTCCAGGGATTGGCCGATCGAGCAGTGCCTCTCCGACGGTTCGCCGGCCCCGCCGCCTGGGTGCACATCGACGAGTTCCCCGAGGGCGACTGGGGGCGGGCGGGGAGGTCGTCCGGATCGAGGACCTCGTCGCCCTGGTGGCCGCACCCCAGTGCCCGCACTCTAATGGCCGCCGCCCCGCTGTCCTGCGGGGCGGCTCAGCGGCAGCAGATCCAGCCGTAAGGTCTTCTTCAGGTTGTCACGGCAAGATTGCGCGGATGGGAACCATCGGCCCTGCTACTTCCATCCCATTTAGGGAAGGTGCGAGGAACCGGCCACCGGATTCTCGTACGTACCAGCGAAGTCGCAGGGGAGGTCACCGAATCGAGGTGCAAGCAACGGGCCGCACGCAAGCCCCCCACGGCGGCACGACCGCCGGCGATCGCGGCGCGCCCGGCCGATCCCTTCCATGGCCGGGGGAGTGGCCATCCCCCGGCACCGTCGCCCGCGCAGGCGTACGGTCGTCCGGCATTTCCCGAGCGTCCCGAGGCCGGGCACGACACGAGCGTGCCCGGTGCACCCACCGACGACGGGGGTATCGCGTTCGACCCGGACCTCTTGCCCGCACGCAGGCGGGGGAGCGTGACCCGCTCCCCCGCCGCGTCCACCACGACGACGAGGAAGACAATCACATGCATCCTGAGGCGTTAACCCGACGCGCGCGCCGCCACGGATGGAAGGTGGCGTCCGGCGCCGGCCCCGTGGTCGCCGTCGAGCGCCACCACTGGCGCATGAGAGTCACCTTCACCGGCACGGCCCCGCAGACGGCCAGCATCACCGGCCCCGACCTCGAGGAGAGCCGGCCCGTCAATCTCCGCCTGATCAACACGTTGCTGCGGGCGAGCCCGGCCGAGATCGCCGAGCATGCCGCCGAGGCCATCATCGGCGGCGGCCAGGACGGTGATCGGGCACGCACGTGACGGATCCGCCAGGGGGGTGACCGGGGCCGGACGGCCCCGCACCCGTCCCGCCACAGAGCTCACGCGATCATGTCCTTGAGCTGCGCACGCAGCTCCGGCCAGGCGTCACCGAGTACTCGAGGTCCTCGGCGCGCCCGCCGAGACGCTCGGCGATGGCCTCGACGGTCAGGGAGTCGGTGACAGGCTGTACGACGGTCCAGCAGGTGGCCTCAGCGAGATGGGGGCGATGCCGCAGGAAATCGGCGTAACTGCTGAAGATCAGTGATCACGACGGCAGTATGGCCACCCTCACCGACAATCAAGGCCGGCTCGGCTCGGGGTCCGCCGGTAGCGTGATGCGGTGGCTGAGCCGCCGGTACGGGCGGCTGCGCAGGGCCACGGCGGTGGCGATCAGGCCGATGACGCCGACCGCCATGAAGATGAGGGCGAGACCCCGGTCGGTGCCCGTGCCGAACCAGTCGCCGATCGTCCTGGCGCCCGCGCCGTCCGTCATGAACGGGATGACGACGAACTGGGCGATCGGGGAGATCAGGAACGCGGTCAGCGGGGACGCGGCCTGCTCCACGCTCTGCGCGAACCCGAAGACCCGCCCCTGCCGCTCATAGGGGACCACTTTCTGCAGGATCGTCTGCTCCGCGGCCTCCGCGTACGGGACGAGCAGCATGTACGCGTACATCCCGACGGCCAGCAGCACGATCGACGACCGCAGCGGGAACAGCAGTGTGACTCCCCACAGGACGAGGTTGACGAGCAGCAGCACCTTCACCGGGTTACGGCCCAGACCGGTCCGTGAGACGAGCAGGCCGCCGGCGATGAACCCGGTGCTCAGCACACCCCACAGCAGCCCCCACACCTGCACGGGCACCAGCGACAGCCCGTAAGGATCCATCAGCGCCATGAAGACGCCGCCGAGGAAGTTGTTGAAGGCGGAGAACAGGATGAGGGCCGTCAGCCCCGGCACCTCCCCGACCAGCCGCATCGTGCCGCGAAGATCCACCGACCGCTTCGGCGCGTCATCCGAGACCTCCGGGCGTTCCGGTACGCGGACGACGGCCAGGTGCAGCAGAGCGACCGCGAGGACCGCGAGGCTCAGGACGAGCACCCAGTACATGCCGCCGATCGCCACCAGCGCCCCGCTGAACACCGACGTCACCAGGAAGCTCACCCCCGTCGAGCTGCCGACCAGCCCGTTGGCGCGATCCCGGCCCTCCTCGGGGATCAGCAGGGTGACCAGGGTCGGCAGCGCGATCGTCCTGATGTTGCCCACGATGACGCCGACCATCAGCAGCACGACCATCACCCACAGGACGACACTGCCCGGATCGGTGAACGTCTCCTCAGGCACCGCCAGGTAGATGCCCAGCGCCCCGGCGTACAGCAGGAGCGAGGCCAGCGCCGACGCCTGCATCATCGTCTTCTTCGCATGGTGATCGACCAGGCTGCCGAACCAGATGCCGGATAAGGCGGTCATCACCAGGAAGATGCCGGAGATCACGCCCGTGGCGAAGACCGACCGCGTCTGCAGGTAGACGTAGAACGTGATCGCGAACCACGCCGTGCTGTTGACCACCGACACCAGCACGGTGTTGCCCAGCAGCTGGTAGAAAGTCCTGCGATCTCCAGGAATGACGCTCATGAGCCGCCTCCCGTACCTTTCGTCATGATGTCCTCGGACGTTGAGACCCCTCGGAGCGGGATAACTCATCGCAGGACGCCGCCCGTACGGACGATAATCGAGCGCGACATGGAATTCTTCTGCCGTCACCGTGACCGCCCCGGCTCCGCGACCCTCCGTGAGAAGCTCGTGGACGGCCTCGGCGCGGGCGAGGCCGAGGAGTCACCGCCCGGCCGGTGGGACGACCTGATGGCCTACGGCCGCTGCTGTCCGACGACGGCGGCACCTGGCTGGGCACGGCGGCCCTGATCCGGGCGACGGATCGACAGGCGGCACGCACGCTCCTCGACCCGGATCGGTACGCCGGCGTCGAGGTCCACGCCTGGGAGTTCGGCGGACGACGCTGAGCTCAGCTCCAGCTCAGGAACCGGTAGTGCAGGCCGGTCGACGACTCCTGCCACGCCCCCACGGAGTCGGGCGCGCGTCCCACGTCCGGCGCGTGTGTGTCCCCTTCGAAGGGCTCCCGGATCTGGGTGACCACGATGCGGTCGGCCAGGGGCAGCGCCGCCCGGTAGACGGCCGCGCCGCCGATCACCCACACGTCCCCTGACGCCGCGGCGAGCGCCTCCTTCAGGTCGGTGAAGGTGTCCACGCCCTCCTGCGGCGTGCGCGACAGCACGAGGTTGCGCCTGCCCGGCAGCGGACGGAACCGCGGCGGCAGCGACTCCCACGTGCGGCGGCCCATGAGCACGGTCGCGCCCGCGGTGAGGGAGCGGAAGTGCTTCAGGTCCTCCGGCAGGTGCCACGGCATCGTGCCGTCGCGGCCGATGACGCCGTTCGCCGACTGCGCCCAGACCAGCCCGATCACACCGCCACCGGTGCCTTGATGGCGGGGTGCGGGTCGTAGCCGTCGAGGACGAGGTGCTCGTAGGTGTAGTCGAACAGGCTGTCCGCCGGCTTCAGGCTCAGCGTGGGGAACGGCCGCGCCTCGCGTGCGAGCTGCGTACGGACCTGCTCCTCGTGGTTGTCGTAGATGTGGCAGTCGCCGCCGGTCCAGATGAAGTTACCGACGCCGAGCCCCACCTGGTCGGCGATCATGTGCGTCAGCAGGGCGTAGCTCGCGATGTTGAACGGCACGCCGAGGAACAGGTCCGCGCTGCGCTGGTAGAGCTGACAGGACAGCTTGCCGTCGGCGACGTAGAACTGGAAGAACGCGTGGCAGGGCGGCAGCGCCATCTGCGGGATGTCGGCGACGTTCCACGCGGAGACGATGATGCGCCGGGAATCGGGATTGTCGCGCAACGCCCGCAGCACTTCGCTGATCTGGTCGATGTGCCCGCCGTCGGGGGTCGGCCACGACCGCCACTGCACGCCGTAGATCGGGCCGAGCTCACCGTCCGGCCCCGCCCACTCGTCCCAGATCGTGACGCCGTTGTCCTGCAGCCACGTGACGTTCCCGTCGCCGCGCAGGAACCACAGCAGCTCGTACGCGACGGAGCGGAAGTGCACCTTCTTCGTCGTGACCAGCGGAAAGCCGTCGGACAGCCGGTAGCGCAACTGGTGACCGAAGATCGACCGCGTCCCGGTGCCTGTGCGGTCGTTCTTACGGGCGCCCGTGTCGAGCACGTGGCGGAGCAGATCTTCGTACTGGGTGTCCGGCATGCCCGCGAGCTTAACGGGTCAGCCCTGAGCCGGCCTCTTCCGGCTCGTCCAGTGACGACGGCCGCAAGGGGCGGGTGCTCATGACCCATGAGCCCGCCACGCGCGGAAGGCACGCCTGGACACGGGCTTGGGCCTGTTCGCCGAGCTCGTCCTGGTCGATCGACCAGTCCATGCGCGGCGGACCGTCCCCTAGGAAGACGGCCTCCAGGTAGTCGTTCCACCGCCCATAGGAGCTCAGGACGACGAACTCCTCCGGCGCGTCCAGGTCCAAGACGACATAACGGCCGTAATCCTCTTCGCTCTGAGGGTTGAGGAGGAGTTCCGCCGTCAGCGCCACCCGGTCGTCGCGGGTGTCCGGCCCGAGCCAGGCCCACAGGGGCGGCCGGCCCGAGCAGTCGATGCCGCGCCGCGCCATCTCCGCCACCATCTCCTCGTACGCGGGACGGTACGAGGGGCTCAGCACCCTGGCCCAGTCTCCGGCCAGTTCCCCGTGGTCCTCCAGCGACTGGAGCACGAGTCGGTGCTGAACCGTCCACAAACGCATCGGACAGAGTATGCCAGCTCGCGACATTAGGATGACGGGGTGGGCAACGACTTACCGCCGCGGGCCGGGCTGGGCCGGAGGGTCGCCTGGGGTGCGCTCGGGCTGTTCCTCGCGGCGTTCGCGATCTTTGAGAGCTGGAAGTACGGCCTGCCGACCACGGCCGCCGCCCTTGCGTTCTTCGTGCTGCCCGACGTGGTGCGGCTGGCCGGGGCGCGGCCAGGAGGGCCGCTGTACCAGGTCGTGCACCGGGGGTGGATCCCGCTCGTGGTGGTGGTCGGCTACAGCTTCGGGCCGGTGGTGTGGCCGCCGTTGTTCACGGCCGGTCTGGGGTGGCTCACGCGGATCGCGCTCGATCGTACGCTCGGGCGCGGTCCCGCCGGTGCCGCCTCAGTCGAGCGTGCCGGCGCCGTATGAGGCGGCGACGGTCTCCAGGTCGAACGTGCTCGGAGGGCCGATGAGGCTCGCCTTGGCGTCGGCGCCGATGCGGTCGACGATCTCGATCTCGCCGGCCTCCAGTCCGTCCAGCGCGAGCCGTACGAGGTCGGCGGGGTCCTGCAGGACACCGTCAGGGAACTCGATGCCGGCGTTCGCGGCGAACTCCTTCATCGTCTCGGTGGCGATGAGCCCGGGGACGAGGGCGGTGACCTGCGTGCCCTGGGCGGCCAGTTCCACGCGGACGCCGTTGGTCAGGCCCCATTGGGCGGACTTGGCGGCGGCGTAGGAGGTGTTGCCGTCGACCGTGGTCCAGGCGGCGGCCGACAGGACGTTGAGGATGGCGCCGCCGCCGTTGCGGGCCAGGATGGGCGCGAACGCCCTGATCATGGCGAGGGTGCCGTAGTAGTTCGAGTCCATCGTCATGCGGATGGCGTCGAGGTCGCCGGTCATGAAGTTCCCGCCGGCGGTGAACGCGGCGTTGTTGATCAGGACGTCGACGTCGGTGGCGATCGCGGCGGCCGCGTCGACGGAGCCCTGGTCGGTGATGTCCAGGCCCAGGACCTCGGCGCCCGGGACGTTCACGAGTTCGGGACGGCGGGCGGTGGCGTAGACCTTCGCTCCGCGTCGCAGCAGCTCGACGGCGAAGTGGTGGCCGATGCCGCGGTTGGTGCCGGTGACGAGGGCGGTGGCGCCGTGCAGTTCCATGGAGGCAGCTCCTTAAGATGACCGATAGGTCAAGATGTCTGGCGAACGTACCCAGAACATGACCTCTCGGTCAAGTTGCTAGGATCGCGGTCGTGACCAAGCCTGAACGCCCCCTGCGCGCGGACGCGGCACGCAACCGCCGGCTGCTCCTGGAAGCGGCGGCGGCCGAGTTCGCCGAACGCGGCCTGGACGCCTCGATGGCCGACATCGCCCGCCGGGCAGGGGTGGCCAAGGGCACGGTCTTCGCGCACTTCGCGACGAAGGAGGAGCTGATCGTCGCGACCGTCGGCCACTACTTCGCCGAGCTCACGGCCCTCGCCAGGCGGCTGCTCGACGCGGCCGACTCAGGGGCGGCGCTGCTGGAGTTCCTCACCGTGGCCTGCGGCAACCAGCAGCAGCACGACCTGGCGTTCCTGCAGACGGTCACGGAGGGCGACTCGGAGGTGACCAGGCTCAGAAACGAGCTGCACGAGAGCATCGGCGCGCTGGTCGATCGGGCCCGCGAGGCGGGCGCCGTCCGGCCCGACATCATCGGCACCGACATCTTCCTGCTCATCTGCGCACCGGTGCACGCGGTCGGGTTCCTGGCGAAACCGGACCCTGACCTGTGGCGGCGCTATCTCGCGATCATCTTCGACGGGCTGCGCCCGGAAGGCGCCAGCCCGCTGCCGCACCCGGCGCCGACCTGGCCGTGACCGTCACAGGGGGGAGCGCCGGCAGGCTGAGCGGCGTGCTCCCTCCCCGGTGCCGCCGCCGGCGCGGAGCCGTCCTGCACTCCTACCCGAGGCAGGTGTTCAGACGGGGACCTCGAAGACGAGCTCCAGGCCGTCCACCTCGTCCCACTGCTCGCCGACCTGGGCGAAGCCGAGCCCGGCGATCGTGGCCAGGGACGCGGTGTTGTCCGGGCTGATCGTCACCCGTACGGTCCTGACCTCCGGGGCGGCGGCGGCCTTGCGCATCAGCTCGGTCAGCATCGTCCTGGCGTACCCCTGGCGGCGGTGACGGGGGTCCACCGAGTAGCCGATCTCTACCATGCCGGATATATCCGGCGGCCCATGGAACCCGGCGTACCCCACCACGACACCGTCCGGCTCGGCCACCACGGCCTTGGTGAGCCACCCCGCGCTTTCCGGGGCCGTGGCCAGCTGGTTGACCCGGTAGCGCCAGACCCACTTCGCCTGATCGGTGAGGAAGTACGCGGTGAGCCCGGCTCCTGCCTCGGCACTGGCCCGGAGCAGGTCGTCGTCCAGGAGGGCGGTCATGACGGCGCCGGTCAGCTCGATGAACCTCACGGGCTTCCGACGGAGAGCGGATCTGTCACAGCGCGGATGCTCCCGGAGCGTCCCTGCCCGTGTCCAATCGTTTATGCGCCGGCGATCAGGGGGTCAGACGGCGTGCGGCGCTCTCCAGGTCGGCGGCGGCCACCAGGCAGGCCGCGATATGGGCCCGCACCGAGGCGTGCAGCCACTCCGGCGCCCCGCCGCCCGCCTGCAGCTCCGCCTCGATCGCGCGCAGCCGCTCGGCGCAGGCGATCAGGGCGTGGGCGTCCGAGCGGAGGGTCTCGGCGTGGGCGCTGATCTCGGGGGACATGGCACCTCACCGTGGCACCGGGACGGCGGCGTCCCGGAGCGACTGGCGGACGGCGGTGGACAGGCACAGCAGCGGACGGGCTCCGTCGAGCCCCAGCTCGCGCAGCCGCCCGGCCAGCGGATGGGCGGACTGCGGCGCGACGACCAGCCGCAGCGGGGGAGCCGCGTGCAGCCGCGCCGGCCCCCGCGTCCGTAGGCAGGACCGCAGCACCACACCGGCCTCCCGGGCGTAGGAGACCATACCGGGATCGCTCAACGGCAGCCCGGGCCCGAGCCGCCCGCGCAGGGTGAGAATCTGATCGGCGCCGACCTGAGCCGAGCGCCCGAGCCGGATCGTCAGCGGCGTCAGGTACGTCTCCCCGCCCCACAACCGCGAGCCCAGGGCGCGCACGACCGGGTCATCGACGGCGGTGCCGACGAGGAAGCTCCCGGAGCGGCGCAGGTCAGCCGCCCGCAGCAGATCGGGCACGAAGGGGAAGCGCCGCCGGAACGGCCCCGGCACGACGACGCCGACCTGCAGCTCCGCGTAGGCGCCCGCGCTGGTGCGCCGGTTGGCGGCCACGTGCACCGCGACCAGCGCCCGCCCCGCCACCTGGACGGCGGGCCCGACCCCGGCTCCCTCCAGCAGGCCGGCCGCCACCACGGGATGCGCCGCGAAGTACGCCGTGAGCGCTTCACCCTCATGGCACCTGATCGGCAGCTCGACGCCGCCCTCGGCGACGGCACGGGTGGGGACCGCGAGGAAGGGACACTCCTCGGGGCCGGGCGGGCGGTCGAACAGCAGGTACGCCTGCGACCGCACCACCCGCCCCCGATACGGCGTGAGCCGCTCGTCGATGACCGCGCGGGCCTCGGGCAGGTCGTCGGCCAGATTGGCGCGGTAGTGGTCGATGCCGTGACAGAGCGGGAACAGGTGGGTGGCATCGCCGTAGTCCACGACGTACCAGTCGGGGTGCAGGTCGAAGCAGGTGCCAGCGCCCTGCCCGTCGAGCGTGGGGATGATGTCGTGCTGGTTGGTGACGCTGGCGACCCACGTGCGCCGGTCGGCGGGACGCTTGAAGTCGACCGGCGAGCCGACGGCCACGACGTGGGTGACCGTGTGGCGGGCGCAGAAGGCGGCGTCCTGCGCCAGGTTCATGATCGCCGCTCCGCCCGCGCTGTGCCCGACCAGCGCCAGCTCGGCCTCCGGCGGCAGCCCGTAGTCGGCGACGGCCTCGGCCAGGGCGCGGCTGTAGGGGCTGCTCGCCAGGACGGCGCTGCTGAACGCGCCGAGCAGGTCCTGGGGAGACTCCCCGTCGGGACGTCCCGCGCGCATGCCGGGCGCCTGGAGGACGTGGCGGATCACCCCGTCGGGCCCTTCGACGCTCTGGATGAGGATCCGTCCCGTGGTGCCGAGCGCGCTGATGTTGCCCAGGAAAGCGAGCAGCGACCCCCGCGTGCACAGCAGCGCCGATTCGGCCGCGCTCAGCTCGACCCGGCGCGCGGCGCCTTCGCCGGTGTCGAGGACGGCGATGGCCCTGTTGCTCAGCCCGGTGATCGGGTCGGCGGTGGCGTACCCCTTGCCGGTCGCGATGAGCCAGGCGGTGGCGTCGTTGAGCGGGTTCTCGTCCAGGAGCGCGCGCAGCGCGAGCACCTCGCCGAAGACCGGGGCGAGCTGGCTGAGCGCGCGCACCGCGCCACGTTCCTTGAGCAGGGCGCGCAGGGCACGTACGGCCTCCAGGTCCCGGTCCGCGGCGGCCGCGTCGATGAGCCGCGCCAGCATGGGGTCGCCGGTCAGCTCGGGGTGGGCGATCGTCACGGCCGCGACGCGCAGCCGCAGCGACGTGGCCAGCACGCGTACCGACAGACTCTCGGCACCGAGCAGGCCGCCGATCTTGGCGGCGGCGGTGAGCAGCGGGCCGCCGCCGGTGAACGCCCACCCGAGCCCCCGGCCGTTCGTCGTGGCCCGCAGCAGCGCCCCGCAGGCGGGCAGGGCGTGCGGTAACGCGACGTCGGTGAGCGCGGACGTGGCGTGCGCCGCCGCGTCCTGGATGGTGAGCGCGACGTCGACCAGCTCGCGAGCCGCGGCGCGCAGCCGCGCGGCGTCGGGCTCGTTCATGGCCGGGTCCGCCGGGACATGCTGACCAGGCGGGGCTTCTGGTCCTCCGGGGTGTTGCGGTGCACGACGTCCGACAGCGTGCGGGTGCCGGCGATGACGCGCATGCCCACGGGGGAGAACGTGGCGGAGTTGAAGATCCGGGGAGCCAGCAGCGGGTTGGTGAGCGCCTGGGAGAAGGCGTCGATGGCGATGATCTTGGTGAGCAGCGGCGGCAGGATCGCTCCGGGGGAGCCGGGTTCCTCGGCGAACAGCCCGACGTACAGGTCCACGTCGTCCACGTCGCGATAGAGCTCGCGCAGCGCGCCGATGACCCGCCGGTCGCCGGAGATCTGCGTGAAGTCGCGCACCCGGGGGAAGCGGCAGTGCTCGCGATAGTCGTTGTACGGGGCCAGATCGAGCGCCCGCGAGTCGGCGATGCTGGCCACGTCGATCTCCCGCAGCACGGGATCGGTGTTGAACAGCCCGATGCGGCCGGCCCGCTGGCGGGAGGCGTCCTCGAACAGCCGCCCGAGACCCGGACCGGGGATCAGCGCGCTGCCGAAGAAGGTCTCGGCCATCGGCAGCTCGCGCCCGCCCACCGACAGGTGTGAAGGGACCAGGCTGTGCCAGCGGTAGACGAGGTTGAACTCCACCGACGCCCAGTTCTGGCGGTGCCAGGGCGCACGGTCCAGCCGCGCCGGCAGCGCCGGGTCGAGGGTGAAGCGGAAGTGGTAGGGGGTGATGTGATTGATGTACTCCTCGACGACCAGCTTGATCAGCAGCACGATGAGGATGTTGCGGGTCGTCTGGAAGAGCCGCTCGTCGTCCCAGCGCGGATGTTCCAGAGCGAGCAGCCGCGCCACCCGGTTGTGCTCGCGCAGGAACAGCACCGTGAGCATGGTGAAGCCGATCTGGCCGTTGCCCCGGTCGCTGCCGGTCGCGAACAGCGTGTCGCGTTGCGCGCCGGTGAGCCGCTCCCAGCGGACGACGCTCAGCGGCGCGAACTCCGGCTTGACAGCGCCGTTCTCGCACAGGTAGGGCGGGAACTCGCCGCCGTTGATCAGCTGGCTCTTCAGCAGCCCGCCGTCGAAGGTGCGCAGCGCCGTCGTCGCCGCGTCGTTCAGCCCGTACAGCTGGTTGAGGTCGATGTGGTGGTTGGAGCTGTTCTTGCGCGGGTCGCGCGGGACGTTGGTGTCGCCGCGCAGGAAACCGTCGGTGAACCATTGGGCGAAGTACGCGAACAGCACCGTGGACCGCGGGCACGGGATCATTGACGCGCCACGCGTGAACAGGGCGGCGGCGGCCTCGGGTGTGGGCCGCTCCCGCTCGCCTGCGGGGACGGGAGGCAGGTGCCTGCCGCTGTAGGTGCGGTCGGTCAGCGAGGCCCACGAGGTGTAACCGGCCATGGTGCTCAGCGGCTCGGGGCGCGGCGGCATCTCGCGGACCGCGTGGTCGATGAGCGAGGCGTTGATCCGGCTGCGCAGCGGCCGGCTCGCCTGCAGGAGGTCCCACAGCGGGCGGCCGCTGGTCAGGGCCAGGAACCTGACCCGGTTGGTGAGGCCGTCGGTGGCGATGCTGCGTGCTCTGCTCGGCGCCATGGTCAGCCTTCCCGCCCTTCGGTCCCGAGGCCGAGGGGAAAGGCGTCGGGGAAGATCCCGAGCGACCGTTCGACGCTGCCGGCCGCCTGTACGCCGGGACGCAGCAGCAGGCGGCGTACGGTCTCGGCGATCACCGGGCCGGCCAGGTGCACGCCGAGGCAGGCGTGATGCCCGTACCCGAAGAACAGCCGATGGTGGCGCGGGCGGTCGAGACGGAACGCGTCGGGCTCCGGCACCACGTCCGCGTCGAACATGGCGGAGGCCGGCGCCGCGAGCACGAACGTGCCCGCCGGGATCACCGTGCTGCGCGGGGTGCCGGCCGCCAGGACGTGATCGCGCTCGCAGATGCGGGGGAGCAGCTTGAAGAACGGGCTGAAGCGCAGCGCCTCCCAGACGTACGGGTCGAACCGCTCGGGGTCGGCGGCCGCCTGCCTGGCCTCGGCGAGCACCCGCGGGCGCAGCAGGAGCTGCTCGACCGCCTCCACCATGGCGCCCGGCGCGCTCTCCACGAAGCCCAGCGGCAGCCCCGCCATGTTCACCACGATGCGGTCGTCGCTCACGCCGGGCGGCGAAGCCCGGACGAGGCGGGCGAAGACGTCGTCGGGCAGCTCGTCCCCGGCCCGCAGCTCGGCGAGACGGTCGCGCAGGTGGGCGAGCAGCTCCGCGCCCGCGCTCACGGACGCGGCCTGGAGCTGCGGATCGCCGAGGAAGTTGGCGAAGCCGTCGGAGACGACGGCCCGCGTCCACCCGCCCAGCGTCCGCGGATCGGGGCCCGGCACGCCGAAGTAACGCGCGCACACGCCGAGCGCGACCGGGCGGAACAGCCCGTCCACCGCGTCGAAGCGCCCGTCCCGCGGGGCGGCGTCGAGCAGCTCGTCGGCGAGCCGGCCGGCCAGCTCGCGCACCCGGCCCGCGTCCTGCGGGTCGAGCATGAGCTGCATCAGGCCCTTCTCCCGCCAGTTCATCGGCGTGGCGTCCCTGGCCAGCATGAACGGGGCGCCGCCCAGCGCGGCGTCGAGGCGCGGCCCGAAGGAGCGCACGGAGAAGACCTCCTCATGCGCGAGCACCTCGACGACGTCGGCGAAGCGGGTCACCACCGTGAAGGCGGGGGTGACGAAGATCGGGCGCCGCTCGCGCAACTCGGCGAACAGGCTCCGCCAATCGGTCCGCATCCACTCGCGGACCAGGCCGAAAGCGGCCATCGGATCCCTGGCGAGCGCCTCCTCGTATCGCTCGAGATGGCCGCCCGTGGTCGCCTGATCGACAGCACCCATTCCGTGGACCTTCCGCCTGGTTTCGCAGCGTACCGAGATGATCGCGTTGTGCGATCACCATCCCACGCCCTTTTCTCGCGGCAGGGGAGTCCATGATTTTGATTCCACAGAGTAATCATTACGTCACTTTCAGGATATTGCCGCACGCCAGGGGCGTGGCCGTTCAATGAGGAGCCTGAATCGTCCTGACCACCCGGGAGGCAACGTGCAGCGGCCGGCCACGGCGGAGACGGTGACGGTCACCACCGGCCGCCGCCTCGCGTACCTGATCGTGCTGGTGGTCCTGCCCGTGGCGCTGCTGGCGCTCGCGGTGCCGGCCGCATGGGGCTGGGGCGTCGGGCCTCGCGACCTGGTCATCGCGGTCGTGATGTACCTGGTGAGCATCTTCGGCGTCGCCATCGGCTACCACCGCCTGTTCACCCACCGCGCCTTCAAGGCGTCCCGTGCGCTGCGGATCGCGCTCATGCTGGCCGGCGGCATGGCCGTCGAGGGTCCTGTGACGCTGTGGGCCGCCGAGCATCGCCGCCACCACAAGTACGCCGACCGCGAAGGCGACCCGCACTCTCCCTGGCGCTACGGTGACAGCGGCTTCGCGCTGCTGCGCGGCATGGCGCACGCCCACGTCGGCTGGTTCTACACCGCCCACCAGCGTTCCAGCCGCCGGCACTGGGTGCCCGACCTGCTGGACGACCAGGACGTACGGCGCTTCGACGCCGCCTACCCGGCGGTCGTCGTCCTGTCGTTCGCGCTCCCCGCCGCCGCCGGCGGGCTGTGGTCGATGTCGTGGGCGGGCGCGTGGAGCGCGCTGCTGTGGGGTGGCCTGGTCCGCTACGCCGTGGTGCACCACGTCACCTGGTCGGTGAACTCGATCGCCCACACCTTCGGCGACCGCCCGTTCCGCACCAGGGACCGCTCGTCCAACGTGTGGTGGGTGGCGCTGCTGACGCTCGGCGAGGGCTGGCACAACTGGCACCACGTGGAGCCGACCTGCGCCCGGCACGGCGTGCTCAAGGGGCAGCTCGACCCGAGCGCGCGGCTCATCCGCTGGTTCGAGCGGGCGGGGTGGGCCCACGGCGTACGCTGGCCGAACCCCGACCGCCTGACCTCGCTCCGCGCCGAAGCACGGCCAGAGCGGCCACCGACAGCGTGACCCCGGCGAGGGCGACCATGTCGCCCGCGCAGCACAACGCCGGCACAGCCGTCACGTACGAGGCGCCGCCCCGCCCACGCCCTGCTCGCCGTCCACCCCGCCTACGAGGACCCGCCCAACATGGCCCGCCTCGTCGTCCTGGAGCCCGCACACCCGCGACCTGTACGCAGGCTGGCCCGCCAAGGCCCGCGCCACCGTCGGCTACCTGCGCCAGGCCGCCGGACGGTGGCCCGACGACCCGGAACTGGCAGCATTGGTGGGGAAGCTGACCCATCAAAAGCACCGAGTTCGCCACCCTCTTGGCCCTAGCCGGCTCGCCACTGCGATCATCTGGTTGTCGTCTGACACCGAAGGTAAAGTCACTTCGTGGCGGTGAAGCCCCTCAGAAGCGCCCTGCCGCTCCGGCGAATCATGTACATGATCGCGGCGGCCGTCGTCGGTGCACTGGCTGGTCTGGTGATCTTCGAACTGACGAACATCGGCGGTCGCGGCTTCTACGCCACTGGGGGCGCGGCGGCCGGGGCGGCCGGCGCCGTGGCGAGCCAGATCCGCAGCCGCTCGGTCCGGCTGACCAAGGTCAAGCTGTCGCTCCCGCAGCTGAGCGAGCTGACGTTCGTGGTCGATGAGGAAGGCAGGGACGTCGCCTGGAAGTTGTTCGTGGAGACCACGACCCGGGTGTCCACCCAACCGCTGGACGACGACCAGGGACTGACCAGGGAGGCGCTCTCTTCCCTTCACGCCTTGTTCGCCACCGTACGCGAAATCCTGAAGGCGAGCCGCCCCTCCGCGCCCAGCGGCCGGACCGTCGAGCAACTGGCGATCACCTTGCTCAACCAGGAGCTACGGCCGTTCCTGGCCAAATGGCATCCACGGCTCCGCGCATTCGAGCAGTCGCACCCCGGCACCCCGGACTCGGAGTGGCCGGACAACGCTGCCTGCCGCGCCGAGCTGCGCATGCTACAGCGACGGATCCACCTCTACGCGACGGGATTCAGCGAACTGGTCGGCGTAACCACCCCAAGGCGATGGCCGGTGCCGGCGGATGAGCGGCCGTTACGCTACGACGCCTTCCTCTCCTACGCCTGGGAGCCGGACGCCTCCCTCGTCCGGGCCGTACGCGACGCCCTGCACAATCTGGCCAGACCCTGGTACCGGCTGCGAGCGTTACGCGTTTTCCACGACCAGTCCAGCATGCCGGCGACCTCAAGGCTGGACCGGGCGATCGAGGACGCGCTCGCCGCCTCCCGCCACCTCATCGTCTTCCTGTCGCCGCAGGCCGTCGCCTCGCCCTGGGTCGATGACGAGATCCGCTACTGGCTGAAGCACAAGAGCGTGGAGACCCTCTATCTGGTGCTGTCCGGCGGCTCGCTCGTCTGGGACGCCGTCGCCGGCCGCTTCGACGTGAAGCGATCCTCGGCGCTCCCGTCCGCGCTGCACGGCGTCCATCCAGGGAGGCCGCTCTGGATCGACCTGAGCTGGGTCACCGAAGACGACCAGCGCGACCTTCGCAATGAACGGTTCCGCGCCTGCCTGGTGCAACTCGCCGCAGCCCTGCACGGCAAGGCGCCCGACGACCTGGACGGCGAGGACGTCAGGCAGCACCGGAAGACCCGCCGGGTGGCAGCCGCGGCGGTGACCGCGCTCGCCGTGCTGGCCGCGTCCACGGCAGTGGCTGGAGCGATCGCCGCGCAGCGCGCCTAGGCTGGTGGGCCGTCGCGCCGGGCATCCTGCCCGAGCAGCCGATCAGCCTGCCCCTGATCCTCCTACAGGAGGCCTTGTCATGCCGTGATCACGCCGAGATCTGTCCGTGAGAAGATCGTCGCCTCTCGGTTGTGGCAGTGCGGGGCCGGGCATCCTGCGAGGAGATCATCACCAGATGAAGCGACGAGCGTCGGTCGTGGTCCTTGTCGTGGCCGCATCGGCACTTCACGGCACCTCCGCCGCCGGCGCGGCCACCGCCCCCAAGGATCCGGGGGCGGCGATCCAGCGGCAGCTGGTCAAAGGGCACGGTGTGCGGGTCACCGAATACACCACGTTCCACTCGGACGCGATCTCAGGCTGGGAGCGGTTCCAACCGACCAAGGGTGTCGTCGCGTTCGGGGACGGCGAGGTGGTGGCGACCGACCTCTGGGATTACCAACTGGGGGAGGCGGGTGTTCGCGTCGTCTGCATCGGCAAGCGGCTTTGGCAGTACGACCCGAAGAAGAAGCTGCCCAAAGGCAGGAAGTGGGTCACCCTCAAATATCCTTGCGAATTCCGCCTGGCGACGGGCTTTCTGCGCTTGGACGAGCCGGACGTGCTCAGAGCCGTATTGTCGACCACGACGAGCACCAAGGCCTCGGTGAAGTACGACGGCTCGCCCACGACCCTTCACCAGGGGTCGATCTCGTTTCGCCGGCTGTGGGACGTCAGGCCGGATCTGCGCGGCGGCTCTGTCAAGGAAGAGCACGCCGACTGGGAGATCGACTGGCGGCTGTGGCTCGGCAAGGACGGTCTCGTACGGCGGGCCTGGTCCAAGTGGCGCCAGCCGGAAGGTGACAAGCTCAAGGGCATGACGGGTGGCCAGGGCTGGTACGGCTTCGTGAAGGACGTCCGCTACTCGGACTGGGGAATGACGCTCACCATCAAACCCCCGCCCACCGCACAGACCATGGCCGCTTCATGACTCCGGGCCTCTGACAAGCCGGTGCAGACCCGCTGTGGCGCGGTTGAGGGCCACGAGGTCGTCGAAGAAGGAGTCGTTCCGTTCCCACGAGTTCATGATCGCCAGGATCGCCTCGCGTCGGATTCTCGCGATCTCGTGGTCGGCCAGCGCGAGGGCCTTCTGGAGTTGGGCGGCGTTCAGGTCGGTGCAGTAGGCGGGGGTGCCTGGTTGCATGCGCCACCCGTCCTCGGCGGTGCCCGCGTCTACGGGGTCGAAGCCGGTGTCGTCCACCAGGGTCATGACGAGTTCCTTGGCGGCGAGGTCGGTGCCCGCGACCGGGACGGCGAGGCGGCCGGGGGTGCCTGGTGGTCTGCCCTTGTCCGCCAGCGTCGTCTGGACGAGGGCGTTCCAGGCGCGGATGACAGGGCGGCCGAGTTGTCGCTCGATCCAAAGGCCCTGGGGCATTCCGTCATCGATGTCCTTGATGTGGCCGTCGCGTTGGGGGAGGTGGTTCGAGGTGTCGGCCACCACGACGCCGGCCGGGAGGCGGTCGGTGATCGGCCTCAGGGCGGGCACGCGGCCCAGGGGGATGGAGGTGATCAGGACGTCCACGGCGCGGCTGACCGAGTCGAGGGGGACGGGGGTGACGCCTGACTGCTCCGCCAGCGCGGTCATGCTGGACGGTCGCGACCCGTACGGTATGTCCGGCCGCGCCGAGCTTGTACGTGAGCGTGGCCCCGATGCCGCCGGTGCCGATGACGCCGATCCTCAAAACAGGCTCCTTCCAGGAATGGGTGGCAAGAGCAGCTTGGCAATGACAGGCGGGGCCGCGCGATGATGAAGTAGGCACCGGTCATTACCCTCAGGGTCATGAAACGGATCGAGGTCCGCGAGCTCGAATACTTCCTGGCCGTGGCCGACACGCTGCACTTCGCGCAGGCGGCCGAGCGGCTCGGCATCGCGCCTCCGCCCCTGTCCCACCTGCCGCCCGTCGGCCTGGACGCCCTCATCGACCTGGTGGTCACCGGGCAACTGCTGGCGGTCGTCGGTGACAGCGCCGTCGACCGGCTCGGTCCGTACGTCACCGCCGTCCCCGTGACGGGGCTGCCGCCGAGGGAGGTGCTGCTGGCCTGGCCGGCCGACTCGCACGACCCGCGCATCGCCGACCTGCTGGCCACTACCTCGTGACCAGGAGGGGGAACGTCACTCCGGTGAGATCCTCGGAGACGGCCCACAGCCGCTGCTGGAGCGGCATGTCGTAGGACTGCGGGCTGGAGGTGACGAGGCGGGGGTGGCCCATGATCTGGTTGCGTCCGCCGGGGCCGTAGTACTGGCCGCCGAGCACGGCGGGGTCGGTGGCGGCGCGCAGGGTCGGCAGGGCGCCCATCGCGGGGGTCTGGAGGACCAGCGGTGCGAGCCCGTTGACCACGGGCCGGAGAAGTGCGGGAGTGTTGCGGGCGAGCTCGGTGCTGGACCCGCCGGGGTGCGCGGCCACCGCGACGGTGGTGTACATGACGCCCGCGTTGTTGTTCAGCAGGTCGACGCGGCCGAACCGGGACCGCAGCGCGGCGGCACCCTGTTCAGCCTCCAGGCCATGGTGCTGGCGGGCGCGCTGTCGCCGTACGACACGCCCTCGCCCAGCCTGCAGGCCGCCTACCAGGCAGAGCCCGACCTGGCCCGCTTCCACCCGCGGCTGCGGGACGCCCTGAACATGGCCCTCACCGCGACCCTCCTCGGCGTGCTTGCCCCGCCTCTGATCAGCCGAGGGGCTCTGCGGCGGGCGGCCGGGCGACGGACTCACGCGCGCGGACGGGCATCGGCACCCGGTGCACCCGGCCCGGCCGCCCGGCGTCCGCGCGGTCGCGCTCGATCTCGGCGAACAGCACGTCCACCGCCTTGCGGCCCAGTTCGTAGTGGGGCAGCGCCACGGTCGTCAGCCGGGGCCGCACCCAGGAGGCGATGGGATGGTCGTCGAAGGAGACGACGGAGACGTCCGCGGGGACCTTCAGCCCGAAGTCGTCGAGCGCCTGGTAGGCGCCCATCGCGATCCGGTCGTTGAAGCAGATCAGCGCACGCGGCCGGACCGTCCGCAGCAGGTCCCGCGTCGCGGCGAGCCCGTACTCCGGCAGCCAGTCGGGGCAGGTGCGCGCGCCCGCCACCTTGACCCCCGCCTCGCCGAGCGCCTCGTGGATGCCGGCCAGCCGTTCCGCCGCCGCGACGCTCTGCTGGGGGACGTCGCCCGGGCCGGGGCCGGCGCCGATCAGGTAGACGCCGTCGCGGTGACCGGCGTCCAGCAGGACGCGGGCGGCGTGGCGGCCGGCCTCGATCTCGTCGGGCAGGACGGCGGGCAGGGGAGTGGGCCGGTCGGGCAGCGCATTGAGCAGGACGGCGGGCAGGGGGGTGAGCGCGGCGGTGACGGCCTTCGGCACCGTGATGGTGCGCGTGAACATCGAGGCCAGGATGAGCCCGTCGACCTGGCGGTCGTGCATGGCCTGCAGCAGGAGCCGTTCGAGCTCGGCGTCGCCCTCGGTCTCGCCGATGAACAGCATGAAGCCGCGCTCGCGGGCGGCCTCGAGGGCTCCTTTGATCATGTCGCCCGCCAGCCGTGAGGTGGCGACGGTGTCGGAGACGAAACCGATCGTCCTGCTGATGCCCGTGCGCAGGCCCACGGAGACGATGTTGGGCCGGTACTGCAACTCCTCGGCGGCGCGCAGCACGCGCTGCTCGACGTCCTGGGAGATCCGCAGCTCGCGGCCGCGGCCGGACAGCACGAGCGAGGCGGTCGTGCGGGAGACGCCCGCAGCCTTGGCCACATCGGCCAGCGTGACCCGTCGTGGGCTCACCCAGAATCTCCGATCGTCAAGAGTGTGTGACGAGGGGTTGACATGCTACGACGCGCGTGGTGAGACTATCGGGCGCTAACCCGATTTAGCAACGGACTCCGGAGGCCGGCCGGGGTGCCGTCGTCCCCAGCGGCCAAGGAGATGCACATGGCTCGTCGAGTTCGCCCCGGCAGGGCCGGCGCCGCGCTGGTGATCGCCATGGGGACGCTCGCCGCCGCCTGCGCGGCACCCGGCAGCGACAGCCCGCGGCCCGCGGCCACCGGCGCGGCGCCGCAGTCCGCCGCGCCCACCTGCGGCACGACGCCGATCACGCTGAACGGCTACTTCGAGACGGGCTTCCCGCTGCCCAAGGCGCTGACCACCGAGTTCACCCAGCAACATCCGAACGTCACGTGGAACATCCGCGAGGACCAGTTCGCGGTCATCACGCAGAACGCGCCCCGGGTGCTCGCGGACAACCCGCCCGACCTGATGCGCCTGCCCCAGGTCTCCGAGCTGGTCAAGGACGATCTGCTGAAGAACCTCGACGGCTACGCCACCGCGTTCGGCTGGGACAAGTGGCCGGCCTCGCAGCTCGAACAACTACGCCTCGGACCCGGCGGGCGACCGCGCGGCGAGGGCTCGCTGTACGCACTCGGGCTCAACATGAGCATGACGGGGCTCTTCTACAACAAGAAGCTCGCCGCCCAGATCGGAATGTCCACGCCGCCCGCCACTCTGGCGGAGCTCGACCAGGCGCTGAAGAAGGCCAAGGACGCCGGCATCACGCCCATCGTGCAGTTCAACGGCGGCGCCACCGGCGGCCTGGCCTTCCCGCTGCAGAACCTCATGGCCTCCTACGGCCCCGCGGCGCCGATCAACGACTGGATCTACCAGAAGCCGGGCGCCACGATCGACACCCCGTCCAACCTCCAGGCCGTCCAGCACCTGGAGCGCTGGATCAAGGCCGGCTACTTCCAGAAGGACGTCAACGCGGTCGACTACGCGACCATGATGAGCCGCTTCATCGACGGCCAGGGCCTGTTCATGTTCAACGGCGACTGGGAGTCGGGCAACCTCGACAAGCAGATGGCGGGCGACGTCGGCTTCACCCTGATGCCGCCTGCCGAGGAGGGCGGCAAGCGCGCCGCCATGTCGGCCCCGCTCACCTTCGGCATCGCCGCCGGCGCGAAGAACGCCGACTGCGCCGCCTACTTCCTCAACTGGGTGGCCACCGACAAGCGCGCCCGTGACATCGGCGTCGAGGTCGGGGGGTCGCGCCCGATGGGGCCCGCCGACGCGTACATGCCGGCCGTCGGCGAGGACAAGGTCACCGCCGCGACTCTGGCGGCCGGGGCTGACATCGCCGAGGACGACGGCGCGATGGACTTCATCGCCAACGCCACCGGCGCCATCTACGCCAAGAGCTGGACGCCGAACCTGCAGAAGCTGGTGGCCGGCCAGCAGCAGCCGCAGGACCTGCTGAAGACGGTCCAGGCCGACTACGCCGGCCAGCTCGAAGGGAACTGATCACGTTGACGGTCCGGCCCGCGCGCCGGCCGCGCGGCGCCCACGGCGTGGCCGGCTGGCTGTTCGTCGTCCCGGCGCTCGCCTTCTACGCGGTGTTCGTCCTGCGCCCGATCGCCCTGACCGTCCAGTACTCGCTGTACGAGTGGAACGGCATCGGCGCCTCCACCTGGGTGGGGCTGGCGAACTACGGCACGGTCTTCACCGACCCCGACCTGTTCGACTCGCTGATCAACGCCTTCCAGCTGATCGTGTTCTTCAGCGTGATCCCGGTCGCGCTGGGCCTCGCGATCGCCGCCACGATCCGCCGGATCGCCGCGAGCAGGCTCGCCCTCGTGGCGCGCACCGTGCTGTTCCTGCCGCAGGTCATCCCGCTGGTGGCCGCGGGCATCGCGTGGAGCTGGCTGCTGGCCTCCACCGGAGTGGTCAACCAGCTGCTCTCGCTCGTCGGCCTCGGCGGGGTGACCAGGGCCTGGCTGGGCGACTTCGCCACCGCCCTGCCGGCGGTCGGCATGATCGGCGCGTGGGTGCTGCTCGGCCTCTGCACGCTGCTGCTCCTGGCCGGCATGAGCAAGATCGACCCGGCGCTGTACGAGGCCGCGCGCCTCGACGGAGCCGGGGCGTGGCGGGAGTTCGTCTCCATCACGGTGCCCAGCCTGCGCCAGGAGATCGCGGTCTGCGTCACCGTGACCGTGATCGCCGCCCTGGCCAGCTTCGACATCGTCTACATCGCCACCCAGGGCGGTCCCGGCAACACGACCATGGTGCCCGGCCTGCAGATCTTCTACCTCGCCTTCACCGAACGCGAGGTGGGCACGGCCTCGGCCCTGGCCGTCGTGCTCATGCTTCTCGTGATCGCCTGCGCCCTTCCCATCCAGTGGTTCACAAAGGACGACAACCGATGATCATCGCGGGCCGGGAGGCCTGGACCGGCCGGCTGCTGCTCATCGCCATGATGGCGGTCACGCTCCTGCCGTTCCTCAGCCTGTTCGTCACCGCCCTGCACCCCTCGGGCACCTACCCGGCCGGTCTGGCCTGGCCGCAGGACCCGCAATGGAGCAACTTCCTGCGGGCCTTCGAGGCCGCGAACATGGCCGAGCTGCTGAAGTCGAGCGTCCTCATCGTGCTGGGCGTGGTGCCGATCTCGATCCTGCTGGGCACCATGGCCGGCTTCGCCATCGGCCACCTGCGCGTGATCGGCGGACGCATCGTCTTCCTGCTGTTCGTGCTCGGCCTGACCCTCCCCTTCGAGGGCATCATCACGCCGCTGTACTACCAGATCCGCGACATGGGGCTGCTGAACACCCGCTGGGCCATCATCCTGCCGCTCATCGGCCTGTTCATGCCGTTCTCCGTCTTCTGGATGCGGGCGCACTTCGTCAACATGCCGGAAGAGCTGTCGGAAAGCGCCCGCATGGACGGCGCCAACGTGTGGCAGTTGTTCCGGCGCATCCACGTGCCCCTGGCCATGCCGGCGATCTCGTCCCTGGCCATCCTGCTGTTCCTGTGGACCTGGAACCAGTTCCTGCTGGCCATCGTCCTGGTTGACGACCCCGCCAAGCGCACGATGTCCGGCGCGCTCGGCGCCTTCCAGGGGCAGTGGGGCACCGACATCCCGCTGCTGTGCGCGGGATCGCTGCTGATCCTGACTCCCACACTCGCGATCTTTGTCGTCTTCCAGCGTCACTTCGTCAAGGCCCTGCTCCAGGGCTCGCTGAAGGGCTGACCCCGCCGTGCCACCGCCCGCTGGACCGTCCGGCACCTCGGCCTGCCGGCCGAGAGCGCCGGCGACACGCCGACCGGCCCGGCCTGATCGGCCAGGCGCGCTCGCGCGCTCATCAGGCGGTTCGCTGGGCGGATCAGTGAGTGCTCGACGGCGAGGCGGAGACGCCGTGGCCGCTGTGGGCGCTGTGGCCGCCGCTCTCCTCGACCGTGCCTCCGAGCTTTCCGCTCAGCTCCTGCATGAAGGACTTGGACTTGGCCGACAGCACCCATCGATCACCTCTGAGGTAGAGGCCGCCGTACATCTCGGCGTAGTCGAGCCACTCGCGCTGGCCCGTGGCCGTGGCGAAGTCGAGGAACACGTACGGGATCCCGTCGCTCGTGCATTCGCCCTGACGGTAGTCCAGGGCCTTGAGGGTGATCGTGGCGGTGCAGCCGACCGCGGCGGCCAGTTGCTCGATGGTGTACGTGCGTGACACCTCCTTCCCGGCTGCCGGCCCCGTACCTTTGCCCGCCTCGGCTTGACCGCCGCATCCGGCGAGCATGAGCGCCGAGGCAACGGCCAGGGACAGGACGGCGCCGGCACGGCGACGCCTCCTGACGATGCCGGACGCCCGCACCGTGCCCACCGGCGCGGCATCTCGCACGTCTCGCGGGCGGGAGACGTCCATCATGCTCTTGACCTTTCTCGCACTGATCGCGGTCCTCCGCGGAGCGACGAGGCCGGTGTGGCCGCTCGCCCGGCCACACCGCGCCCCGCTCCTGGCCGCCGGTCGCCGCCGGCGAGGATCAGCGGCAGCGCCTGCCGCTGTTGATGCAGGTGACGACCCGCTGCATCTGCTGCTCGTTCATCAGGTTGATGAAGTCGCTGTGGTCGGTGATCGGTTTGTGCAGCTCTTCCGGGAAGCCGTCCACGGCGAAGTTGGGGCCGCGCGGCACGTTGTAGACGAGCCGGTGCTCCAGGGCCGGGATCGGCTGGAAGCCCTGCGGGCAGCTCCCGTCCGCCTCGGGGAAGGTGACGTGGGTACGGTGGTTGGCGCTGTCGATGTTCTGGCCGTCCCAGCAGCTCTGGAAGTCGAAGACCCGGACGAGCCTGCTGCCGCGCGGGCAGAGCGGGTACTTGTCGGTCAGCTGGCGGTTCTCGAACCCGGTGCAGGTCCATCCGGCGTTGTGCTCGGCTCCGTTGACCCGGGCGTTGCCGGTGATGATGCGCAGGAACTGCGGCGCCGGCACCACCTTCGCGGTCGGGTTGCCCTTGAACGTGATCTGCACCTGAACCGGGGTGAGGATCTTGCCGACGTTCAGGTCGAGACCGCCGCCGCGCTGGTCGGCGTCGAACTCCTCCTGACCCAGTGCCCTCAGCACAGGCCAGTAGTGCGTGGACTTGTCGCCGTTGGTGCAGGTGGTGCCGGCGGCGAGCAGGCTCTCGTTGGTGGACTGGTTGTTGGTGGACTCGTTGCCCACGTAGTCGTGGGTGTGCTGGGCGCCGTTGGACACGCCCGGTGCCACGATGACGTTGTCGGAGTTGAAGATCCGCCCCTCGTTACGGCCGCAGTCCACGCTGAAGGTGCCTCGGGAGCCGTTCCGCTGGGTGCGGGGGGTTCTCACGTTCGGGCGTACCGAACGGATGTCGACGAAGTCCTCGGCAACGGGCCCTCTGGCCTGCCCGCCGCCGTTGTCGCCATTACCTCCGTCGTTTCCGGTATCTCCGTCGTTTCCGTCGTTGCCATTGTTGCCGTTGTCACCGCCGCCTTCCGGGTCACCCACCTCACAGGTCGCCAGAGCCCGCAGGTCGGCCGGCGCACGGGCACCGGCTCGCTGGAAGGCGAGCGCGATGCGCTGCAGGGTGGCCGTCCGCTTGTTCTTCAGCGGACCGAGGATGGCGTTGCGGACGAAGTTGGGGCCGCCTTGGCCGCCAGCGTTCTCCAGCCGCTGGTTCGCCTCGGCGATCTGAGTCTCCAGCTGGCGCAGGTTGCGCTGCACCTCTGCCCGGGCACGCGCGGGAACCTGACCCAGCCGGTCCGCCACGGAGGGGCAGCTGATCCCGCCGGGAGCGCCGGTCTGACCGCCGTTGTCCTGGCCGTCGCCTTGCTGGTCGCCGGTTCCCTGGCCGTCGCCCTGCTGGTCGCCGGTTCCCTGGCCGGTGTCGCCTTGCTGGTCGCCGTTGTCCTGGCCGCCGTCGCCTTGCTGGTCGCCCGTGCCCTGGCCGTCGTTGTCGTTCCCGTTCCCGTTGTCGTTGTCGTTGCCGGTGCCGTCGCCGTCGCCGTCGTCCCGTACGGTGCAGGTGGCCAGAGCGTCCAGGCCGTTCGGGGCCTGGGCGCCGGCGCGCTGGAAGGCGATCTCGATACGTTGCAGCGCGGCCGCTCGTTTGTCCCGCAGCGGGCTGAGAACCGCGTTCCGCACGAAGTTGGGCCCACCCTGCCCCTGGGAGGATGCAAGCCGCCGGTTCGCCTCGGCGATCTGGGTCTCCAGCTGGCGCAGGTTGCGCTGCACTTCCGCCTGAGCCCGAGCGGGAACCTCACCCACTCTGTCGGCCACGGCGGGGCAGGAGACGGCCGGCGCGAAGACCGCGCCGGATGTCGTGTTCGCCGCCGCGCCCGTGGCGCCGACCGTCAGACTGCCGCCCATGACAGTCAAGGCCGTCAGCATGCCTGCGGCCCGGCGGCGGATCCGGGACCTATGTCGAACTCTCATACAATCCCTCTCTCCGTCTGTAGCTGCGATTCGGCCTGCGCGCATCAGGCTGCAGAACAGAAAGGTTGCGGCCTTCGTCATCACGGGATACGGGGACAAGGCGGCTTAGGTTCGACGTCGCGTGCTTTCTTCCTCACCAGGTCGCACCGAGACGGGACAGGCTCGCAGGACGGCGGGCACGTGCTCGGGCCGGAAACCCACCACGGCGGCCGCTCCGGCCAGGCTCTCGACGCCGTTCACCACCCGCTGCCGCCCACCGGCGCGCGAACGCCGCCCCTCCGCGCGAAATATGCCGGACCATCGCCGGCACATGACACAACCGTGCGGCGGAATCCGGGAAGACTCGGACCACTACTTTGTGATACTTTATAGCGGTACTCGGCGTTACAGAGTACCCCAGGAGCCGATCGTCCGAGCAGGGCCCGCCGCGGAAGTTCTACGCGCTCAACGACGCGGGCTGCGAGGAGCCGGCGACGTTCTGGGCGAAGTGGGAGTACGTCACCACGCGGATCGACAAGCTCAAGGAGGGCGGAAGATGAGCTTCTGGGAGACCATTACGGGCAGCGATCTCACCAGAGAATGGAAGGCGTTCGAAGCCAGGGCGGCGGTCTTGCCGGCCGATTACCGGACGGCCTGGGAACAGATGAAGGGTCACCTGTTCCTCTACGGGGACTTCACCGGCCGCAACCTGATGCCGATTCTCGACGGTGCTCTGGGCCTGCTGGAGGAGACGGCAGCCGACGGGCAGAGCATTGACGACGTACTGGGTGACGACATCGCCGGTTTCTGCGCGGCGCTGGCGGGCGAAGAAGGGGCCGGAAACGTCCGCGACCGGTGGCGGGAGCAGTTGAACAGGAACGTCGCCAGGAAACTGGGCAGGCTGGGAGGCTGACGTGGGCGTCAGGGACATCATCGAGGGCAAGAAGCAGTGGCGGGCGCACATGGCACGGGTCAAGGCGCTCCCTTCGGACTACGAGATCGTCTACAAGGAGATTCAGAAGTACTACTTCAAGGTCGGACCGATCGACCTGCTCAACGGTTCCCTGCTCGCAGACCTCCTCGACTTCTTCGAGGGGGGCGTCGCGGACGGCAAGGGCGTCCTGGAACTCATCGGCGAGGACGTCGCCGCCTTCGCCGACGACCTGATCAAGGACTCGCGCACCTTCGCGGAGGTCCATCAGGAGTCCGTCGCCAGGAAACTCGGCACGGCCGAGAAGTGACACGCTCTCCTTCTTGATCGGCGGCTGCACGAAGTCGGCGGCCCGGAACGCCGGCGCCTCGATGGGCCCTCGGCGGCGAGAATCACCACGCGGACGTCATCGTCCTCCCGCCGCCCGCACGAGGGCCGCGTCCAATTGGTAGAGCAGGTGCAGATCCTGCGCGTTGCTCGCCACGATCTCGTCGAAGAAGTCCGGCCTGACCTCGCCGAACGGGACGAAACCGCCCCCGCCCGCGTTGGCGAACACCACGCCCAGGCCCGGCCCGTGCCCGGGTGTTCATGACCCGCCGGTGGACCTCGGCGATCATGTTCGCCGGAGCAGAGGGCGCACGCCGGTTCGGCGAATACCGGCGCATGGTCGGCGGCATTTCCGGCCGCATGCTGACGCTGCGGCTGCGGGAACTGGAGGAGCACCGCTCCCTCATCCAGGCCGTGCACGCGGTCGCCTCCTGGGCGGCGCGCGAGGGCCGGTGAGCGGACGGGCCGTGTTCAGGCCGTGTTCAGGCCGTGCTCAGGCCGTGCTCAGGCCGTGCTCAGGCCGTGCTCAAGCCGTCGGTGACGACGCCGTGGCGGCCCGGCGGACGCCGAGCAGATCCGCGCCGCGCCGGCCGCGGCTCGGCGCCTCTGAACCGCCGCCAGGTCGCAGGAGCGAACGAACCGGTCCCAGCGCGATCAGCGCGCCGGCTCTCCGGGGATCGGCCGCACCCACGGGGTGAGGTCCGGGCGTTTGGCCGTGCGGCCGTCGCCTGAGGAGCGGCCGCGGAGGCGGCGGGCCATCCAGGGGCCCGCGAAGGTCGCGAACCAGCGCACCTCGTCCGCCGCCACCCGCCACCTCGTCGCAGGAGGCAGCGGCGGGAAGGGCAGCATCCACGCGTCGTTGCTGCCGGCCAGCCCCAGCGCGTGCGCCATGGCGGCGGCGATGCGGGCGTGGCCGACCGGGCTCGCGTGCAACCGGTCCACGCTCCACATCCGCGCGTCCGTGGCGAACTCCAGCCCGTACGTGTCCACCAGCGTGACTCCGTGGCGGGCGGCGGCGGACCGGATGTGGTCGTTGAGGTCGAGCACCCTGGGCACCAGCGGTCGGGCCATGGGAGCGATCTTGCCGATGTCGGGGAACGTCACGCTGACCACGTGCGTGCCCGCCCCGGTGAGCCTGGCGAACATCTCCTCCAGCACGCCCGCCACCACGGCGGCGTCGAAGCCGGGGCGGATGATGTCGTTCATCCCCGCCATGACCGTGGCCAGGTCGGGCCGCAGCGCCAGCGCGGCGTCCAGCTGCTCGTCGCGGATCTGCGCCGCCACCCGGCCCCGCACGGCCAGGTTGGCGTAGCGTAGCCCGGGGTTGACGCGGGCCAGATGCTCGGCGAGGCGGTCGGCCCAGCCCCGGTGGCCGTTGACGTCGTCGCCGTCGCCGAGCCCCTCGGTCTGGCTGTCCCCGAGCGCGACGTAACGCGCGTAGGCGGTCATAAGGCCTCCTTCCCGATGTGCGCGCGGGCGCGCGCCTCCAGCGTCCGCGCGGTACGCAGGCACCAGTCGCGCGTCTCGCGGGCCAGCCAGCAGCCGGCCTGGCAGGACAGGTACGGGCCCACGGGGTCGCCCTCGCGCAGGAACGTCTCCTCGTCCAGGTCGCCGCGCAGGCCGGCGAGGATCCGTTCGAAGATCTCCAGCTTGGCCTCTTCCTGCCGCGCCCGCTCGTGCAGCTGCTCGATCACCGGCCCGGCGTCGAGCAGGGCTACGGCGTGCACCTTGACGGCCAGGTCGTCACGCAGCACCAGCGGCCTGGCCGGAGTCTCGGCGAACGCGGCCAGCTCGGCGAGCCCGGCCTCGGTCACCTTGAACACGCGCTTGTTGAGGCGGCCACGCTGAACCACCTCCCGGCCCGTGACCAGGCCGTCGGCCTCCAGCTTGGTCAGCTCGGCGTAGAGCTGCTGGGGAGCGGCGTACCAGAAGTTGGAGACGCCGATGTCGAAGATCTTGGTGAGCTGGTAGCCGCTGTACTCGCCGTCGAGCAGCGCCGCCAGCACCGCATGCCGGAGAGCCATCAGTAGTAATCATCAATATGAGTAGTCATGCCTATGACTATAGCCGGAAGCGAGATGATGCGGGGATGAACGCATCCAAGCCCCCCGCTTCTCGCTACCTGCTCGACAACGCGCGGACGGAGGCGGGCGAGCGGTTCACCTGGCTGGCCGAGCTGTTCGACGGCGTCACCCTGGGACACGCCGAGCGGCTCGGGCTGGAGGAGGGGTGGCGGTGCTGGGAGGTGGGCGCCGGTGGCCGCAGCGTCCCCGAGGCGCTCGCCAGGGCCGTCGGACCCACCGGTCACGTGCTGGCCACGGACATCGACACGTCCTGGCTGGACCCCGACGGCGGCTACGAGGTGCGCAGGCACGACATCGTCACCGACCCGCCGCCGGGCACGTTCGACCTGGTGCACGCCAGGCTCGTGCTCGTTCACGTGCCCGACCGCGCGCGGGCGCTGGCGACGATGGTGGCGGCGCTGCGGCCCGGCGGCCTGCTGCTGATCGAGGACGCCGACACCGAGCTGCAGCCGCTCGCCTGCCTCGACGAGGCCGGTCCCGCACAGCGGCGCGCCAACCGGCTGCGGCGCGCCGTCCGTGAGCTGATGACCCGCCGCGGCGCCGACCTGCGCTTCGGCCGTACGCTGCCGCGCGTGCTGCGCACGGCAGGGCTGGAAGACGTCGCGGCGTCCGGCTGCTTCCCCGTCGGCGGGGTGGCCTGCGACCGGCTGGAGAGCGCGACGGTGCGCATGGTCCGCGCCGAGCTGCTCGCCGCCGGGCTGGCCGACGACGCCGAGATCGACGCCCACCTGGCCGCCGTGGACGCCGGCGAGCTCGACCTCACCCTCGCCCCGCTGATCTCGGCCTGGGGACGCCGCCCCGCATAGCCGTCAGGACTGGTGCTCAGCGCGGGAGGCATAGGGGAGCAGGGCCATCTCACGGGCGGTTTTGACGGCCTGGGCGATCCGGCGCTGCTGCTGGACGGTGACGCCGGTGAAGACCAGGTGCTGGACGCGGTCGCCGTGCTCGGGGTGCCAGCCGAGGGCTGCCGCCACGCGGCGGGCAGGGGAGAGGAGGGCCCACGCGGCCTCGGGCAGCGCGGCCAGCCAGGGGCCGGCGTCCTCGACCGGGACGATGCCGGCGACGGCGTCCCGCGCGAGCAGCTGTCCCGGCCGGGTGGCCGGCCAGAAGCGGCCGCGCGAGCGTACGGACGCGGTGACCAGTTCGTCCACGGCCTCGAAGAAGCGGCCGGGATGCAGCGGGCGGCGGCTGCGCCAGACCGTGGTGACGATCTCCTCGGTCGTGGCGTCGGCGGGCAGGCTCGCGGTGCGGGACCGGTTCGTCCGGCTCACGCTCAGCGCCCGCGCGATCAAGACGGTCGACAAGATCGGCGTCGAGGCGGCCGTCGCCCGGATCAGGGCGAGGGGCCCCGCGGGCATCTGACCAAGTTCGGGCTCTCCCGGGTGCGCTTCCGCGAGATGGCACTCCGCGGCGAGCTGCCCGGCATCACGAAGGCGTGACAGGGCTGCAGGGCTCGGGCCCTGCCGCCCTTCATGCCGTCCGAGCGGCGCCGGGCAGGAAGCGGAGGGCCGGGCGGCCGGTGGGAGAGCGGGTGATCTCCGTTCGCACGCCGTACACGCGCTCCACCGTCTCCTCGGTGAGGACCTGGCCGGGCGGGCCGGTGGCGACGAGGCGGCCCTTGTGCAGGAGCAGGAGGTGGTCGCAGTACTGGGCGGCGAGGTTGAGGTCGTGCAGGACCGTGACCACGGTGGCGGGGATGGCGGCGAGCAGGTCGAGCAGGGCCAGCTGGTGGGCGATGTCGAGGTGGTTGGTCGGCTCGTCCAGCAGCAGCTCGGTGGGTTCCTGGGCGAGTGCGCGGGCGATGTTGACCCGCTGGCGTTCGCCGCCGGAGAGCGTGGGCCAGCGGCGATGCTCCAGGTCGGCGACCCCGCACCGGCGCAGGGCGCGGCGGGCGCGGGCGAGGTCGTCCGCGCCCGTCATGCGGCGGCCGTGGGGGATGCGGCCGAGCAGCACCACGTCCAGGACGGTCAGCTCCACCTCGGTGGAGACCTCCTGGGCGGCCACCGCCAGGCGGCGGGCCACGTCGCGGCGCGGCAGGCGGCCCAGGTCATGGCCGTCGAGCAGGACGGCCCCGCCCTGAGGGCGCAGCAACCCCGCGAGCAGCCGCAGGAACGTGGACTTGCCCGAGCCGTTCGGGCCGAGCACCCCGGTCAGGCCGCCGGGGACGATCTCGACGGTGATGCCGTCCACGATCGGCCGGCCCTGGGCCGTCCAGGTGACGTCACGGGCGTGCAGGCTCACGACGGCGTCTCCTTTCTCCGCCGCATGACGAGCGCGAAGGCCGGGACGCCGATCAGGGCCGTCAGCACGCCGACGGGGATCTCGCGGGGGGCGAAGGCGGTGCGGGCGACGGTGTCGGCGGCCAGCAGGAACACGCCGCCGTACAGGGCGCAGGCTGGAAGCAGCACGTGGTGACGGCCGCCCGCCAGTGCGCGCACGGCGTGCGGCACGATCAGGCCGGCGAAGCCGATCGCGCCGCTCGCCGCCACCAGCACCGCCGTGGTGAGCGCGGTGACGGTGAACAGGGTCAGCTCGGTCCTGGCCGGGGCGATGCCGAGCGAGGCGGCGGCCTCCCTGCCGAACGCGAACGCGTCCAGCGCCGGGGAGGCGAGCACGCACGCCAGCAGCCCGCCCCCGGCCACCACGGCGCACAGGGCCACGCTCGGCCAGCTCGCCGCGGCCAGTGAGCCCAGCATCCAGAAGGTCACACCGCGGGTGCTCTGCGCGTCCGCCGCCCAGATGACGATGAGGCTGGTCGTGGCGCTGAACAGCTGCGAGACCACGACCCCCGCCAGCACGACCCTGACCGTGCTGCCCAGCTCCCTGCCGATCATCGCCAGCACGCAGCAGAAGGCGAGCAGGCTGCCGCCGAACGCGCCGGACGACAGCGCCGCGGCCCCGGAGCCCAGGCCCAGGACCAGCACGGCCACCGCCCCGGTGGAGGCACCGGAGGAGATCCCCAGCAGGTACGGATCCGCCAGCGGATTGCGGGTCAGCGCCTGCAGCACGGCACCGCACACCGACAGCCCGGCCCCCACCAGCACGGCCAGCAGCACCCTGGGCAGGCGCAGCTGCCAGATGATGCCGTCGTCCAGCGGCGCGAGCGGCCGCACCGGCAGCCCGGCATGGAACGCGACCGTCCGCAGCACGTCGGCGGGTGACAGCCCGGCCGCCCCCACCACGGCGGCGGACGCGACCGACAACGCCAGGAGCAGCAGCCCCGCGCCGATCACGTACGCCGCTCTCATCGCCTGGCGAAGACGACGTAGTCGTCGAGGTACTGCCAGACGGTGCCCACCTCGGCGAAGCCGGCCGTCCGCAGCGCGGCGAGATGGAAGGCCAGCGGCGCGAGCGGCTGGGGCGGCCGGTCGGCGAAGCGCCGCTCACGCTCGGGCAGCCGCTCGGCGAGTGCGGGCAGCCGCCCGGCCAGGGCCCACCAGGCGTCCCAGGTGGGGGCGCCGGCGGTGAAGGCGGCCCGCCGCACCTGCTCGTCGTGGCGGGCCGACACGTCCGCCAGAGACGGGTGCTCGGGCCCGAACCGCAGATGGTCGGCGTTGAGCAGGACCGCCCCGGGCGGCAGGAGCGCGGCCAGCTCGGTGTAGACGCCGAGGAGCTGCCGCGGCGCCAGCCAGTGCAGCGCGGTCGAGGTCAGGACGGCGTCGAAGCGCCACTCGGTGAAGCGCCGGCTCCAGCCGGCCTCCGCCAGGTCGGCGTCGATCACGGTGGCCCTGTCGCCGAGGACGAGTTCGGCGAGCCCGGCCAGCACCGGGTCGTGGTCGGTGGCCACCACGCGGGCGCCCGGCACCCGGGCCAGCACCCGGCCGGCGATCGAGCCGGGGCCGCAGGCCAGGTCCAGTACGGTCGGCTCGGCGGGGGCGTGCAGGCGCAGGACGTCCAGCATGACCTCGAAGCGGTTCTCGCGGTGGGCGACGTACGCGCTCTGCTGCTCCTCCCAGCAGGCCAGCAGCTCGTGCGGGGTCACGCGTTCTCCTTCCTGCCGAACAGGCGGGTCAGGCCGCGGCCGACCTGCTCGACGGCGGTGACGGCGCGGATGGACGGGTCGACGGACGAGCCGGGGACGACGATGAAGCGGTCGTTCCTGACCGCGGTGAGGCGGGCGGCGACGGGGTCGGAGCGCAGGAAGCGCTTCTTGGCCTCGGCGCTGTCGCCGTCGCCGCCCCTGGTGAGGTCGGCGAGCACGATCACGTCGGGGTCGCGGGCGGCGATCTCCTCCCAGTTGCCCTCGGCCCACTGCTGCTCGACGTCGGCGAACGCGTTGCGCGCGCCGAGCAGCCTGGTGATCGTGCCGGGCAGGCCGGTGCCGCCGGCGATGGCGGGCGTCCTGGTGCCGGAGTAGTACCACATGACGTCGGCGTCGAGGTGCTCCGCCCGCTCGGCGGTCCGCAGCCGCCTGCGCAGGCCGGCGACCACGGCCTGGCCGCGTTCGCGTACGCCGAAGACGGTGGCGATGTCGTCGATCTCCTTGAAGATCGCCTCGAACTCGGCGTGCGCGGGGATGAGCGCCTGGTCCTCGCAGTCGTTGGCCGACAGGTACGCGGGCACGCCCAGCTTCGCGAGGTCCTGCCGGGAGCCGGCGGCCTCGGGGGCGAAGGCGGACGCGCGCATCGAGTAGACGAAGTCGGGCTTGGCGGCCAGCAGCGCCTCACGGCCCGGATACCGCGCGGCCAGCACGGGCACCTTCGCGTAGTCCGGCGCCAGCTCGGGCAGCACAGGATCGGTCCGGTACGCGGTGCCGGCCATGCGACCGGCCAGCCCCAGGCTCAGCATGATCTCCGCCGCGTTCTGCTCCATGGCGACCGCCCGCCGCGGCGGCGCCGGGATCTCCAGCGGCAGCCCGCAGCTCGTGACCCGGGCGGCGCCGGTCGCCGCCGTGCCGCTGCCGCAGGAGGTGACCAGCAGCAGCACTAAGAAAATGGAAACGGTTTTCATATTCGTCGACCTTAGCATCAACGAATCCTCAACGCGGACTCAACACCGGCACGGACACACTGGCCGGGACCTGCGCGTACACCTGACCACGGAACCTGATCACGGAGCCGGCATGACCACTGTCACCTCACGGGACGACCTCGAGCTCGACTCGCCGTACGAACCCCCGCGCACCGACACGGAACGCCGGCTGGCCGCCCTGTGGGAGGACAAGCTGGGCGTCGCGCCCGTCGGCATCGAGGACGACTTCTTCGAGCTGGGCGGCGACTCCCTGCTGGCGGCCGACGTTCAGTTCGCGATCGACCGCGAGTTCGGCTTCGAGGTGCCCGCCTGGGCGCTGTTCCTGTCGCCGACCATCGCCGAGCTGGCCGCTGTGATCGGCCATGCGTGACCTGTCCGACCCCCGCCTGTTCGAGGCGGGCGGCCAGTACGCGGCCTGGCGGTGGCTGCGCGAGAACGACCCGGTGCACCGGCACGAGACGGGCTTCTGGTCGGTCACCCGGTACGCCGACGTGGACCGCGTCCTGCGCGACCACACGTGCTTCACCAGCGAGCGCGGCACCCTGCTCAACCTGCTGGGCCGCCCCGACCCGGCCGCCGGGCGGCAGCTCGCCGCCACCGACCCGCCCGCGCACGACCGGATGCGGGCCCCGCTGCAGAAGCTCATGGGCATGCGCTCGGCCGCCGCCTACGAGCCCGCCATCGTCGCGGCGATCACCGAGCTGCTCGCCCCCGGCCTGGACGGGCGGCCGTTCGATGTGGCCGAGGCCGTGCGCGGGCTGCCGCTCGCGCTGATCGGGCCGCTGCTCGACCTGCCGCACGCCGACCGGCCGCGCCTGCTCACACTGGTCATGGCGGCCAGCGCCGAGGACGACCCCGACTACCAGGTCGCCGGTGACGCGGCCACGACGCTGCGGCGGGCGCACCGCGAGCTGTTCGCGTACTTCCTGCACCTGGTACGCGAGCGCGCCCGCACCCCCGGCGGCGACCTGGTCAGCCTGATGCTGCAGGAAGGCCCCGGCACGGTGGTCGCCAACTGCTACAGCCTGCTGCTCGGCGCGAGCGTGACCCTGCCGAACGTGGTCAACGCGACCGTCGTGGAGCTGGCCTGGGGCGGCGGCTACCGCGCCTGGGCCGCCCGTCCCGATCTGCTGCGCAGCGGGGTGGAGGAGGCGCTGCGCTGGGCGTCGCCCGGCAGCCACTTCATGCGGCACACCACCCGCCCGGTACGCCTGTCGGGCGTGGAGATCCCGGCGGGCGAGCCGGTGGTCGCCTGGATCGGCGCGGCCAACAGGGACCCCGAGATCTTCCCTGACCCGGACGCGTTCGACCCGGCCCGTACGCCGAACCGGCACCTCGCCTTCGGCAGCGGACACCACTACTGCATCGGCTCCCACCTGGCCCGGCTCACACTGCGGCTGTTCTTCATGACGCTCTTCGCGACCTTCGCCGACGTCGCGCTCGCCGCGGAGCCGGTCCGCGTGCGATCGACCTTCCTCACCGGCTTCAAGAAACTGATCATCACGGGCGTGCCCAGGAGAGGCAGATGACGACAGAGATCCCGTTCACCTACGCCCAGCAGCTGCTGCTCGGGCTTGAGCTGGCCGTCCCGGGCAGCGTGCTCAACCCGGCGTTCATCGTGCGGGCGGCCTACCGCGTCGCGCACGAGATCGACGAAGACGTGCTGCGCCAGGCCGTGGACGACGTCGTGGCCCGGCACGACGCGCTGCGCACGGCCGTGGTCCGCGACGCCGGCCAGAGCATCAAAGCGCACGTGCACGACGGCGTGCCGGGCCGGCTGCTGGTGCACGACGTGGACGACGAGGACGACGAGGACGCCTTCCTCGCGATGGCGACGAACGCGGCGTACCCGCCGGACGAGCCGCCGCTGCTGTGGGTGCACCTCGGCCGGTGCGCGGACGGCACCAGCCTGCTGGTGATCGTCACCCACCACCTCGTCTCCGACGCCTGGTCGCTGACGCTGCTCGCGCGCGACCTGGCCGACGCCTACACCGCCCGGCTGCGGGGCGGCCCGCCGCCCGGCTCGCGGGTCCTGGGATACGCCGAGGTCGCCGCCGACGACTTCTCGCCCTCATGGGAGAAGACGATCACGGACGCGCTGCCGTACTGGAAGGACCGGCTGGACGGCGTGGCGGACCTCGCCCTGCCGGTGCCGACGCCCGGCAGGCGCGGCGAGCAGCGGACGTGCCGCTTCACCGTGCCGGACGAGCTGTGGCGGCGGCTCGGCCGGGTGGCGCGGCGGCGCAGGACGACGCCGTTCACCCTGCTGCTCACGGCGTTCACCGCGTCGGTCTGGGCCGGGCGCCGCGACGCCGTCGTGCCGATCATCACCGCCGGCCGCAAGCCGTCGGAGTGGTACACGGCCGGCTTCATGCTCAACCTGCTCTGGCTGCGCATCACCACCGGCGACCCCGGCGACCTGGACGAGCTGAGCCGCCGCGCCGACGAGGTGTGCCGGGCGGCCTACCGGCACGACGTGCCGCTGCTGCGGGTGCTGCCCGAGGCGCCGGACCTCACCGCGCTGATCTTCGACCCGGCGGAGGTCGTGGAGCGCACGTTCCCGGTGTTCCAGCTCATCCCGAAGTCGCCGTTCGCGCCCACCGCGGACGACCCGGCGCTGCTGCTGACGCCCGTGCCCGAGGAGCGGCAGCCCGCCCCCGTGATGCCGCTGCACCTGCTGTGGTCGATGCGGGTGGACGAGGAGGTGGTCGGCATCGTCTCCTGCGAGGCCGAGATGTTCGGCCAGGAGTGGGTGGAGGAGAAGATCGCCGGATTCCTGAGCGTACTGGAGCGGCTGGCCGATGCTTGAGCTCATCGAAGCGCACCTGACCAGCCCGGCCACGGCGATCGCCGACCGCGAAGGCGAGCTGCCCTACCGGGAGCTGGACCAGCGCAGCGCCGGGCTCGCGCGGGCGCTGCAGGACGCGGGCCTGCGACCCGACGAGCCCGTGGTGATCCACGCCCACCTGTCGCGGTGGGCGGTGATCGGCATGCTCGCCGTCCTGCGGGCCGGCGGCCGGTACGTCGCCGTCGACGCCGCCTTCCCCGTCGGGCGGCAGCAGGACGTCGCCCAGGCGTGCGGGGCGCGCATCGCCCTCATCGAGCCGGACATGATCGTCCCGCTGAACGGCCCGTCGTGCCGCATCGACATGACCACGCTCTCCGGCGACCCCCTCCCCGCCGGCCAGGCCCGGCTCGCCTACACCTGCTACACCAGCGGCTCGACGGGCACGCCCAAGCCCGTCACGATCTCCCGGGCGGCCCTCGCCTGGTCCACCTCCGCCCGGCTGACCTCCTACCCGTCGCCGGTCACCGGGTTCCTGCTGTGCTCGTCCATCTCGTTCGACAGCTCGGCCGCCGGGATCTACTGGACGCTGGCCAGCGGCGGCACCCTGGTCATCCCCAGCCAGCGCCCCTCCGACCTGGCCGCCGCCGCGCGCTTCGCCGCCGAGCACCGGCCCTCCCACCTGCTCATGGTGCCGTCGCTGTACGGGCTCGCGCTCCGCAACGGCCTGGCGGAGGCGTTCCGGTCGCTCGGCACGGTGATCGTCGCCGGCGAGACCTGCCCGCCCGCGCTGGTCGGCGCGCACTACGCGGCGCTGCCCGGGGCGGTCCTCTACAACGAGTACGGCCCCACCGAGTGCACCGTCTGGAGCACGGTCCACCGCTGCGTCCCCGAGGACGCCCATTCTTCGCGGGTGCCCATCGGCCACCCCATCCCGGGCGCGCGGGTGTCCATCGCGGAGCCGAACGCCGAGGGCGTCGGCGAGCTGGTGATCTCCGGTCCCGGCCTGGCCGAGGGCATCGGGGACGCCTACCGTACCGGTGACCTGGTCTCCCGGCGCGGCGACGGGGCGCTGCTGTTCCACGGCCGCGCCGACCACCAGCTCAAGCTGAGCGGCGCGCGGGTGGAACGCGCGGAGATCGAGCACGCCATGGCCGGTTTCCCCGGCGTACGGGAGGCCGCGGTCGGCGTGACGCGGGGCCCGGCGCGGGGCCCGGCGCGGCTCAAGGGCTACCTGGTCACCGAGCAGGAGCGGATCGACCGCCGCGCGTTGCGCGCCCACCTGCTGGACCGGCTGCCCGTGGTGGCCGTGCCGACGGTGTTCCAGCGGGTGGACGCCCTGCCGCGCCTGCCCAACGGCAAGGTCGACTACACGGTCCTCGACGACGGCTGATATTGACGCGCCCGGTGCGGCATGTTGTGATCAACCCACGAATTTCGTACTGATTCAGTAGGAAATGGGTGGTCATGAGGTTCCTCCAGCGTGCCGCCGCGGTCGTCATGCTCTTCGTGAGCGCGGCGGGCGTCCAGGCCGTGCACAGTGGACCGGCGCAGGCGGCTCTCCCCACCGCCGCCGTCGCGCTCGGCGACAGCTTCGTCAGCGGCGAGGGCGCGGGGGACTACCAGCCCGTCGTCGACTCCTCCGGCACGACGCAGGGTTTCCCCGGCTGGTCGGCGGCCAACAGCAACGCCTATTTCTGCCACCGGTCGGCGAACGCCTCGCTGTTCAAGGCGTCGCTGCCGGGCATCCAGCAACGCCTCAACCTTGCCTGCTCCGGCGCCCAGCCCGCCGACATCACCGCGCCCGCGAGCGCCCGCCCCGAGGGCCGCACCGTCGCCGCCCAGCTCGACCAGCTGCGCGCCGTCGCCCAGACGCACGACATCGACGTCGTCCTCATCGGGCTCGGCTCCAACAACAGCCAGTTCACCTTCGGCGACGTCGCCACGTTATGCGCCAACCGGTTCATCGCCGACGCCTGGACCGGCTGGTGGGAGTTCTGGGCGTACCTGAAGGGCGAGGTGCCGCAGCAGCCCTGCTCCGCCTCCGACCTGGCCACCGCCGCCGAGGTCGCCGCCGCCACCGCCGAGACCACCGCCGCCCTGCGGCAGATACTCGACACCCTCGCCCAGGTCGACGCCGACGGCGTCCACCAGGTGATCCTGCAGACCTACACCAACCCGCTGCCGCCCGAGCTCGCCACGCCGTACCACGAGGAGGACGGCCGCAAGGACACCCGCGACAAGTTCCGCGCGCTCGGCGCCGAGCGCTACGCCGCCGGCTGCCCGATCCACCGCGCCAGCCTCGGGCCAGGGCACGTGTTCTCCGAGAACCTCGGCACCCTGGTCAAGAACGCGCACGCCACGCTGGCGGCCGAACGCCCGGCGGCCGACGTGCGCGTCCTGGACGTCCAGCGCGCCTTCGACGGGGCCCGCCTCTGCGAGAACTCCGGAAGCCCGTCCGGCGCGCTCGCGACGCCGGTCCGCGTCCAGGACGGGCCGACCGGTACGCCCGTCACCAGCCTGTCCGGCTGGGACAAGATCCGCATCCAGCGGGCGGCGAACACCTGCGTCACCTACTTCCAGACCTGCCAGGAGTCGTGGCACCCCAACGCCGCCGGCCACACGGTACTCGGCCAGTGCCTGAGCGGCGCCGTCGCCGCGGGGCCGCGCGCGAGCGTCACGTGCGCCCGCGACCAGAACGGGACGATCACCGTCTCCTGACCCGGGCAGCCGGCTGTGACGCGCGGGCGAAGCGCGGTCAGGCATGGAGACGCTGCCCGAGCGGTACGCCGGGCCGCTCCTCGCGCTCGCGCCGCCGTCGTCGCCGGTGGAGCCTCGGCTCGGCCGCCGTCGGGGCGGTCGCGACCGTGCCGGCCGAGGACCTGCGGGCACGGCGGCTGCACCGGACGCTGACAGCCGGCCGAAGGTGACTCTCACTGCGCACGGACAACAAGGCCAGGTTGTAAAGGGGCCGATCCGGTGTCTGTATTGAGGAACTTCGACGTTAAATCTTGCGTGCTGCCTCATGCGGGAGGAGAAGGGAAGTCTCGCACTCATGGGGAGGGACGCAATGAAGCGATCCAGGACCGACACCCCGGTCTCGGAGGCGGAGGACACCGGCCTGAAGGCCCGCGAGCACGAGGGGCTGCCCGCTGTCCACCTCCGACCGGCGGTGCTGCTGCACGGGGGGAACGTCGGGAAGGTGCAGATCAGCCCGAGCCCGCGCACGCCGTCGCCGTTCGGCAGCAGGATGGGGGACCACACGATCGCCTGGACGGTCCACCTGGACGCGCTCAAGGCCGAGCTGCACGGCAAGCCGATCGCCGAGGCCGTCACGGCGCTGGAGAAGGCCCACCACGACGCCACCAGCTGGATGGCCGACCCGTCCAGCGCCCAGAGGAAGATGCTCGAGTGGCTGAGCGACGTCGAGGAGCGCGTGCCACGACTGGAGGACTCCGACGCCCGTACGCGCACGCACATCAACGCGGCGCTGAAGGCCATGGTCAACGGCAAGGCCGAGGACATGGCCGCGGCGCTCGGGCCCGCGCTGGCCCATCACCTGGCCTACGTCAACTACACGCCGTTCGCCACGGTACGCAACCTCAGGGACCGTTCCATCGGTTCGGCCGAGGCGCACTACCGCAGGATCATCCTGCGGTGCGAGCGCTATCACGCGGCCCAGTCCGCGAAGATGGAGACCGACGAGGTCAAGCCGGCGATGACCAGGGGCGGGACGGTCATCCTCCGGCCCGAGGATTTCGAGGAGCCGTGGAAGCCCGACGCGCAGGAGGTCAAGGAGGCGCTGTGGCGGCTGTTCTCCTTCGACGCCGCGCTGCGCGAGACCGGCCTGGACTACGCGCTCAGCCCGGAGGCGGCGATGAAGCCGCAGGAGGACAGCCGCAAGCTGGGGAAGCTGGGCGTCCAGCTGACGAAGCACCTCGACCGGCGCACCTCCTTCTCGCTGGATGTGGACGGGATCGCCCAGCAGGCCAAGGAGATGACCGAGCGGCTGCGCGGGGTGGAGGGGCAGCAGCACCTGTTCAAGGCCGCGCAGACCATCTCGAACATCGCCGGCGGCCTGTGGCACGCTGATCAGGAGGACTTCGGCTACTACAAGCAGCAGGTCAACAAGTATCTGAGGCTTGCCAAGGAGGAGACGCAGGGCGAGACGACCAAGGCCGACGACTCCGCCGACCGCTTCGTCACGATCACGTCGTACCTGCTGCACGAGCATCAGCGGCTGTGTTCGCTCGCCTATCCCCTGAGCGTGTCCACGTCGGGCTTCCTGTCGCCCTCCCCGTCCGAGGCCGCGATCGCCGCGTTGACGGCGTACATCGCGAAGCGGCGCAGGAAGCTCAGGCTCGACACCGAGGCGGGCGTCAAGCTGCTGAGCGACCTGAAAACGGCACTCGACCGGCTGCCGCAGCCGCCCGCCGTCGACGGGGTCGTCAAGGACTGGGTCGCCGACGAGACCGGTGACCCGCTCGTGGTCACCTTCGTCGCAGGCCGAGGCGCCGACGTCAACGGCCGTCCGCCCGCTCCCGCCGGAGTGGCGGGCATGGGCTGCCACACCACGGCCTGGGTGATCCAGAGCACGGCGGTCAAGCAGCTGCTCGCGCGCAGACGCACCGAGCCTGAGGGTCTGGAGGCGCTGGAAGAGGCGCTCGAGGCCGACCTGAGATCCGACCTGATGACGCTCGACAGGTACCTGCCGCTCGCCCAGCTGGAAGGCGGCCAGCTCAAGGCGATGTTCCAGGCCGCCTTCGACACGCTCACCGACGCGACACCGGGCGAGTCCGCCGCCTCCTACCTCACCTTCCGCAACCTGCTGCCGTTCGCCACGGTCGATGCGGGCGACAGGGGCGGACACGGCGAGAGCCTCGCCGCGTCGGAGCAGCAGACCTTCGATGCCGAGGCTCTGGGCACGACGCTCGAGCTCCTGCGGGAGGAGCGCCGACGCGAGCGCAGGAGGATCGTCACGCGGTTGCGGAAGGTGGCCGACGAGCTGGAGGACGAGCTCACCTACGAGGGCGACACCCGCTGGTCGGCCGACTACCGCATCACCGCGGCGGTGGAGGATTCCGTGGCTCGGCTGCGGGCCGAGGCCTCCCTGCTGGAGGCCAGGAACGTTCGCGACCCCGCCGAGATGATCATGACAACGCGCTCCCAGGAGCACCGCCGTCTGTACGCCTTGGCTCACTAGACGTGACAGCCGCCCGTTGCCGCCAGGCCAGGTCGCGCCGCCGGCGGCGGGCGGCGTTCAGGCGGAAGGCGACGACGGCGAGGGTGAGCAGGGCGGCCAGGGCTGATTGTGGCCAGGGCAGCGCCCACACCCTTGTGGTGGCCGCCGCCTGCTGGGTGGCGACGCCTGGGAGGGGGCCGGTCGCGGGGGAGGGGAGTGCCACGATCGTTGCGCCGATCGGGCCCAGGGGCCAGGCGCCGGGCAGGCGAGCGGTGAAGGTGCGGCGGCCGCCTGGCATCAGTTCCCTGGCCCTGGCCGTTGATGGGTCGGTCCAGGTGTCCTTGGTGAACAAGGTGGAGGTCAGGACTTGGTTGCCGGTGACCGCGCGGACGTTGCCGGTGTTGGCGACGGTGTACGTCACCTCGACGGTGCCGGGGGTGAAGGGGTTCCAAGAGGCGGTGTACGCCGCTCTTACGTCGGTCACGGCCAGCTTGGCCACGTAGTCGCCGGTGACGCGGATGTTCAGGCGGACGCCCACCCGGTTCTGGACGCGTACCTGGCCGGAGACCGTCTCCAGGGACGCGGTCACGCCGGCCGGGTGATCGCCCGGGGTCGCGTTCGTCGGGACCGACACCGTCACCGGGACGACGGAGGTGGCGCCGGCGGCGACGGTCACCGTCTCGGGCACGGTGATCCAGGAGCCGCCGTCGACCGGCTCGACCCCGGACGGCCGCATGTCGAAGTAGCCCTTCGCGGTCAGGTAGCCGTCGCCCGCGTCGATCCCGAACACGACCGGCTCCGTGGAACGGTTGATGACCGCCACGTGCTCGACCACCTGCTGGCCGCCGGCGAGTTCGAGATCGATGGCGGTGCGGCCGTCGGGGCCGCCGGTGTTCGCCGGTACGACCGACCAGGTGACGTCGGCGTGGGCCGCCGGCCCCACCAGGACGGCCGCCGGTCCCACCAGGACGGCGGCCGACAAGGCGACCAGCGCGGCGAGGGTGCGCCGCATACGGCTTGTGGTCAACAGGCGTGTCTCCGGTTCCGTCGGGGCGCGGTGGTCAGGTCGAGCACCTGGCCGGGATCGGCCACGTTGAACCCGAAGAGCGTCACCCCGCCCAGG
>NZ_JBEXLH010000039.1:0-35113 GCF_040609855.1 Nonomuraea sp. NPDC004580 | reverse complement strand
CCCTGGGTGTTCGGGGGGGCGGGGGGGCGGGGGCGGCGCCGGGGGGCCGCCCCCCCCCCGGCCACGTGTCAGGACTGGTTGAACAGGGAGAGTGTCAGCGTCGTGCGGTACTCACCGGCGGCGACGTCGGTGGGCGTGCGCAGCGCCAGGCCGGCGTTGACCTGCCAGGTGCCGATCTCGTCGGCGGAGTTCGCCGTCGAGACCAGCAGCTCCTGGCCCTGCAGGCCGACCGTGGGCGCTCCGGAGCCGTCGGAGATGACGCTGGAGACGGGCTCACCGGCCGCGACCGCGCCGGTGGGGGAGTCGCTCAGCAACCGCGGCCGCCAGCCCAGGTACTGCGGGCCGATGGGCGGCGCGGAGCCGTCCGCCGAGACGAACTCCCCGGCCTGACCCACGACCGCCCAGAAGTCACCGGCGGGAATCTGCGCGGGGTCGCGGGTGTCGGTCACCGTGACCGTCGGCAGGGTGCCGACGAACTGCCGGGCGGCGGCGTCGGAGCCGTTCTCCTGCAGGGCCACGCCCGTGTTGTCGGCGACGGTCATGGACACCGAGCCTGGAGTGGTGCGCGGCTCGATCGTCACCGACACGTCGATGCCGTCCTCGGGGTCGTCCTCCGCCACGGCGGGACCGGTCACGGCGACGCCGGTGAGCGCGGCGCCGATCACCGCGGCGGCGAGCAGCCGCGGAATCCTGGTGGTGATCATGTGATCCCTTCGTCTCTCATGAGCAGTCGAGCGCCGGATACGCGGCGTCGTACGACGAGGTGACCTCCCGGCCGCCGATCGTCGCCGTGCCCTTCACGGTCACCGTGCCGGCCTCGATCTGCCCGGCCCGGCTGTTGAAGGACTGGTACGCCTGCTTGCCCGGCGTCACGCCGGCCACGGTCTTCGTACCGAACGGCGTGGTCAGCGTCACCGCGGCCGATGCGTCGGAGCGGTTGACGGCGGTGACCGCCACGTACGCCGAGGCGCCGATGCAGCGGGACGCGGCGGAGACCACCAGCTCGACCTGCGCCGCCTCGGTGAGGCGGAAGTGGTCGAACGTGACCGTCTTCGAGGCCGTCTGGTTGGTGCCGATGGTGAAGACACCGACCTTCACATCGCCGGAGGCCACCGCGCTGTTCTCCACCGGGGCGGACAGCGCCGTCCACGTCTCGCCGTCGGCGGAGTACGAGCCGGTGAAGGTGCTGCCCTCCTTGACCAGCCGCAGGTGCCACTCACCGCTGGTGAGGTTGTTGGCCTGCGGTTGCGGGCTCTGCACGGTGCCGCCGACCTCGCTGCGCAGCTCGATGGCCCGCGCCACCGTGGCCCCTGGGGCGTTGGTGGTGAGGAAGTCGAGCTTCACGTAGTCGTCGTCACCGGCGTACACCATCAGGCCGCCCTGCTGGTACTGCTCGTTGAGCGCCGAGGCGTCCAGCTTGGTCTCCAGCGTCCAGTCGCCGTCCGGGGCCGGTTGCAGGATGAGGTTCTTCGGGTCGCTGTTGGTGGTGCCGTAGATGTCGCCCGTCGTGGTGTCGAGCTCCAGCTTGCCGTCACGCACCCGCAGCGCGGCGGGGTCGGGGCGGACGATCTCGCTCCAGCGGCAGGCGTCGAGCGCGGTGCCGTCGAACTCGTCGTCCGGGGCGGGCGCGGTCGCCGTGTCGTCGGGGATGAGGTGGAACCAGTCGAAGGCGGCGTCCACCACCGGATGGTTCGCCCCGGCGAGCGAGATCAGGCCGATCTTCGGGTTGGTGATCCCGGCGAGCGACTTGGTCTGCGGCATCGTGGTGAACGTGGTGCCGTCGGCGGAGTAATGGGCGGTGATGCTGCTGCCGTCGCTGACGAACCGCACGTACACCGTGTCGGGGTAGGCGTCGCCGAGCGCGGCCGTGTTGCTCTCCGCCACCTCGTTCGGGGCGGCGTTCTCCTCCCTGATGAACTGGAAGATGCGGCTGGCGTGGTCGGGACCCGAGGTCGAGCGGGCCTGCAGCACCATCTTGGCGTAGTTGTCGTCGTCGCCGTAGATGACCAGGCCCGCCTGCTGGTACGCGTCCCGCGCGTCCAGCGTCAGCTTGGCCGTGGCCGTCCAGGCGCCCGGCGGGGCCGGCTGCAGCACGATGTTCGGCGTGTTCCCGCCCGTGCTGTAGATGTCGGTGGTCGAGGTCGGGATCACCAGCTTGCCGTCCTCGACCTTGAGGTCCTGGTTCTCCCTGACGACCGTCCAGCGGTCACGGTCGAGCTGGTCGCCGAGGAAGTCGTCGGATCTGCCGGTGAAGCACACCGTGGGCGGCGCGGTCACCCTGACCGGCACCTGCGCGGTGGCCGACGCGCCCTTGTCGTCGGTCGCGGTCACCACGGCGGTGTAGGTGCCCGGCACGGTGTAGGTGTGGCTCGCCTCGGCGGTGGTGGGCTCGGGAGCACCGTCCACGCCGAAGCTCCACTTGTAGGTGATCGGGTCGCCCTCGGGGTCGGTGGCCGTCGCCTTGAAGGCGACCTCCAGCGGGGCGACGCCCGTCTCCGGGGTGGCGGTCGCGGTCACCACCGGGTGCTGGTTGTGCGTCGCGCCCTTGCCGACGAAGTCGATCCAATTGACATTGATCAGGTACGCGTCGTCGTCGGCGTCCGCCGGCTTGCGCACGACGAAGTACAGCGGCCCGCTCTGCGTCGGCGGCTCCGTCAGGTCGAGCGTGACGTCGGTGAACGTCTGCCAGCCGCCGGTGGGCGGCACCTCGGCCGAGCCGACCAGCGTACCGGTCTCCGGGTCGCCCATCCGGACCTGCACGGTGCCGCCGGGGCCGCCGGAGGAGGCGCGCAGCCGGATCGCGGTCAGGTTCGACAGGTTCGCCGGGTCGAACGACCACCAGTCGCCGTCCTGGATGGACGCGATGTGCTCGTTGCCGCCCTGCGGATCGGAGGTGGTCTCCACCGCGACGCCCGGGGTGTCGGTGCCGGTGCCGCCGGTGACCCGGCCGGTCCGGGTGAAGTGCTCGGCCTGCTTGCGCTTGGGCGCCAGCATGACCTCGCCGCGCCCGGTCAGGGAAGAGGCGCCGTTGGCGCCGTCGTCGGCATAACTGGCCTCGATGACGTAGAACAGGTCCTCGTACTCGCCGTGCCCGGCCTGCTGGGTCTGCAGCACGCCCTCGCAGCCCTGCTGCTGGTCGAGCGGGTGACCGTGGCTGTCGTGGCCGAGGATCGCCTGGATCCGCACCCGGTCGCAGTCGATCGTGCCGTCCTCGGCATCGGTCACGGTGACCTCGAACCGCACCTGGTCGCCGAACTCGAAGAACGCGCCGTTCGGCGGCACGTCCACGGTGACGGTGGGACGGGTGTTGCCCGCGGCGATCGTCACGTTCGCGGTGGCGGTCCTGCCGTCGGGGTTCGTGACGGTCAGGACGGCGTTGTAGTCGCCGCCCTCCTCGTAGGTGAAGGACGGGCCCGGGTCGGTGGAGTCGGTGTCGCCGTCGCCGTCGAGGTCCCAGGCGTAGGTGAGCGGCTTGCCGTCCGGGTCCCTGCTGCCCTCGCTGGAGAACGTGACGGTCAGCGGCAGCGGCCCGTCCGTCTTGTCCGCCGTGGCGCGGGCGATCAGCGGGCGGGTGCCCTTGGTGTACTCGATGCGGTAGATGCCCGAGTCGGCGTTGTCGCCGCCGAAGCCGGAGCCCCACTCGACCATGTAGAGCGCGCCGTCCGGGCCGAACTTCATGTCCATGGGCTTCTTGAACGCCAGCCCGCCGAGGATCTTGTTCATCTCGACGAGCTCGGTGCCGTCCTCGTCGAGCTGGAACGACCACACCGTGTCGTTGTTCCACTCACCGAAGACCGCCTTGCCGTCCCAGTACGCCGGCCACTGCACGTCCGAGTCCAGCTCGGGGTCGTGGCGGTAGACCGGCCCTCCCATGGGCGCGCCGCCGTTCAGCTCGGGGAAGTGCTGCGGGTCGGCCGCGTAGTGGTACCAGACCGTCGCAGGGACGATCGGCGGCAGGCTGGTCAGGCCGTCGTTGTTCGGCGAGTCGTTGACCGGCGCCGCGCAGTTGAAGGCCGCCCCCGACTGCCGGGTGGCGAAGTCGAAGTCGACGTACGGGGTGTTGTCGCCGACGCAGTACGGCCAGCCGTAGTTGCCCGGCTCGGAGACGATGTTCCACTCGACGGTGTTCTGCGGGCCGCGCGCCGCGCTGGCGGAGGAGGCGTCCGGGCCGTACTCGCCGAGCATGATGTGCCCGGTCTTCGGGTCGAGGCCCATGCGGAACGGGTTGCGCAGCCCCATGCCGTAGATCTCCGGCTTGGTCTTCTCCGTGCCCGGCGGGAACAGGTTGCCGTCGGGGATCGTGTACGTGCCGTCGTCCTCGGGATGGATGCGCAGCAGCTTGCCGCTCAGGCTGTTGGTGTTGCCCGCCGTACGTTGGGCGTCCCAGGCGGAGCGGCCGGAGCGCTCGTCGATCGGCGTGTAGCCGTCGGAGGCGAACGGGTTGGTGTTGTCGCCGGTGGCGAGCCAGAGGTCGCCGCTCTTCGGGTCGATCACCATGCCGCCGCCGTGGTGGCAGCACTCGGCCCGCTGGACGGGGACGTCGAGGATCGTCTTCTCGCTGTCGAGATCCAGGGTGTCGCCGGTGACGGTGAACCTGCTCAGCCGGTCGACGTTCTCCCCGGCGGGCGAGTAGTACAGGTACACCCGGTTGTTGGTGGCGAAGCCCGGGTCGAGCGCCAGGCCGAGCAGGCCGCTCTCGTTGGCGGTGAAGACGTCGAGTTGCGCGGCGGTCACGGTGCCGCCGGACGGCTTGATGATCTTGACGTCGCCGAGGCGGTCGATGTAGAAGACGCGGCCGTCCTCGGCGACGTCCACCATCATCGGGTTGGAGGTGTCGTCGTCGAGGGTGACCTTCTCGAAGCTGGAGCTCTGCGAGGCCGAGCAGTCGGCCCTGATCGCGCCCGCGGCCGTCTGGATGCCGCCGAGCAGCAGCTTCAGGAAGTTCGGCTCGCTGTAGTTCTCCTTCATGTGGCCGAGCCCGGTGTACCAGGAACGGCCGCCGTCGAAGTCGTGGCACCAGGTGATCGGGTGGTCGGCGCCCATCGTGGCGCCGCTGTAGGACGTCTCGTCCACCGACGCCAGCACGTGCACGTCGTTACGCGGGTTCGCCTGGTAGTCGTACCACTCGTCGGTACGGCTCCACGTCGCCGGCAGGTCCTTCGTGGACGGATGCGCCGGGTCCTCGACCTTGACCGTGGCCTGCTGGATCGCCGGGTGGCTCTTGAAGTACGCCCCGACCAGATCGCCGTACCACTCCCAGCTGTAACCGCTGTCGGCGGCGGCGTGCACGCCGACGAAGCCGCCGCCGTTCCTGATGTAGCGCTGGAAGGCGTCCTTCTGGTCCTGCGTGGTCAGCGGGTCACCGGTCGTGGACAGGAAGATCACGGCCTGGTACTGCGCGAGGTTCTGGTCCGTGAACGCGGTGCTGTCCTCGGTGGTGTCGACCGCGAAGTCGTTGTCCTGACCGAGCTGCTGGATGGCCGCGATGCCCTCGGGGATCGAGTCGTGCCGGAAGCCGGTCGTCTTGGAGAAGATCAGGACCTTGAAGGCGTGGTGCGCTGTGGTGGTCGTGGCGGTCGTAGCGGTGGCGGTGGTGGCGGTGGTGGTGGTGGCGGCGGTGGAGGCCAGGGCGCTCACCGGTGCCGGGAGGAGGGCGATGAGGAGGGATAAGGCGATGATCGTCGTGGTCCGGCGCCTGGGTAACGGGCGTAACGGCAGGACTGCACGGAGCAGCCTGGCCCACGTGCGATGACGTGGTGACATGGAGAACCTTCCTGACCATGGGGACGTCAGGCAAGGCGCGCGCCGCCGCGCTGTTGCCACTTCGGTGGAGCAGGTGGTGCGAAGCCTGGAGGGTGCCGTCTCCAAGCCCTTAGTGGGCTTCCGAGATCAATTCAACGGAGTTGTAACACGGGGATGTCCGGCCGGGAAGACCTCTCTCGCGTGACGAGATGGCATCGGCGTATCAACGCGTGGGTTCCGGCGTAAGTTATCGAACCGTTACCAAAATCGCAAACGATTTCACCCTTGTGTCGGCGAAAGTCCCCTCTTTTAATTCGGCTTGTCGCACTGCGCCCTTTTCGTGCCCCGTACGAGAACGTCCCGCCCGCCTGAGCAGCCGGTACGAGCCGCACCGGCATCGTTGACGCCGACCTCGGTGCCGCCGCGGTGGTGCCGACCGGCCCGTCAGGCGGGCGGGGCACGGCCCTGTGATCACTACGGCCGCCAGCGGCCGATCTTCTTCGTGATGAGGGTGGCGCCGATGCGCTCGTAGAAGCGCTGTGCGGCGACGTTGGCCTCGGCCACCTCCCAGCGGATCACCCTGCCGCCGGCGACGCCGGCGATGGCGTGCATGAGCCGCTCGCCCACGCGGTTGCCGCGCTCGCCGGCGGCGACGTACAGGTCGTCCAGGTGCAGGTAGTCCTCGCCGGACCAGAAGCTCGTGCGCTCGAGCCAGGAGACGTAACCGATCGCCCGCCCGTCCCGCTCGGCGATCAGACAGCCGACCCCGGCCTGACCGAGCAGTTCCTTCAGCTTGCCGGGCGTCACGGTAAGCCGCCTCGGGCAGGCCCAGCTCGGTCAGGCGCTCGAACGCCGTGACCACGATCGGATAGCAGACATAAGGCCGGAGAGCTGGATCATGGTGGTGGACTTCGTTCGGGACAGGCCGAGCACGCGCATGTGTACGGCGTCGAGGGTGTACTGAGGCAGGACGCGGCCCATCGTGCTCATCAGGCGGGACTTCTTGCCGACCGGGTAGCGGGCGCGCGGCCTGCGCGCGGTGAGCGCGTGCAGGATCGCGCGGGCGACGACGTCGGGGCTGGAGCCGGTGCGCTCCTCCTTGAGGCCGGCGGTGGTCATGGTGCGGTACGCCTGCCCGTACAGCCGCCGCCCCTCCTCGCCGAGCGAGGTGCAGAACGCCGTCGCGCTCCGCATGGCGGTGCCCGACCTGGTCAACATCACGGTCGTGACGGTGCCGCTGTCCGCCCCTGACTCGATCGTCTCGGTGCCGGCGAGCGAAGAACATGCGGCCGTCCGGTGTCTTGCCGGTGAGGCCCGCCCTACCGCGAGCGCGATCGGCGGATGAGATAGCGGACGTGGGGCGTCTCCAGCCACTCCTCGTCGAGTTGCCTGCCTGTGAGCCGGCCGATGGCCGTGAGGGCCGTGGTGATCATCTCTTCGACGGGTGATCCCGGGACGTCCCAGCCGGTGGGCGTCGACAGGCCCTCGGCGTGCTCGCGCAGCACGTTCAGGGTTTCCTCCAAAGGGGCGGAGAAGGCGAGGCGGCCCTTCGATGCGTACTCCACGCGGTGCGCGCCGTCGCCGTGCCAGCCGATCGCGATGGCCCGGCCACCGTCACGAGACAGCTCCGACAAGCGGGGACTTTGTGTGACGTCCATCCATTGGATCTGCATCGCCAGGGTCCAGGTGTGCCAGGGGCCGACGAGGATGATCCCGTCCTCGTCGGCGGGCATCGCGTCCCCTTCGAAGCCGAGCCCGATGTCCTGCAGCGCGAGCGGCGTCGCGCTGCTCAGGTCGGCACCGACCCGCCGAGCGGTCTCCTCGACCGTCAGCCCTTCGGCCCAGACGGCGGCGAAACCGTCGGCGACGTTCTCCCAGTGGGATTCGAGCAGGTCGTACAGGTGGGTGGAGTTCGGCATGTGGTCACCGATCACCGGACGGACCGGGCCACCAGGGCCATGGCCTCGCGCATGGCGTTCCGTACCTCGGCGGGTTCGTCGCCGCGCCGCAGCGCGGCGGAGGCGGACGCGCTGACCGCGCCCACCACCGCGCCGACCAGGGCGGAGGCGGTGATCGTGTCGAGCTTGTCGGGGAATGCCCGCTGCAGTGTCAGGGCCAGTTCGGCTTGGGCGGTGAGGTAGCGCTGGAGCAGCCGGGCCTGCAGCGCCGGCACCGAGGTAGCCAGCCGTGACCGGAGTGCCGCCAGGCCGCTGGAGAGGTCGTTGTCCGACGTGTCGGCGATCATCTGGTCCATCGCGCGCACCAGCACCTCGGGCAACCCTTCCTCCGGACGACGCTCGGCGATCGCCCGCAGCGCCAGGTCGACGCGGACGTCGGTGTTGGCCAGGAGGACGTCCTCCTTGGCCTGGAAGTGGAGGAAGAAGGTGCGGGGGGAGACCTCCGCGGCGTCCGCGATCTCGGCCACGGTCACGCTCTCGTAGCCCTTGTCCTCGAACAGGCGTAGCGCCGCCTCGATCAGAGCCTGCCGGGTGCGTTGCTTCTTGAGCTCGCGCAGACCGGTTTTCTTCACCATGAAAGCAGCTTATTGCAGTTTCTGCATTTATGCACAGTATAAATCACTACACAGACTGCATCGAAAGGTGGCCGGCATGGGAAGCTTGGACGGGCGCGTCGTCCTCATCACGGGAGCAGGGCGCGGCATCGGGCGGGAGGAGGCACTGTTCTTCGCCGCCGAGGGCGCCAAGGTCGTCGTGAACGACCCCGGCGTGGCCATCGACGGCTCAGGGGGCGACGCCGGGGTGGCGGCGAAGGTCGTCGGGGAGATCACCGCCGGGGGCGGGCAGGCGGTGGCCAGCACCGACAGCGTCGCCGACTGGGACGGCGCCCGCCGCATGGTGGAGACGGCACTGGAGTCCTTCGGCGACCTGCACGTGGTGGTCAACAACGCGGCCATCGAACGGAACATGGGCCTGACCGACCTGTCGGAGCAGGACTTCGACGACGTCCTGGCCGTCAAGCTGAAGGCACCTTCGCGGTCACCCGCTGGGCGGCCCGTCACTGGCGCGAGCGGTTCCAGGCGGGAGTCCGCGCCGACCGCGCCGTCGTCAACACCTCCTCCGGCTCCGGCCTGCTCAACCCGCTGCCCGCACAGGTCTCCTACGCGGCGGGCAACGCCGCAGTCGCGGCGCTGACCACCGTGGCGGCCCTCGAACTCGGCCGGTACGGCGTGCGCGTCAACTGCATCTCGCCGTCGATGGCCCGTACGAGGCTCACCGTCACCGTCCCCGGCATGAGCCAGGAACCGCCGCCGGCCGGGTACGACCCCCTGGACCCCGCCGCCGGCGCGCCCGTGGCCGCCTACCTGGCCAGTTCGGCCTGCCCGCTCACCGGCCAGGTGCTGTCCATCCGGGGCGGAACGGTGGCGGTCAACCGCGGCTGGTCCCTCGGCGACCGCCTCCACAAGGACGGGCTGTGGAGCGTGGCGGAACTGGCCGAGCAGGTGAAGGAACTGCCGATGGACGACCCGTACGACAAGCTCGCCCAAACCCTGACCGGCGCGCTCGGCACGGAGGGGCGCGCCCGGCTCCAAGAGATGATCAACGCCCTGCTGGACCAGGGAGGCGAGCCCGCCCCGGCTTCCGCGTGACGCGGCGCGGGCGGTGACCGACGACGACGCTGCTCCGTTCCGAGGCCAGCAAGGCCGCCACCGCCCTCAGCCGCGAACGGACGCTGAAGGAGGCGTCCTGTGCGCGGCTGCGCCGCTCACGCCGGCGACGAAGACACCGGCACCACGTCCGTCCGGTCAGCGCGGTTCGCTGGTGTCGTACTCTCGACCTCAGCGACCTGAGCGGACGATCGCCCGTGCGACCCACGTCATCAGTTCGCAGGACATTGCCCGGGGGGGAAGAAGTGACGCGGTGTCACTAGTGCCCACCGCCAAAGCCGAACAATGCTGAGACCCCTGCCGTTCGATCCTGGAGAGCCACCCATGGACACCGAGCCTGCGCAGGGACAGCTCCGCAAGCTCAACCTCACCATGTTCCTGCCGATGCTCGCCGTGGCCGGGGTGATCTCGGTGGCGGTCTACGCCCGGTCCTGGTGGGAGGCCGTCGTCCTCGGTGCCGGTGTGGTGGCGACCATGGTCTGCTTCACGCGGTGGGCGGCGGGTGAGGTGCTGCGCGTCGCGCTCCCCTGCCTGGTCGTCACCGCGGTCGTGTGGCCCTTCGCGGTGCTGGTGGTCGGCAGTCCGGCGGCGTTCTTCTGTGTCTCCTCCGTGGGCTCCTACGTCATCCCCCAGTTGCCTCGGTACCGGCTGGCGGCGGCCGCGACGCTCGCGGTCTACGTCGGCGCGGTGGGCGCGGCGCGGCTGCTGGTGTCGCCTGAGGACGTTCCCGGTGTGCTGTTCCAGTTCGTCCTCATCCCCGTCGGTTTCACCGTGGTGGTGGTCGGGCTGATGTTCCCCAACAAGGGGTTCTACGACGTCGTCGACGAGTTGGAGGAGGCGCGCGAACGGGAGGCGGAGCTGGCCGTCATCCGCGAACGCGTCCGGTTCGCCGGTGACCTGCACGACATCCAGGGCCACACGCTGCACGTGGTGAAGTTGAAGACCGCGCTCGCACAGAAGCTGGTGGACGGCGGCACCGACGCCGACACCGAACGAGTCAAGCAGGAACTGCGCGAGATCCACGCCCTCGTCAGCGAAACCATCACCCAGACCAAGGAACTCGCCTACGCGCAACGACGGCTCAACCTGTCCGCCGAGCTGGAGAACGCGCGGAACCTCTTCGAGGCCGCCGGCATCAGGGTGCGCGTCAACCGCGAGGCCGACGTCGACCAGGACGCGAGCGAACTGCTGGGCCAGGTCCTCCGCGAGACGACCACCAACATCCTCCGCCACGCCCAGGCGACGCGAGTGCGGATCACCCTGTCGGCGGCGAGCATCACCATCGTCAACGACGGTGCCCAGCGCGCACCACTGCCCGAACTCCGGGGGCTGGCCGCCCTGCGGCAACGCCTCGCCGGCGAAGGCGGTCAACTGACGGTCGAGCAGGACGATGGACGGTTCCTGACCGCCGCGACTCTGCCTCACCGACGTCCCGAAGCACAGGAGAACCGATGACCACAGTCGTACTCGCCGACGACGAAGCCCTGCTGCGCAAGGCGATGGCCGCGCTGCTGCCGCTCGAGGGCGAGATCACCGTGCTCGCCGAGGCCGTGAGCGGCGAGACCGCCGTCGACGCCACCTTGCGGCACCGGCCCGACGTGCTCGTCATCGACCTGGAGATGCCCGGCATGGACGGTCTCGGCGCTGTCGCCGAGATCCGCCGCACCCGTCCGGACCAGGTCATCCTCATGCTCACCCGCCACGCCAAACCCGGAGTGCTCCGCAAGGCACTCAAACTCGGTGTCCAGGGCTTCGTCAGCAAGTCGGCCGAACCGGCGCACATCGCCAAGGTCATCGCCACCCTGCACGAAGGAAGGCGCTGGATCGACCCGGACGTCTCCGCACTGGCCCTCGTCGACGACTGCCCTCTCACCGACCGCGAGCTCGACGTGCTGCGCGCGACCCGCGACGGATACGCGGTCGCCGACATCGCCACCCAGCTCCACCTCGCGGAAGGCACCGTACGCAATTACCTGTCCAACGCCATGCAGAAAACCCAGACCCGCACCCGGCACGAAGCCGCCCGGTACGCCCGCGAACATGACTGGCTGTAACAGCCCGGACGTCCGGCACCAGTGACGTGGTGTCATGTGTTCACCCGACGGAATGTCATCGCAGATCAGTGACGTGGTCGCACTGCCGTTCTCGGGGCGGTGGCACTGAGATGTCAGGTATGACTTCCACGGCAGTGATCGATGTTGAGCGGTTGAACCTGACGTACGGGGACTTCCACGCGGTGCGGGATCTGTCCTTTCAGGTGCGGCGGGGCGAGTTCTACGCGTTGCTGGGGACGAACGGCGCGGGTAAGACCTCGACGCTGGAGACGATCGAAGGGCATCGGGCGCCGACGTCGGGGACCGTGCGGGTGCTGGGCCAGAGCCCGCGGAATCGGGCGGCGGTGCGCCCGAGGATGGGCATCATGCTGCAGGAGAGCGGCTTCAGCCCGGATCTGACGGTGCGGGAGTCGATCGAGCTGATCGGCGTGCTGTCCCAGCGGCAGGACCGGCTGGAGCGCGTGCTGAGCATGGTGGACCTGACAAGGAAGGCGCGCACGAAGGTGTCGCAGCTCTCGGGCGGGGAGAAGCGGCGGCTGGACTTCGCGACGGCGGTGTGGGGGACACCGGAGCTGGTGTTCCTGGACGAGCCGACGACCGGGCTGGACATCCAGTCGCGGGATGCGCTGTGGGACGCGGTGGACAAGCTGCGTGAGGACGGCTCCACGATCGTGCTCACCACGCATTATCTGGAGGAGGCGCAGCAGCGCGCGGACCGGATCGGGTTGATGCACCGGGGGACCTTCCACCAGGAGGGCACCGTGGCGGAGCTGACGCGGACGCTGCCCGCAGTGATCCAGTTCGAGCTGCCGGGGACGTCGGCCGCGCTGCCGCTGCCTGGCCGCCGCGACAGCGGTGGCACGTTCCTGATCGAGACCCACCAGCTGCAGAAAGACCTGTTCGTCCTGCTGCGATGGGCACAGGACAACGCGATAGAGCTGCGGGAGCTCGCAGCCGGGCCGACCCGGCTCGATGACGTCTTCCGCGCGATCAACAACCAGTGACGGCTTTTTCGCCGGCCCGCTTTCCCCAGAGAGGTAGCGCCGTAGGCATGCTTTCGATCGCTCGCAGTGAGCTGATACAGATTTTCCGGAACCGGTCGGTACTGATCACCAGCTTCGTGATCCCGATCGTGGTCTGTGTGTTCTTCGTCCACCGGCACGAGGTGTTCGCACAGCTCGGCTCCCTCGGCTACATCGCGGGGATCGTGATGTTCACCGTGTGCGCGTTCGGCCTCTACTCCACAGTGGTGACCACGCTGGCCTCGCGACGACAGAACCTGTTCCTCAAGCGACTGCGCTCCACCGCCGCCGCCGACGCGCAGATCCTGGTCGGGCTGGTGTTGCCGGTCACCGTGATCGCGCTGATCCAGGTCGCGGGGATCATGACCGTGCTCGGTGCGGTCGCCGGAGGCCCGGACAATGCCGGGCTGCTGGCGGTGGCCGTGCTGGTCACGGTGGCGATGATGATCGGCCTCGGCCTGGCCACCGCCGGTGTGACCAACTCGCCCGAGCACGCTCAGGTCACCATCCTGCCCGTCACCCTCGGCGTGATCGCGGTGGCAAGCTGGGTCGGCATCACCGGCACCGAGGACCTGGCCACGCTCAAACGCCTGCTGCCCGGCGGTGCGGCCACCGAACTCGTCCTGAACGCCTGGAACGGTGGCGCCGCGCTCAGCGACTCCCTCGTCCTGCTCGCCCCCACCCTCGCCTGGGTCGCCATCGCCGTCACCCTGGCCACCCGCTACTTCCGCTGGGAACCCCGCCGCTGAACGGCATGGCACCAGGGCCGGTGACCGTGACGTGTTCCGGCCGGCGTCTGGCCATCGCCCGACCCAAGCAGCGACCCGCGGACCGATGAGGAGACCACTCATGCCCAGTGACGATTTCGCCGAGGCGAAGACCGGGCGGCCCCGGAGACTCAGGCGGCTGACAGCGGGGGTCGCGGCTGCCGGAGCAGTAGCCGCTCCGGCGGCGGGCACGATCGCGTCCCGGAGCGGCGGCAACGGTGAAGGGAAGGAGACACCGGATGTCGCCGTACTCGCCGGTCGCCGCAGGCAGGCCCCTGCCCCGGGAGGAGTCCACGTACGAGTCGTGGACGCCGCTCGACGAGAACGCCGAGCACACCACCGGCGTCCCCCGGTTCACCGACCCGACCATTCCCGCTGAGAGGAAACGATGAGCGACGAGGACCAGGTACCGGTCGATCGGGCGGACGACGTGCCGCTCGTGCGGTCGATCGACGAGCCGCTGCTCGTCGAGGACGTGCTGCTGCTGCTCTATCAGCCGTCCTCCGGCGCGATCGCGGGGGAGAACGTCCTGTACTACGTGCTGGGCGGTGCTGTCGTCGCGGACCTCACGCTCCGCGGTCTCATCGAGGTGCAGGAGCCGGGCCGGCTCGTCCGCCGCGTCGCCGCACGCGGCGACGCCCCGCACGACGACATCCTCCGCCCGGCGTGGGACTACCTCGCCATGAAGCCGCGCGGTGTGCAGACGGTGATCGCGGCGATCGGTCCGGAACTGCGCAGCAAGGTGCTCGGGAAGCTCGTCGACGACGGGCATCTGCGACGCAGGCGCAAGAAGGTGCTCGGTTTCATCCCGTCGGAGGTCCTCGATCTCGGGAGCGCACGGCGTTCGGAACTGCTCGCCCGCGTGCGCGCGACGCTCGTCGACGGGATCGAGCCCGACGCCAGGACCGCTGCGATCACGGCGCTGCTCTCGGCGAGCGCCAACCTGCATCAGTTCGTTCCCGAGATCCCGTGGACGTCGTCGGTCATCCACCGCGCGAAGGAGATCGAGAACGGCAACTGGGCCGCGGCCGCCGCAGGAGCGGCCGTCACCCGGGCGACGATCGCCGTCATCACTGCTGCCCTGAGCGCGTCGGCCGCCGCGACTGCGGCCGGCAACAGCTAGCGTCCCGTGACAGAGCGCGGGTTCCGGATCACCGCGTCCTCACGGGCGGGATACGGTGCAACGAGCCCGGCCGCCGGCCGGACCGTCGAGGGCATGCAGTTCGGGATGGCCGGACACGGCGAACCGTCTCGAACGGGAACGGGCGGCGACGTCGGCCGAAGGAAGGTGAGATCGCAGTGAACGTGTTCTTCTCGCCGCTGAGGGGATCCCGGTTTCCCCATGCATGTCACTCCGACCGGCTCTATCTGGATCGATCAGGTTGGGCGCTGGTTCGGCCACCTCCCCAGGAGCGTCCAGGCGCTGGAGGACGACACGCGCCTGGAGGGACCGCTGGAACGCCGATCCCAAGCCCTTCGTCTGGAGCGGCTTGATGATCGCTACCAGCATCCCGGGAACGTCCAGATCGTGGGCTGACGCACCGCTGGAGAAACCGATCCATCGTTCCCCCGACTCCAGAGGCCGGACCGCACGGACGACGGTCAGCCCTTCGGGCGCGCGAACAAGCACGATCCAGTCGTCCTCGGGCGACGCCTTATGTGGCAGCTGCTCGATGGCGAACTCTGGAGAGACGATTCGCAGGTGCTGGGTCGTGAACGAGCTCATGGACGCGTGTCTACCAGAGCGCCCCGCCTGTTCATGTGGCGGTGGCACCCGGCGAGCGTTTCCGGCCACAGCGCTGGAGGCCGGGCTTGGGGCATCCGTTCAGGCCCCACGACGGCAGCCCGGTCACCTATCCCAAGAACGCCTCCTACCTCGCCTGACTCGGCGCGCGGCAGGTCGGCAGTACGGCTAAAGCGGCCCGCCAGGCCAGGCCGAGGAGGTCGGGGCGGCGGTGCCCGCACCAGCGGCCGCACTGTCCGGTCCTGGCGGGTGTCCCGCTGCTCGACTTCGTACGGCCGGCCCGCGCGCTCTTCCCGGAACTGCCGTCGCACCGGCTCGATGACTTCATCAGGTATCTGCGGATCGAGCCGCTTCGGCGTCGCCATCGGGTGATGCCGGACGTACAGGTCACGGCGCAAGTCCTCGCACACCTGGACGCTGAGGGCGGACGGACGGGGCACTGGCGCACGCTCTTCGACCTTGACCGGATGGGCGGGCTGGCGCCCAAACGCTTGGCGTCACCGGGCGGAGTGCAAGCGGGACTCTCCTGAAGCTGTCTCCGGAGGCCGATAGGGTGCGCGGATGACGAGAAGCGAGCGCCTCGCGGAGCAGCTGGATTGGCACTGGCGCAAGAACCTGCGGCCGCGCCTCGACGGTCTCACCGATGAGGAGTACTTCTGGGAGCCGGTACGCGGCTGCTGGAGCATCCGGCCCCAGGGGAGGTCGGTCGCGCCGATGCCGGCGGGGGCGGGGGAGTGGACGATGGACTACGCGTCCCCCGATCCGGTGCCGGCGCCGGTGACCACGATCGCCTGGCGGATGGCGCACGTCATCGTCTCGTGCCTGGGCTATCGGGTCGGATGGCACTTCGGCGGCGAGGACATCGACGTCCAGACATTTCCGTACGCGGGACGCGCTGAGGAGGCGCTCAAGCAGCTCGACGAGATGTACGGGAGATGGAACGCGGGGGTCCGCAAGCTCTCGGACGCCGACCTGGCGAACCCGCCCGCGGTCGGCCCCGAGCGGAACCCCATGGAGATCATCGTCCAGCACGTCAACAAGGAAGTGATCCACCACGGCGCCGAGATCGCCCTGCTGCGCGACCTCTACCAGTGGCGGGACACCGGCCGCTGACGGCGTGAACGGAGTGTAGCGGCTACGGCCGCCTGCCCGGTCAGGCGGGCGGACGGCCCGGCAGTACCCCGTTCACGTTCGCCGGTCGGTTCCATGCGTCGCCCGACGCCTGCACCGCCCGCATCCGCGGGATCATCGGCTCTCCGTGCCGTCCTGCGACGAGCCGTCCGCACCTCCGAGGAAAACGCGTGGCCCGCATCGGGCGACGCCACGTAGCGTCGTTGTCATGAAGCTGCTCTCGGTCAACATCGGCCACCCCCGCCCGAACCCGTGGAAGGGGCTGAGGCTGACGGGCATCGACAAGCGGCCGGTCGACGGTCCGGTCGCCGTCGCCGCTCCCGGCCCCAAGGGCACCGGCGCGGTCGGCATCGCCGGTGACCGGGCCCATGACGTCAAGCATCACGGTGGCCCCGATCAGGCCGTCTACGCGTACGCTCGCGAGGATCTCGACACATGGGAGGCCGAGCTGGCGCGGACACTCCCGAACGGCGTCTTCGGGGAGAACCTCACCACTTTGGGCCTTGACGTCAACGGCGCCCTGATCGGCGAGCGCTGGCGGATCGGCCGGGACGTCGTCCTGGAGGTGTCCTGCGCGCGCATCCCGTGCTCCACCTTCCAGGGCTGGCTGGAGCAGGAGGGCTGGATCAAGCGCTTCACGAAGGCCGCACGGCCGGGCGCGTACCTGCGCGTGATCGAGCCCGGCGAGATCAGCGCCGGTGACCTGGTCGAGGTCGTCCACCGCCCCGGCCATGAGGTGACCGTCGAGCTCGTCTTCCGGGCGATGACCTCGGAACCAGACCTGCTGCCCCGGCTGCTGGCCGCCGACGCACTGCCGCAGGGGGAGCGGCGACGTGCCCTCCGGCGCGTGAACGCACAGGCGCCGGAGGAGTGAGCGTCAAGGCGACGAGGACGCCGCCGGTTGCCATTGGGCCTCCATCCAGGCGGTGTCGCCGCTGGTCAACGTCTCGACCTGGACACCGGGCGCGGCGGGTGGCGGTACGTCGACGGCACCGCAGTCGGCGACCACGCTGACCGAGACGAGGGCGGGGGTGCCGAGAACGGTGACACGGGCACGCGTGGCGGCGGTGGCGAGGCCGACGAGGACGGCTTCGGTGAGGTCTCTCCTGACCGGCACCGGAGGGGTGGGCCACTGTCCGCGGGTGTCCAGCTCCACCACGACGCCCTTGCGGTCGGCCACGTCGATGCAGTGGTGCAGCTCGTGCAGGAGCGGGTCGTCGGCCTCGTCGGCCTCGGCGAACAGGCGGCGCATGCGGGCCGCCTCGATGGCGCTGCGCCGCTGGACCTGCAGGTCCTGCGGGTCGAGCGAGCCGTCGGCGAGTCCTTCCAGCAGCGGTACGGTGGTGTCCGACAGCTCGGCGAAGCGCTGCCGCCTGCGGCGATGCGACTCACCGGCGACGGCCTCCGCGACGCGCACCTGCTCGATCTCCCTGCGCGCGGCCACCGCCGCCGCGCCGAGGTCACGCAGCACGGTCGCCAGGACGGCCAGGAACAACGGGTAGCCGATCACCGTGACGGATCCGGTCGCGAAACGGGCCAGCGTCAGGAACGTGGACCCTTCGAGCACGACCAGGTGGAACAGCGCGACCAGTTCGTGGGCCGCCATGAACATCAGGACCGAGCGCAGCGGGCGGTCGAGCACGACGATGAGTCCCGGCCAGGTGGCGGCGGCGAACATCCAGTCCTCGCCGGTCGAGGTGCGCCCGCCGGGCAGGGCGACGTACGACACCAGGGAAACCGCGAGCACGAGCGCGATCACCGGGCCACGCCACCGGCCCCACGAGCGTCCCCGCACGATCAGCACGGCCTCCGCCAGCAGCACGACTCCGATCACCGCGAAGGCGCCGAGCTGCGCCGCCGGCGTTTCATAGGTGGGCAGGTAGCGGATGACGGTGGGCAGCGCGATCCCGAACACGGCCGCCAGGGCGACGAACAGTGTCGTGATCCGCAGTCCGCGCCCCAGCCGCGCCCGCGCCGACGCCTCGACGGGGTCGTCCTGCGCGGCGCCGGTCCGGTCGGCTTGGCTCCATTCGAGCCGGACCCGCGTCCCCTGACCTGGGGCGGAGGTGATCGTGGCCGTGCCGCCCGCGCGCTCCATCCTGGCGTGGACGGACTCGCGCAGGCCGCGCCGCGTGCCGAGCACCCTCTCCGGATCGAACCCCCGCCCGTCGTCGGTGACGTCCAGCCGCAGCGCCCGCGGGTCGCCGCTGAGCCGGACGGTCGCGCGGCCGGTGCCCGAGTGGCGGCGTACGTTGGCGAGGGCCTCGCCCGCCGCGTCGGCGATCGCCCGGGCGGCCTCGTAGGGCAGGCGGAGCCGGTCGGGACCGTCGAAGTCCGCCGTCAGCTGCGTCAGGGCCGGCGCGGCCCGCACCAGCTCGACCAGGTCGGCCTCCTCGGGCGCCCGCCCGGCGGCCTCGCGTAACCGGGCCAGGTCGCGCCGCGCCTGCGGGGCCAGCCAGCGGGCGCCGGAGCGTACCTGGCCGAGCCCCACCATCAGCAGCGTCGTCGCCGCCGTGTCGTGCAGCGAGTTGACCTGCTCGCGCTCCTCCGCGCGTACGCCGGCCGCCAGCAGCGCCTCGCCGCGCGCTCGCAGCGCCTCCTGCGCCAGCGCCTCGACCCGTCTGGCCGTACGGTTCATGAAGATCCACGCCACCCTGCCGACCGCGGCGCCCGGCAGCGCCAGCAGGATCCCCGTGGCCAGGCTGGAGTCCACCTCCCACGCTCCCGCCGCCAGCAGGATTGCCACCGCCCCGCCGACGGCGCCGACCGCCGCCGGCACGCCCACCCTCAGCGGGGTGTGCCACTGGTACGTCACCACGGCGAAGTCCACCAGCAGCCGCAGCCATCCCGTGTTCAGGGAGTCCACGGCGCCGGTCCAGAAGACGGTGCAGAACAGCCCGTTCATGACGGCGACGTCGAGGGCGACCAGCGCGCTGCCCCGCCCGTTCCGCAACCACCACGCGAACCAGCACGTCCACCCGGCCGCGGCGGCGACCACGATCAGAGTGCTCACCAACTGCCCGGGTGCCGCCCTGAACGGCGCGATGAGGCAGATGGGCACCAGCGTCGCCAGGCGCACCGCGGAGGCATACCTGCGCCCGTAACCTTCGAGCAGCCCCTCCGCCACGCTCCACCTCTCGTTATGTCGCCACGCAGCCTAACCCCTGCCGGCTGAGGCTCACAGGCCCCAGGAGCGGACCAGGATGGGTGCGGCGGCAGGCGGCGCACGATCTCCCGGGCGAAGAGGTTCTCGGCGGAGACGTATCCTGCCCGGGTCGCCTTTCGTGGCCCTTCTCACGCGCGGCTGCCCAGGGGTTGTCTCGTCAAGGAGATGATCCCGGGGATGGGGAAGAGCAGGAGGTAGAGGTTCGGGATCCACCAGGCGAGGGAGAAGTCGCCCCGCAGCGTCCAGAACGCGATCGCCATGAGCCCCGAAGCCATGGTCAGCACCAGCGAGACCAGCATCAGTGACGGGCCGCTCGCCTGGTCGCGGCGCAGGAGCCACAGGCTGGTCAGGCCGGTGGCGCTGGCCAGCAGGTCGATCCAGAGAAAGGACCAGTTCCAGTCCACCATCAGCGGGTTGGCGTAGTCGGCGAAGGCCCACTCCAGCGGGATGAGCCCGAGGCCGGTGACGGCGAAATAGACCGCGAAGCCGATGTCCGTGGCGAGCATCAAGCCCTTAGTCGTGCGCAGCACGGTCGATGGCCTCCATCAGGTAGCGGCGGGTCTTCTCGTGCAGGTCAGGTCCGGGTGAGCCGAGGCCGAGCAGCCTGGCGGCCCACCACCCGTCCACGGCCAGCCGTACGGCGGTCGCCGCCGCCGGGTCGATGCCGTCATCGGCGAGCCTGGCCTGCCAGGCGGCGAACCGCTCACGCAACGGCTGCAGCTGCGCCGGGTCCACGAACAGCACGGCGAGCAGCGCCGCGGTGACGCGGTCGGCGGGCGCGGTGGCGGTGGTGTGCTGTTCGGGGATGGTGGCATCGACGTAGGCGCGCAGGAAGTCACCCGGACGGGTGCCCGCCTGAGCGAGCGCCTCATCGAACGCTCTGGTCAGCCGGTCGGCCATGGCGGCGACCAGGGCCTGTTTGGTGGGGAAGTGGTAGAACAGCCCGCCCTTGGAGACCCCGGCCCGCTTGGCGACGGCTTCGAGGGTGAGCGACTCCGCCCCCTGCGACAGCAGCACGTCGGCGGCGGCGTCGAGGAGGCGATCCTTCGAGCTCGGTCGTGGCATGCCCGAAACTATACCGGTCAGCCGGTATAGTTTCGGAAGGTGATCAGGGATGCTCTGAGGTCAGCGCAGGCTCTCGTTCCGGCGCGCGGTCCACACGGCCAGCCCGGCGGCCAGAACGAGCCCCCCGGCGAGCCACATGATGCACTGGAGCGGCAGGGCATCGACGACCGCGCCGCCGGCCAGCGCGCCGAGGCCGATCGAGAGGTTGAACGCCGCCACCCACAGAGCGGACGCCTCCTCGACCGCCTGCGGCGCGGCCTTGATCATCCACGTCTGGAGGCTCGTGGAGACCCCGCCGTACACCAGGCCCCAGACCACGAGCAGCGTCACCCCGCCCGCGCCGGTCAGCCCTGCCAGGGGATAGAGCAGCACGGTCACCCCCAAAGCGGCGGCGATCGACAGGACGGTGCGATGGAGTCTTCTGGCCACGGCGGCACCCGCGACGAAGTTCCCCATGATGCCCGCCACGCCGAACCCGAACAGCAGCGGCCCGACGAACCGCTCGTCGATGCCGGACAGATCCCGCAGCACAGGGCTGATGAACGTATAGGCCGAGAAGTGTCCGGTCACGATCAGGAAGGTCGCCAGGATGCCGACCCGGACACCCTGGTTGCGAAACTGGTCGGCCAGTCGCCGCAGGCCGACGGGCTGAGCCGCCGCCAGCGGTGGCAGCAAGGCCAGCAAGGCGACCAGCACGGCGAGCGCGAGGGCGCTCAGCGTGCCGAACGCGATCCGCCAGTTCGCCAGCCCGCCGATCATCGTGCCGATGGGGACGCCGAAGACGTTCGCGGCCCCGACGCCGCCGAAGATGATCGCAGTGGCCCGCGGCACGTGTGCGGCCGGGACGAGCCGGATGGCCAGGGCTCCCGCGATGGCCCAGAACCCCCCGACGGCCACGCCGACCAGTACGCGGGCAGCGATCAGGAGCGGGTACGTGGGGGCCAGGGCGGATGCCAGGTTGGCGAGCGTCATGAGCCCCATCAGGGAGACGAGCAGCAGTTTCCGGTCCATCCTCCCGACGAGCAGCGGGACCATCGGCGCCGCGAAGGCGGCGACGATGCTGGGGACCGTGACCATCAGCCCGGCTGCGCCCTCCGACACCGACAGGGCCGATCCGACCGGGGTGAGCAGTCCGATGGGGAGTTGCTCTGCTGTGACCAGGAGAAATGTGCCGAAGGCTACAGCGGACACCGCGATCCAGCGGCCTTTCTGCGCTGTGTCTCGCTCGCTCAGGGTCGAGTCCGTCGCCGTCATCTAGGAAACCTCTCTGGGATTTGGGAGCGATCGCTCCCATATTGCGGCACACCCTAATACGGGAGCTATCGCTCCACAACCTTGCTAGGGTGGGACCATGGCACGACCCAGGGAGTTCGATGAGCAGAACGTGGTCGCCAAGGCGACCCACCTGTTCTGGTGCCGCGGTTACAACGCCACTTCCGTCCGTGACCTGGGCGCCGAGCTCGACCTCAAGCAGAGCAGTCTCTATCGGACCTTCAACGACAAGCGCACCCTGTTCCTGCGGGCGCTGGACCACTACCGGGCCACCGAGTCCGCTCAAGCCGAAGAGCAACTGAGCGTCCCCGGCTCCAGCCTCCAGATTCTGCGGGAAGGGCTCATCTGGATGGTCACCCACGAGGCCGGTCGTGGCTGCTTCGTGGTCAACACGGCCACCGAGCTCGGCGCCACCGACCCAGCGGTCCAGGAAAGGACCGAAGCCGCGTTCGAAGGCACCAGGCAGTCCCTCGCGTCGCTTCTCCGCCGCGGCATCCGCGACGGCGACCTTCCTGCCACATTGGACGTCGAAGCCGCAGCGGAGTCGCTGCTCACGACGGTGCTCGGACTACGCGTACGCGAACGCGCCGGACACGACCCCCAGCGGCTGGCCAAGGCCATCGACTTCACGATCGGACTGCTCGCCGGACCTGCGACCTGACCGGCTGCCGGACCTGGGCGGTCCCGATGATCTTCTGTGGTGAGTGCTGTGTCAGGCTTCGGGGGATGTGCGGCAGGTGCAGGTGGGTCCGCATTCCCCGGCCTCGTCGGCCTCGTCGGCCTCGTCGGTGGCCGGGGTGGCGCAGCAGGCGTCGCCGTGCCAGGCTTCGCGGCCTTCCTTGACGGCGACGGCGGCGATGACGAGGGCGGCGACCGGGTCGGCCCAGGACCAGCCGAACAGGCTGTTGAGCGCCAGCCCCACCAGCAGGACTCCCGACAGGTACGTGCACAGCAGGGTCTGCTTGGAGTCGGCGACGGCGCTGGCGGAGCCGAGTTCGCGGCCGGCGCGGCGTTGCGCGGCCGACAGGAACGGCATGACGACCAGCGAGAGGGCGGCCAGGATGAGGCCGGGGGTCGAGTGTTCGGCCTGGCCGTCGCCGAGGATGGCGCGTACGGCGTCGAAGGTGACGTACGCGGCGAGCGCGAAGAACGAAACGGCGATGACGCGCAGCGCGGTACGTTCCCGCCTCTCGTGGTCGGCGGCGGCGAACTGCCAGGCCACCGCGGCGGCGGAGGCCACCTCGACCAGCGAGTCCAGGCCGAAGCCGATCAGGGCGGCGGAGGAGGCGATCGTACCGGCGGTGACGGCGACCGCCGCTTCGATCACGTTGTACGTGATGGTGGCCGCCACTAGCAGCCGGATCCGCCGCCGCAGCACCGTGCGCCGGACGTCGACGGTGCTCATGGGCGGAGCGTGACCGCGTGGCCGGTGGCGGCGAGGAGTTGCTCGGCGGAGGCGAGCAAGTCCATCAGCTCGGGCCGGGTCAGGCTGTAGAAGGACTGGCGGCCCTCTGCGCGGTAGTCGACCAGGTCGCAGTCACGCAGGCAGGCCAGGTGCTTGGACACGGTGGACTGCGCCAGCCCCAGCTCGGTCACCAGATCCACCACGCGCGCCTCGCCGCGCGCCAGACGCTGCACGATGCGCAGCCGGTTCTGATCGGCCAGCGAGTGGAACAGCGCGGCCGCCGGAGGAACCCCGGCGGCGATGTCGGCACTGACGCAGGAGCCGGCCTCACTCTCAATCGCCATAGGGCGATGATAGTCCGATATCGTGATGCTGAACAGACGACCGTATCGACAGGCACCCGCACCGGGGGCTCAACGGCCGTAGATGGCAGGGGCGTCGAGCATGATGGGGAAGCCCGTGAAGACCACGGTCCAGCAGAGGGCGTTTCTGAGCCACTGGTGCCGTTCGAAGAGAGCGCGGTAATGATCGATCACTTGCTCATCATGGAGCGCGCTGGGCATATCGGTCGGATCGGTTCGTGGGAGAGGTACTGCCGCCACTCGGCCGGGGTGAGGTGGGGGCGCGCGCGGCCGGCGATCGTACAGAGTGCCTCGGCGGGGTCGGGCGGGAGGGCCACGTCCCAGAGCCGGATGTCGCCGTCGTCGCCGGCGGCGGCCAGCGTGCGGCCGTCCGGGCTGAACGCCAGCGTGCGGAGGGCGAGGTCGGAGGCGGTCAGCGGGGCGCCGATCGGGCGGTGGGTGGCGACGTCCCACAACCTGATCGTTCCGTCGAGACCGGCGCTGGCCAGCCGGCCGTCCGGCGCGAACGCCACGTCCGTCACCTCCTCGTCGTGACCGCTCAGCGGGACGCCGATCTGACGGCGTGTCGCCACGTCCCAGAGCAGTACCATCTTGTCGGTGCCGGCGCTGGCCAGGACGTGTCCTCCGGGAGCGAACTCGATGTCGGTCACGGCGCCGGTGTGGCCAATGAGGGGAGTGCCTACGGGCTGCCGGCTGGCGAGATCATAGAACCGGATCCGGAGGCCGCGTTCGCCGGCGACGGCGAGGGTGCGGCCGTCCGGGCTGAACTCCAGGTCGACCAGCCCTTCGGTGTGGTCGAGCAGTGGCGCTCCGATCGGACGGCGGGTCGTCACGTCCCGCAGCTCCACGTTCGGCACGCCGGCGTCGTCGTGGCCCTGGACGAGGCCGGTCCTGGCGACGGCGAGCAGGCGGCCGTCGGGACTGAGAGCCATCTCTGCCCCGTGCGTCTCCTCCAGGACACCGGCGGAACGGCGGGTGCGGACGTCCCACAACCGCACGGGTGGGGAGCCGTCGGTGCTGACCAGCGTGCGCCCGTCCGGGCTGAACCGCAGCTCGGTGACCGGGCCCGCGTGCCCGGTGAGCGGCGGCCCGAGAGAGCGGCGGGTGCGGGCGTCCCACAACCGCACGCTCCCGTCCCGCCCGGTTTCGCCGGTGGCCAGGACACGTCCGTCCGGGCTGAACGCCACGGCCTCGACCGCCGCACCCCCAGGGCCCAGCGGAGGGCCGAGCGGACGATGCGTGGCCATGTCCCACAGCCGTACGGTGTTGTCGCCACTGGTGGAACTGCTGGCCAGCAGCCGCCCGTCCGGGCTGAACTGCACGTCGGCGACCCAGTCCGCATGGCCGGGGAGCGGTGCGCCGATCTCATGGCGGGCGGCGACGTCCCACACCAGCAGGGCGCCACCGCCCCCGCGTCCCCCGCCGACCAGGAGCCGGCCGTCGGGGCTGAACGTCACCGTGTCGATCCGGTGATCAGGGCGGCCGGTCAGCGGCGGGCCCGCCGGGCGACGGGTGGCCGTCCCCCACAGGCGTACCGTGTCGTCGTCCGCCGCGACGGCGATCAGCCGGCCGTCCGGGCTGAAGTCCACGTCGGGCACCGCGTGATCGTGACGGGCGAGCGGCTCGCCGGCCTGCCGGCGGGTGGTGACGTTCCACAGCCGGACGGTCCTGTCGGCTCCGCCGGTGACCAGGAGCCGGCCGTCGGGGCTGAAGTTCACCCCGTAGATCTCTCCCCGGTGGCCGGTGAGTGCGGCGATCTGGCGGTGGCCGGTCACGTCCCACAGCCGCAGGGCGCCGTCGAAGCCGGCGGTGGCGAGGAGACGTCCGTCCGGGCTGAAGTCCGCGGTGTAGACGGCGCCTCGGTGGCCGATGAGTTCGGCCACCTGGCGGCGAGCGGCCACGTCCCACAAACGCACAGTGCTGCCGGCGGTGACCAGGAGACGTCCGTCGGGGCTGAAGTCCGCAGCGTGGACTCCGCTGTCGTGGCCGGTCAGTATGCCGGTCTGGCGGCGGGTGGACACGTCCCACAGGCGTACGGTGCCGTCGAAACCGGCGGTGGCCAGAAGGCGTCCGTCCGAGCTGAACGATGACCGCACCACCGAGTCGCCGTGACCGGCGAGCTCCCCGCGGGCCGGGTGGGCAAGCGCGTTCAGCATCGCCCGCCGAGCGGCGGCGGTCGGCGCGATGCGGTGGGCGGCCACCGCCAGCAGCCGGGCGACGGTGGAGTCGCGATCGAGCAGGCTCTCGCTCTGCACGGCGAGGCTGTGTGACAGGTTGAGGTTCTTCTCCTTCTGCGCCAGAACGAGCCGCTGCTCGGCGGTACGGGCGGCGTCCACCGCGACGATCGCCGAGACCAGTGCCGCCACCAGGAGCACGGCGAGCCCCGCGACCGCCTGTCGCCGGAGGCGGGCGTGGCGGCGGGCCGTCCCTTGTTCCGCCGCCTGCGCTGCCTGGCACGCGTCCAGGAACTCCTGCTCGGTGGTCGTGAGAGCGGCGGGGTTCGCGGCGGCGAAGTCGAGGGCGGTCCGCAGGCGCGTGCCCCGGTAGAGCAGCGAGGGGTCACGGGCCTCGCGGTCCCACGCCGAGGCCGTCTCGGAAAGCCGCCGGTGGGTACGCAGTCCCGCGCGGTCGGAGTGGATCCACTCGCGCAGCCTCGGCCAGGCTCGCAGCAGGGCCTCGTGGGCGAGCCGGGCGGAGTCGTCGGTCAGGGTGAGGAGGCGGGCGGTGGTGAAGGCGTCGATCACCTGCGAGGTCGGGCCAGGTGGGAAGTGGGCGGGTGGCAGGGTGCTGATGTCGATGGGGCGGCGGGTTTCGGCTCCCGACTCCTCGACGCACACCATGTGCAGGAGCAGGCGGCGGGCGATGTCCTGGGCGGTGGGGTCGAGGGCGGTGTAGACCTGTTCGGCGGTGGCGGCGACGGCGCCCGCGATGCCGCCGGTCTTCCGGTAGCCGGTCACGGTGAGGGTGTCGCCCGTGCGGTGTTGCCAGGTGGTGAGCAGGGCGTGGGAGAGCAGGGGGAGCGTGCCCGGCTCGTGGACGCTGTCCTGTTCGTCGATCGTGGCTGGTAGGCCCATGTCTCTGAGCAGGAGTTCGACCAGTGCGGGTTCGACGGTGAGTCCTGCTTGGTGAGCGGGGCCGGTGATGGCGGTGCGGAGTTCGGCGACGTTCATGGGGCCGAGCGGAAGTTGGGCTTCGCGCAGGGCGGTCAGCAGGGTGGGGTGGCTGAGGCAGTGGCCGTAGAAGTCGGCGCGCAGGCCGAGGACCACCAGCGCGCCGGCACCGGCCAGGGCGTCGATCGCGGAGAGGAAGGTACGGCGCTCGGTCTCGTCGCGGCAGAGCGTGAAGATCTCCTCGAGCTGGTCGACGATCAGGACCAGGCGGCGGGCCGCAGCGGTGCGGGCCGGGCCGTTGAACGCGTCTCCGATCCACCGGACAAGGACGGCGGGGTCGTCAGCAAGATCTTCAGCAAGATCTTGAGCGGGGTCTTCGGCGGGGCCGTCAGCGGGGCCGTCGGCAAGCCTTCCGGCGGTGTCTTCGCCGGGGGTGTGGCCGATGAGCGTGCCGATCCGGGCCAGCAGCGTGGCGACGGGGTGCTCGCCGGGCGTGAACAGGATGACCGGCCATGTGCGGGAGCCGGGTGCGGGCAGTGTTCCGCGGCGCAGGGCGGGCAGGAGTCCGGCTCGCAGCAGGGAGGTCTTGCCCGCTCCTGAGGGGGCGACGACGATCAGCGGTCCGCGTGGTGGTGCGGCCAGGCGTGCGAGCAGGGCGCTGACGGCTCGGTCGCGGCCGAAGAACCAGCGGGCGTCCTCGGGTTCGTACGGCCGCAGCCCTCGGTAGGGGCAGCCGCCGCCGGGCGGGGCGAGCGATTCGGCCAGACCGGTCAGCTCACCACCGGTCTGCAGCGCCGTGTCGCAGGCGCGGGCGACTCCGACCGAGAGCGCCTTCTCCCCGGTCTCGACCTTGCTGAGGTAGCCCTTGGTGTAGTGGGTCAGCCGCGCGAGCTCGTTCAGCGACAGCCCGCGCGCCACCCGCAACCGCCGCAACACGGAACCAGGAGTCTCCACACCCAGAACTTTACTCAACGTGGCAGGTCGGTTGCTCTTTGTGGTGATCAGTATGGGTTTCCCTGGCCACCCCCGGCGCGGGGCGACGGGAAACCCCTCCTGCTCCGGCTGTGGCGGGCCGCACGATCGGTGCCGTGGACGCCGCCACCCCGGCGGCACCGGAACAGGAAGGCAATGACATGCGTACTCAGATCAAGGCCATCAGCGGCCTCGCCCTCGGTCTGGCGCTCGGCTTCGGCGCCCTCGCCGTGCCGGCCGCGGCGGCGGCACCCGGGACGGCGGTCGCGGCGCAGGCGCGGTCGGGCATCGACTTCCGGGTGCCCGGGGTCAGGATCTTCGCCCGGGCGGACGGCCGATCCACCAGGGTCGGCCTCGGCTATCCCGGTCAGGGCTGGGAGATCCACCGCGCGGTGGACGGCACCTCGTACACCTGCGACAACGGCGTGACCACCACCGTCTGGGAGTACGGCCGCAACCTCCGCACCGGAGTGGTCGGCTACGTCCCGAGCTGCAACACCGTGATCGTCTGACGTGACCCGCCCTGGGCGCCCTCGGCGCCCAGGGCGTCAGAACTGCCAGACGTCGTCGCGCAACAGCACCACCTTCCCGCCCGGCCCGAGCCCGGTGACCGTGACGTCCGGGCCGCCGACCATGAAGTCGACGTGCACGCGCGAGGTGTTCACGCCCGCCGCGTCCAGCCGTACGGGATCGTCCGTACGCAGCCGGGCGGGCACGCCGGGAGGCAGTCCCGCGCCCCAGGCCAGGTGGCAGGTGGCGTTCTCGTCCAGGAGGGTCTCCATGTACGTGACGCCGCTCTCGCCCACCCGCGACGAACGATCGACCAGGGCGAGCTCGCCCAGCCGGGCCGCCCCCGCGTCGGTGGCCTGGTGCGTACGGACGAGGTCGGCCCTGGCGCTCGCCCTGACCTCGGTCACGACGCCGCCGGCGAACGTCAGCTCCAGGTCGCGGATGACGGCCCCGTCGAGGGACAGCGGCCGGGTGGCGCGAACCGTCCCGTCCACGCGCCGGTAGTCGGGGGTGGTGAACACCTCCTCGGTCGGCAGATTCGCCTGGAACGGGCGGCCCTCGACGTCCTCCAAGCGGGCGGCGGTCCAGTGGGCGTCCGGGAGCAGGCCGATGGTCAGGTCGGTGCCGGGGCCCTCGAACCGTACGGCGTCCAGGCGCAGGTCGGTGAGCCGCCGGGCGCGGTCGAGCAGCTCGGCGATGCGCTGCCGCCAGGCCGCGCGCGGGTCTGGCTCGTCGAGGCGGAGGATGCGGCGCAGGTGCTGCCACAGCCGGGCTTGGTCGGGTTCGCCGAAGACGGTACGGGCCCACTCGGGGGTGGCGTACGGGATGATCGTCCAGCGGACCAGGTTGCCGAGCTGGAGCCGTTGCCGTGAGGTGAGCGACGGCATGCGGTCCAGGCCGACGCGTACCGGGTCGAGCCCGGCCAGGAGGTCGGGGGCGGCGGCGCCGCGGATGTTGACGATGATGCCGCCGTGCCGTCCCACCTCGTCGTTGCGGGCGTCGAGCCACGCGGGCACCTCGGCCAGGGTCGCCGTTTCGGCGTGCTGGACGCGGGAGCGTTTGGCGTACGGGTCGAAGTACCAGATGTCGGCATAACGGGCGCCTCTGGTGTAGGCGGCCTCGGCGAGGGCCCGGGCCAGCGGAGCGTGCTCGATCTCCGCGTTGATCAGCACCCGGTCGTCCGCCAGGAGGGGGACGGCGACGTCGAACACCACGTCCGCGTAGCCGGCCAGGTCAGCGTCGGGAATGGTCAAGGGGGGGCTCCTTTGCGTACGGGCATGAACAGCAGGGCTCCGGCGGCGGACACGACGCCCGCCACGGCGAAGCCGGCGGCCAGGCCGAACCGGTCGGCCAGGACGCCGAGGGACAGGGCGGCGCTGAGGAAACCGACGTCGAAGAAGGCCGTCGTGGTGGCCACCGCTGAGCCGCGCTCCTCCGCGGGCACGTCGTGCACGGCCATCCGGAGGAAGGCGGGCAGGCCGAGGCCCTGCCCGGCGCCGATCAGCGCGATGGCGCACCACGTTCCCGCCGGGGAGGGCCAGGTGGCGAGCAGGAGCGTTCCCGCTCCGGTCAGCAGGAGGGAGGCGACGGCCAGGCGCGCGGGGGCGGTCGTGGCCAGCCGGCGGTGTCCGGCCAGGCGGATGGCGATGAGGACGCCGCCGTAGACCAGGAAGTGGAGGTTGCCGGAGTCGCCGTCGAGGTGGAGGGGGAGGAAGGCGCTGACGGCGGTGCAGCCCCACACGGAGGCCAGGTAGGCGATGCCGGGCCGCAGCGCCGACGGGTGGTACAGGCGGGCCCGCCCGGTTGCCGAACCTGATCCCGCGCTTTCAGCGGCGCTCCCCACGGTCTTCGGCAAGGTGAGCCCGACCGCCGCCGAGCCGAGCGCCGCGGCAGCGGCCGTGGCCCAGACGGCGGCGAACCCCCACGTGGCGTACAGCGTCTCGGCGATGACCGGCCCCGTGAGCAGGCCGGCGTTGACGACGACGGAGAAGTGGTTGATCGCCGCACCGGGCCGCCGGTGATCGCCGGCCAGCGTGGCGAGACCGACGTACGCCAGCGCCTCCCCGACCCCCGCGACGCCGCGCAGGACGAGGAACAGCGGTAACTCCCCGGCGGCGAGCAGCGCGAGGGACGTACCGGACAGCAGCAGCGCCCCCGCGCACAGGGCCGCGCGCCGTCCGAGCCTGTCGGCCACCCGTCCGGCGAGCGGGCGGGCGAGCACTCCTGCCGCCGCGGTGACGGCCAGCGAGACGCCCACCATGCCGGCCTGCTGACCCAACGGGCCGGTCAGGTAGCGCGGAACGGCGGGGACGAGCAGTCCGATCGACAGGAACGCGCCGGCCGTACAGACGAGCAGGCGCCCGATCACCGCTCGTCGCGGAGTTCGAGCAGGATCGCGGTCATGCTGACCTTGACGCCGTCGTGCGGCGGCCCTGCCTTGTCGTGCACCAGTGCCACGGCCTGGTCGATCAGGCCGACCACCTCCTCCCAGACGGACCTGGGCAGCCACACCTCGGCGTCCATGGACGTGCGCTGGCGCTCGGTCTCCGTCAGGCGCCTGGCCAGGTCGGAGCTCATCGCCTCGAACAGGAGCTGCCGTCCCTCGGACCGGTCGAGCCGCTCGCCGCTGGACGGGTCGTAGCGGTAGCGCAGCTGCGGGCGGCCCTTGCCGGAACGCGGCTGCTCGTCCGTCTGCTGGAGGAAACCCGCCTTGGCAAGCTGGCGCAGGTGGTAGCTGGCGGAGGCGTGCGCGATGCCGAGTTCGTGGGCGACCTCGGTGGCCGACATCGACGCGCCGGTGAGCAACGACACGATGCGGATGCGCAGCGGGTTGGCCAGGGCGCGCAGGGGGACGAGGTCATTTTCCGAAGACACGTTGGGATAATACTTTTCCAACAGCTCTTGGGAAAGGGGTTTCGCCAATGGTGCTGACAGTTCTCGGCGGATGCGGCGTTTGGCCGGCGGCGGGCCAGGCGTGCAGCGGGTACCTCGTGCGGCACGACGGGTTCAGGCTGCTCATCGACCCCGGCTACGCGACCGTGTCCCGGCTGCTGGAACGGGTCGGCGCCGACCACGTTGCTCCCGCACTCGGTGCCCAACGCCGGCATAAGGCTGACAGCAGGCGGACGGATCCTCGTCTACACCGGAGACAGCGGCCCCAGCCCCGACCGCGTGGAGCTGGCCCGTGACGCCGACCTCCTCTTGGCCGAGGGCACTTACGTGGACCAGGTCCCGAAGGGCTCCCTCCTGACGAGCGCCCGCCAGGCAGGCCGGCAAGCCCGGCAAGCCGCTGCCCGGCATCTGTTACTGACTCACCTGCAGCCGGGCACCGGCCCCGCCGCCGCGCGAGCCGCCGCCGCGACCGCGTACGACGGTGAGATCGGCGTCGCCACGTCCGGTCTCGTCATCGACGTTCAGGCGATCCGGTAGGCGGCGGTGCCGTTGTGCAGGTAACGGGCGCGGCCATGATCGTCGGAGCCGACCAGCGACAGGACCTGGTGGCCGGAGGGATCGGGGTCGACGGTGATGATCGAGCTGTCGTTGAGTCGTACGACCTCGACCCGCTTCTCCGACCCGCCGGCGCGGTAGAAACGCGCGGTCGTTCTCGCTGGTCAAGGTGATGTCGTGCAGCGTCGAGCGGTAGGTGCCGCACATGCGGTCCGCGTCGATCGCGGCCGGGTTCAAGGGCGGCGCAGGACGTGGCGACGTCTCGACGCCCGCCAGCTCCCCGAGCACCGCCTCGAAGGTCTCGTACGCCAAAGGCTCCCCGCCCGCGCTGTCCGTCAGCACCGCCACCGCCACCCCCGCCGACGGGACGACGCGCAGCCACGCCTTCTGCCCCTTGGCGACACCGGTATGCCCCACGACGCCGTCCTGATAGAGCATCCATCCGAGCCCCCAGCCGATGACGCCGCCACCGAAGTCCGGGACGTCGTCCAGCTGCGGCTCGCGCAGCGCCGCCAGCGCGGGATCGGCGAGATGCAGGCGTACGAACTCCAGCAACTCCCGAGCGCTGATCGCGAAGTGCGACCCGCTGGGCGCCGCGTAGTAGGAAACCGCCCACTCCTTGACCGGTACGACTTCGCCGCCGCCGCTGTGGACGTGGCCGACCGCCGCCCGGTGCAGGATCGCCTCATAGGGGTCGATGGCGGCAGTCTGCAAACCCAGGGGCGTCACCAGACGTTCGCGGAGCACGTCGTGATAGGGCTTGCCGCGTAGCACCTCCACCAGCCGGCCGAGGATCACGTACCCGCTGTTGGAGTAGGAGAAGACGGTGCCGGGCGGGAGGAGGTGCTCCGCCTCGGCAAGGATGGCGACGAACCTCTCGATCGCGTCGTCGTTGCGACCGGTGTCGACGAAGTGGTTCCCGTCGATGCCGCCGGTGTGAGTGAGCAGGTGGCGGGCGGTCAGGTTCTTGGTGGCGGCCGGGTCGCCCAGCCGGAACCCGGGCAAGTAGTCGCGAACAGGACGATCGAGATCCAGTACCCCGTCATCGACCAGTTGCTGGATCAGTGTCGCCGTCCAGATCTTCGTGATCGAGCCGACCTTGAACACCGAATCGGTCGTGGTCTCGACCTGGGTACGCAGACTCAGCACCCCCGCAGCCTCGTCCCGAACCTCCCCATCGGCCAGTACTGCGACCTGCGCGCCCGGTACGTCATACTTCGCAAGAAGCTCAGCCAGGTCCCATCCCACCCCGAACAGGTTAACGGGCCGTGATGTCGGCCCCAGTGGCGTAGGCGGATGCGGGACGCATCGACCGGTCACCACCGCTTCGCGGTCTTCGCCGATCACGGCCAGTTCTACCTGCGGGATCTCGGCGCTCACGCGGCATGGACGAGGTCGCATGCCGACTCGGGCGCTCCGGCCGCATGGACCGAAGAGGCCGTGAACTCGGACCGCATCGGAGTGCGACCCCATGCGATCGCAGTGGGAACAGCCCGAAGCGATGTGGTGGAAACGACCGCCCACTTCCTGTACCACAGCGACGTCTGGCCGGTCGACAGCCCGGCGGCCCTCGCCGCACTGAAGCAAGGCCCGAGCCCTCGGGCCGGCTGGACGGAGCATCGGCCTGTGGTCATCCGCAGGTATGGCCTGCTTCAAAGCGCGCGATCGGGAGCGTAAGTGGGCGGCTGTGGGGGTGAAGCGTCAGCATGAAGATGTGCGAGCTTATGTGGATTGTCTCGTTCGCGCGATGCGGCCTGCCCAGACAGGGAACAAAGACGAGGACGGTGGCTCTGCCTGGAGGCCGGATAAGGAAAAGTCGATTCCATGGATTTGAACGCTGAACCACTTGAGCGTTCCGGTTTCGTCGCCTGCTTGCGGAGGCCATTCAGGGTCGTCGTCGGCGGCTGAGCAGTACTGACCGATCTCATACTCATCGTCAGTACGCCGAGCATCGGAATATCTCTTTCCCTTGCCGCGGCTCGGACACCGAAACATCGGTTCCGGCCGCTCATGACGCATGCCCAACTTTCGTAACGTGGTCTGGCCTGCCTGACGGCTGAGTCCACTCCCAATCATCCGTCGCACAACGAACCGGGGGAAACAAATGAACCACAACCGCATCTACGTGAATTCCGCTCGGCAGAATCAGCCGTTCGATGGTTGGAACGAGGTTCAGGGCGGCGGCCTCACGGATCATCCGCTGGCGGCCGCGGCGTTCGGTGACCGGCTGTATGTCTTCGCCGCGGGCACGGATCGGCGGATCTACGTGAACTCGGCCCGTCAGAATCAGCCGTTCGGCGGCTGGAACGAGGTCCAGGGAGGGGGCATCACCGATCATCCGCCGGCGGCCGCGGCGTTCGGCGATCGGCTCTACGTCTTCGGCCGGGGTACCGACAGGCGGATCTATGTCAACTCGGCCCGTCAGGACCACCCGTTCGACGGCTGGACGGAGGTCCAGGGCGGCGGCCTCACGGATCACCCGCTGGCGGCGGCGGCGTTCGGTGACCGGCTGTATGTCTTCGCCGCGGGCACGGATCGGCGGATCTACGTGAATTCCGCTCGGCAGAATCAGCCGTTCGACGGCTGGACGGAGGTCCAGGGCGGCGGCCTCACGGACCATTCGCTGGCGGCCGCGGCGTTCGGTGACCGGCTGTACGTTTTCGGCACGGGGACGGATCGGCGGATCTACGTGAACTCGGCCCGTCAGAATCAGCCGTTCGGCGGCTGGACGGAGGTCCAGGGCGGCGGCCTTACCGACCATTCGCTGGCGGCCGCGGCGTTCGGTGACCGGCTCTACGTCTTCGGCACAGGGACCGATAAGCGGATCTACGTCAATTCCGCTCGGCAGAACCACCCATTCGACGGCTGGGCCGAAGTCCAAGGCGGAGGCACCACCGACCACCCGCTGGGCGCCGCGGCGTTCGGCGATCGGCTCTACGCCTTCGGCGCGGGCGTGAGGGTACCGGCTCACGTGTAGCCGTACGCGAAAGGTGTCCAGTTGACGTCCTGGCGACGAGCGGGCGATACACCCGCCCCAACTCCTCGACACAGGACGTCGACTGCGGTCACCACCGGTCAGCCGGAAGTGCTTGGTCACCGGGCAGCGGCGGGAATGACGCACCTGTTGCGGGGGCTGGTGAGCCACGTTCCGAGCCGTACCTTCTGCGCACCGGTGCGTTACCGCCACCTCCGGCCCTTGCGGACGAGCACGTGATCACCGTGGCCCGGGAACACCATGACGAGCACCGACCCTGCCACCTCTACAGGCGGCCGGCGCTGATATGTCTCCGCGGTGCCGCAGATGTCCGCTCCCGCGTCGGTGGCGATCACCAGGTTGCCCGGGGTGCTGCCCACCAGGTCATGATGCAGGCCGGGACGCTGGTCCGAGGTCTGCTCGTGATCCTGGAACGACTGGAGCCCCGTCTCCGAGCGCATCCGGTCGCGGGCCATGCCCGCTCCGGCAGAAACAGCCGCGATGGATCACCACAGAATCGAGCGCGCACGCATGAGTGGACAACGCGAACCGGGAAACCACCGATCTCGATTCAACGCGGGGATGCCTTTCCACCCGTTGGCCAGGGCCAGGCCGAAGGCGGGGCGGGCCCTCTGCAGACGTCGATGCCAGCGCGTACGCGTCCGAAAAGGGGAGTCGTGGGGGGGGGGGGGGGGGGGGGGGCGGGGACGCCGGCCCCGGAAGAGGAAAAGGAGGCGGGGCGGGA
>NZ_JBEXLH010000038.1:0-80893 GCF_040609855.1 Nonomuraea sp. NPDC004580 | reverse complement strand
CGGGCCCTCTCCCCCCCCCCCCCCACAACCCCCCCCCCCGCGTTGCCCGCGGCCCCCCCCCCCCCCCTCCTGCTCCCCGTTGCCGTCGAGCAGGCGGAGCCGGTCGAGCACCGCGCCCCACTCCGGGCTGATCAGCGTGCCGGCGAGCTGGCTCCTGGTGCCGGTGACCGCCTCGTGGATCTCTTCCCGTACGAGCCGGTCGGCCAGTTGCGGCAGACGCAGCTCGTACTCGAACTCGATGTTGATCTCGACGAGCCGGCGCGCCACCCGGATGAGCTCGCGCGGCAGCCCGCCGGACAGCGCCAGCACGAGCCGCACGAACGCGTCGGTGAATCCGGGCACACGGCGCTGCAGAAGCTGTTTGGACGACTCGAACGACAGCGGCTCCAACGAGATGACCTCGTCGAAGGCGTTGTCGACGTGGGAGCGCCCGGTGATGGCGCGGCGAGAGAAGGCGGCGCCCAGCTCGTCGGCGACGGCGACGAGGAAGTAGCAATTCACCGAACCGAAGATCGCCTTGATCTCGCTGAGGAAGCGCGTGGCCGCCTCTGCCGAGCCGATCCTGTCGACCTCGTCGATGCAGATCAGCACCCGGCGGCCCCGGGCATGCTCGGTCCTGGTGACCTCCCCCAGGAACCTGCACAGGTGACCGACCAGCTCCGGCATCGTCCAAGGCAAAACCTTCACCGCGACACTCCGGTTGAACGCGGCCTGCAGCAGCGGGAGCGCGCCACTGGCCTGGGTGGTCGCGGTCTGCTCGGCCTGCAGGCGCTGGCAGTGCCTCCTGGCCTCCCTGACGAGCGGCGGTTCCGACTGCCACGACAACCGCCGCCAGTCCCGCTTCGGCACGACGAGGATGATCAGCAGCAGCAGCGCGATCTGGACGGCCTGGTGGTCACCGGCCCACCAGGACGCGAACGCCTCCCGGATGGCGTCCATGTTGCCGCCGGTGAACGTGGCCACCGCGTCGCGCAGCCAGGCCAGCTCGTCGGTGAGCGTCCAGAACAGCAGCGCGGCCAGCGCGCAGGCCAGCATCACCCGGAGCATCGGCGGGCCGGCCACGCGCAGGTAGCGGGCAAGGCTCCCGCGCCTCTTCAGGACGCTCACGCGTTCGGCGCTGAACCCCTGGTCGGTGATGTACGCGGTGCACACGCGCTGGAAGAGCTCGGTGAGGAACTCCTTGGGCACATAGTGCACGGGTGATGGCACCACGACCGAGAACGTGGCGTCTCCCCCGCACAGCCCGTGCAGCAACGTGGTCTTTCCCGAGCCGCGCGGCCCGGCCACGGCGATGCTGGCTCCGTCCGAGCGCCGCAGCGCCTCCTGGGCCCGCCGGGTGGCCCTCGTGGGCACCAGCAGCCCCGGGTGGTAGATCGCCCGCAGCCGCGCGGTGTCCTGGACCAGCAGCCGCGTACCCAGCGAAGGCTGCAGCAGCCGGTTGATCGTCTGGATCAGCTCCGGCATGACCGCGTTCTCGCTGGCGTCCTCCAGCCAGCGTCGCCTGGCCCGCGCCGCCTGGCTCTCGAGGCCCGCCAGGCTGGGCAGGAGCAGGAACATCTTCGCCCGCCGGCTCAGCGGCCGCCCCTCGTGACTCACCGCCAGAATCCAGAACAGGCAGGCGGAGACGCCCATGAGCAGGAGCGAACCGTACGAGAACGGCAGCCCGGCCACCGTTGCCGCTGCCGGCACGGTCAGGGCGGTCACGGCGGCGAGGGCGGCGAGCAGGAGTCTCGGCAGGCTGCGCGCGGCCCGCCCGGCGCGCCAGGTCAGACCGGCCACCGGGATCAACGCCACCGCCACGATCTGGCACGACAACAGCAGAAGCCCGGCCCATGAGGAGACCAGCAGCGACAGTGCGGCGAGCAGCAGGAGTACCGTCCTGGTGGCCAGGAAGTGTCGCAGGGCGGCCGGGCTGAATCCGGCGGCGAGCCGCTCGAAGTCCGTCCTCACCCGGGTGCCGGCATGGGCGAGCCGGGCGAACTCGGCGTAGCTGTCGAGCGCGATCGCGTCGCGGAAGGCGCGGTCCCTGCTGCTCTCCGCCAGAACGTGCTCCCAGCTCACGAGCTGGCGCACGGCCGTGGCGCGAGGCGATTCGCGATCGACGTAGAACCGGATGCGGGGATCCTCGCGGCAGGCGCCGGCGAGCTCGTCCCAAGGAAACAGCCCCTGGGGAGCGGTCCCGGCGTCAGCCATCGCCGCCCTCTGCGGGCCGCGGGCCGGTGGGAGGGCGGGCGTCCCTCATCGTGCGCAGCTCCCGATCCTGCTGGGCCTGCCGGTCCTCGTCGGTCGGGGGACGAGTGACGACCGCTTGGTCCGGCTCGTGTTCCTCGCGTTCCCAGACCTCTTCAAGCGTGACCCTGGCGCCGTCGTGGTCCAGGGCCGCGATCCTCGCCTCAAGCTCCAGCAGCACCGCGTACTCGTGCTCGGCGAGGAGCCGTTCGTACAGTCCCGGTCGTTGCATGAGCTTGACGGCCACCGGCAGGCACTCGATCAGCGTCAGGAACAGAAAGAGCAGCACCATGGCGGCGTAGACGGTGCTATCGCGGGCCGAAACCTCGTTGAGCGCCTGAAGGCGCAGGAGCAGGCCCCCTGAGTTGTGGTTCTCCGCGTTGAAGTTCTCGCGCAGCGCTTCCCGCTGCTCAAGACGCCGGTCGAGCTGGTCCTGGTAGCCGCGCAGATCGTCGGTGGCCTCCTTGAGCCTGGCCTGGTTCGCCTGCTCACCACTCGCCGTGAGGAACTTCTTCCGATCGTCGATCTGCCGGGTCAGCGCGTCGAGCCTGCGCCGGGCGGAGTCATAGCTCTCCTGCGCCTTGCGCGCCAGCGCCCCATCCCCCCGCACCTCGCACTGCTCACCGCCATAGAGCTGGCACTGCCACTCGTCGTAGAATTTGTCCGCGTCTTGCTGCGCCTTGATCCGCGCGGCCTGCAACGTCTTCATCCTCGGGTCGACGTCCGGATCGATCCCCTTCTCACCGCCTGAGTTGATCACGTTGCGCAGCACGCGCACCACTTCGGCCAAGCGGGCGATCTCCGAGCCCAGCCTCCCCTCTGTGAGGTTGCGCTGGAACTCTTCCGTACGTTGCTTCTGAATGGCGACGATCTGTGCGTCGATCTCCGGCTTGAAGATCTGCAGGACCAGCGGAGTGCTGATGAGAATGCTCATCAGCAGGGACATCAGGACCCTGGGCAGGACGACCATGAACCGCCCCGGGCCGCGTGGGGACAGGGACGTGACCATCCACCGGTCGAGGTGCAGAACGCACAGGGCCCACATCAGGCTGAAGACCGACGTGGTCATCACGTTGGCGCCCATCACCGAGACCAGCGCGAACATCATGGAGATGAACGCCAGCAGGCTCGTGATGAGCACCGCGCCGCCGATTCCCAAAAATTTGGGCGTCTCCGTCGGGCACCGGGCGAGGATGTCAGGCCGGGCACCGCTCAGGTAGATCAGAAAGCCTCGCATCACCGCCCTCTCCGCCGCCAGCATCCTAGGCCAGCACGCCGGTCTCGTATGAGAGCATGCGGCAATGTGCGAGGCACTTTCCACCGCTGTCGCGGGACTTTCGCCGGGCCGGTCGCTCAAGGTCCTCGCACCGGCCGCCGCCTTCCGGATCGCAATCGACGACATCGGCGTACCGCGGCTGTCGCCGGCCACCGCAGCCCCCGGGCCGGACGACGACGTCCTCCTCATCGACACCACCCCTGAGGAGGCGGACGCCTTGCGCCGGCTACGCGCCGCTCACCCGGACGCCCCCGTCCTGATCGCGAACGGCGCCGACCTGGACGAACTCCTCGCCCAGGCGGTCGCCGCCGTCCCGATCAGGCACGCCCATGGCCTGCTCGCCGCCCGCGTGGACCCGGCCACCGGGCAGATCAGGCTCACCTCGAGGGTGCTGTTCGAGGCATGCTCCCGGCAGGGCGACGTCGCGACGCTGACCGTGCACAGCGAGGCAGAACACGACCTGGTGTTCGCCGTGATCACCTCGGACGGCGCCACACCTGTCCTGCTTTCGGCCTGGTCGGCCCCGATGCGGCCCGGCCCGCACCGGGTCACGGCCAGGCTCCGCGGCCCTGGCGACGTCGAGTTCCTGTCGCCCACCGGTCTCGTCCCCGACCAGCGCAGCGTGGCCGAACTGATGGACGCGATCCCGGCCGCGCTCGGTCCCGTCGAGCCGGTGCACCTCATCTGCGCGATCGAGGTCTCCGGCCCCGCCGCACGCGTCGCCACCCGGCTCGACTGCGCCGAGAAGGTCATCAGGACCGCGCAGCGACGCCTCCCCCTGCCCGGGACGCTCCGCGTCGGCCTGCTGGCCTACGGAGGGCATCGGTTCGACCGGCACGGCGTGATCGTCACCGACCGGCAGGGCCGCCGCGAAGACGTGATCGTCACCGACTGGCTGGCCTCACCGCAGGAGGCCCTGGCATCGCTGGGCTGGCTGGGCGCCGCCGACCTCGGCTACCCGCGTGCCGCCCAGATCGAGGACATGCTGGCCACGGTCGTCCACCGGCTCGACGCCGCCCGCCGCCCCCAGCGGACGACGCTGCTGGTCATCGGCGACCGACCGCCGCACCCGCCGGCTCTGAACAGGGAGGTCGCTCCATGCCCGCGTGGGCACGACTGGCAGCGGCTGCTCAGCGACCTCGAGCGACGCCCGCACGTCACCCTCGCCGCCGTCCGCGACCAGCCGGGGTCACCGGGCGGCGCGGCCTGGGCACGGCTGGGTGCGACCGCCCTCAAGCCGCTCGACACCGTGGACCCGCACGCGCTGGGCGTCCAGCTCGGCCTGATCGCGCCGACACTCCGCCGGCTACCGGTGCCGCTGGTGGATGAACCCGCGTGAGACCCCTGCGTCAGCTTCTAGTGGTGGTCAGCGGGCGGTGTACGCCGGACATGGCGGTGACGTCGCTGTCGGCAGCCAGATCGGCGACGGAAACTTCGGCGAGTGCGCGTGACCAGTCGTCCTGGGCGGCGGCCGGGGCGCGGGCGATCAAGGCCGCGGCACGCGGCTGAGGCAGCTGCTCGACGTGTCCTCAGAGCGCGCCGCCTTACATTGTAGATCTGCTGGAACCGTCGCGAAGGAGGGCGTGCGTGAGCGACCCCACCGATCCGGCCGCGCTCCGGTACGCCGCCGCCGACCAGCCGGCCATCGGCGACGGCTCCTGGGCGGGTGGACCAGTTGCGGTCGAGGGCTTCTACCGGTGGATCGTCGCGGACCTCGGCCGCATGCCGGCGCTGACCGTGCACGAGGCCGGCTTCGGCCACTACGGGTCGGGCTACGCCTCCTTCGTCGCGGTCCTCGTCACCAGGCGCGACGGGTCGGCCCGCCGCTCGCAGGACGGCTGGACGCACGTCGAAGGGCTCCCCCTCGCTCTGTGCCGGCTCGCGCCGCTGGCGGCGATCTTCCACCCCGCCGTCCACAGCTCGGGCCCTTCAGGCGCGGGCAGCCGGGACTTTCCCGTCCTGGACCGAGTCGCGGCTGCCGCGCCGGAGGGGTGGGGGCAGGAGTTCCGGCAGGTCGCCGCCGTGCTGGAACGTCACGACATCACGCTCCTCGATCCCGCGACGCTGGGCCGGCCGCTGCCGGCGGGGCTCCAGGTGGAGACGTTCCTGGGCAATCCGCCGTACACGGTGTTCGACGCCTGGTTTCACTGGACGGACTGAGCCTTACGCAACGCGGTCAGCGTGAGCAAGGAAATGACCAGGAGCAGCGCTCCCGCCAGGTACTGGTCGGTGATGAGGTCGGGGGCGTCGTGGGGTCTGGCCAGGGCGAACCAGCGGGCCGCGACGGGGGACGCCAGCAGCAGGTACGCCCCCACCCCCACGTACGTCAGGCCCGCCACTGCCGCCAGCCGGCCCCGCCACCCGGGTGGGAGGGCCGGCCGGTCCGCGCCCACCAGCGCCCACGCCGTCACCAGGCCCACGGCGAGGAACAGCAGCTCGGTGCCCAGGTGCTCGGCGTAACCGGTCATCGACCAGGCCAGCCAGCCCGTTCCGTACAGGAGCAGCGCCAGCGCGGGCCAGGCGACGGCCAAGCCCACGGCGGCGAGCGGGCCGAGCCGCCTCCTGAGGGTGGCGGAGCGCGCCGCCAGCGTGACCGGCGCCCCGGCGGCCAGCAGCAGCGGCACGACCAGCGCCAGCACCACGTGCTGCAGCACCTGCGCCGACAGCATCGCCCGCGCGTACCCGCTCACCCCGCCGAGCAGCACCAGCGCGGCCAGGGCGAGCCCGGCGTACCAGGCGATCGTGCGGGCCCGCGGCCAGTCCCGGACCCGGCGCAGGCCGGCCAGGTACGCGACGGCGGGCACCGCGAGCAGCAGCACGGCCAACGGGTCCAGCCGTACCTCGGTGATCAGGGCGGCCGGGGAGAAGGGCGCGAGTGCGTACTCCAGCGCCGGATGGGCGTGCGCGCCGGCCTCGCCGTCCGCCGGAGGCGGGGTGCGGGCCAGGCCGACCGCCAGCCCCATCGCCACCGCCATCACGACCAGCTCGCCCGCCGCCAGCCGGACGAACGTCCTGCGCACGCTGCGGTCGGCGACGCCCGCGACCGTGCGCCGCCGATGCGTCCACCCGAACCACCCCAGCACCGCCAGCGTGGCGACCTTGGCGAGAAGCAGCATCCCGTACGGGCTCTGCCACAGGTCGGACGGCGTGCCCAGCCGCACCCAGCCGCTGACCGCCCCGGAGAAGGCGACGGCGGCGAAGCAGCACAGCGCGATCGCGCTGAAGCGCCGCAGCACCACCGGCAGGTCGCCGGAGCGGCGGAAGTGCACCAGCACCGCGCCCAGCCCGCCGGCCCACACCGCCATCGCCGCCAGGTGAACCATCAGCCCGGACACCGCGAGGTCGTGGTCGCCGGCGGAGGCGGCGTGGCCGACGTACGCGGGAGGCAGCAGCCCCGCCGTCGCGATCACCAGCGGCACCCAGCGCGGCAGGCGCGGCGCCATCGTCGCGGTCGCCACCACGAACGTGACGGCCACGACCAGCAGCAGCGCCCGCGTCTGCGACAGCCCCGCGCCGAACCCGAGCATGTCCGGCCGGGCCAGCAGCTCGCCGACCGGCATCGGAATGAAGCTAGACAAGGTGAGCAGATAGGTCACCAGAGAGGAGAACGCCCACGCGAGCGCCCACCACCCGGCCGCCCGCAGACACGGCTCCCGCTCGGGCGCTGCGGCCGGCGCCAGCACGGACGCCGCCAGCAACGTCCCCACACAAGCCGCCGCACACACCTCGTACACCAGCCGGACCAGCGGCAATCCCCACTCGGTGACCGGCCCGGCAGTGGGCAACCCCGCGACCTGCGGCACCCCGGCCCCGCCCCCGAACCGCAACGCCCCTACCAGGACCAGCGCCCCCACACCGGCCAAGGCAACGACGTAAACCATCGAGTACCACTGGGTGCTCAGGCGCGCCCCCGCCCGAGCATCGAACCGCGCATGAACCGTCATCAGGCACCACTCCCAGCCGCGTACACACGGGTACGCACGAGCGGCGCCCCCGGTTCACCGCCCAGGGCATCCGGTTCCGGCTGCCCGCCGAGCCGGAAGTGGCCGCGTGGGTGCGGGATCTGGACGCGCTCCATCACCTCACCGACGACCTCAAGGGAGTGACGGAACGTCTCACCGCGAAGGGCCTGCGGATCACTCCGCGGACGAGCACCCCCTGAGGTGCGATGTACTACCTCCCATGACCATCCTGCGCTCGCTGCTGCTGTTCGCCCTGGCCGCCCTCGCCGAGATCGGCGGCGCCTGGCTGGTCTGGCAGGGCGTCCGGGAGCAGCGAGGGCTGCTGTGGATCGGCGCCGGCGTCATCGCCCTCGGCCTGTACGGCTTCGTCGCCACGTTGCAGCCCGACGCGAACTTCGGCCGCATCCTGGCCGCCTACGGCGGGGTGTTCGTGGCGGGCTCGCTGGCCTGGGGCATGGTGGTGGACGGCTTCCGCCCCGACCGCTGGGACGTCATCGGCGCCCTGGTCTGCCTGGCCGGCGTCCTCGTCATCATGTACGCCCCACGCACCTGACCCGGCGAGCGATGATTTCGGGGCGCCGCGCGAGTCCGTACCTGCTGACCGTTACAAAAGTTATGAAGAGGGACGATATGACGAACGCACGACGGCAGGCCGCTCCCCCGGACGGCGGCTGGGCGCTGGTGCACGCCGAGCGGGCGGCGCTGGCCGACGACCTGGCGGGGCTGACCGAGGAGCGGTGGGCGACGCCGTCCCTGTGCGAGGGGCTGAGCGTGCGCGAGGTGCTCGCCCACCTCACCTCCGGCGCGAGCCTGAACGGCGTGCGGTGGCTGGCGGGCGTGATCCGGTGCCGGTTCGACTTCGACCGGCAGGTCGCGATGCGGCTGGCCGAGCAGCTGGGCGCGGACGCGGGCGAGACGCTCGGCCGGTTCCGCCGGGTCGTCACCAGCACCACGAAGCCGCCGCTGCCGGTGATCGCGATGCTCGGCGAGACGATCGTGCACGGTGAGGACATCCGCCGGCCTCTGGGCATCCGGCGCTCCTACCCGATCGGCACCCTCACCCGCGTTGCCGAGTACTACCAGGGCACCGACATGGTGCTGCCCGGCAAGAAGCGGATCGCCGGGCTGCGGCTCGCGGCCGAGGACGGCCCGTTCGCGACGGGGTCGGGGCCGCTGGTGTCGGGGTCCACGCTGGCGCTGGTGATGGCGATGACCGGGCGGGCGGCGTACTGCGACGAGCTGACCGGCGACGGCGTGGAGGTCCTGCGCGAGCGGCAGGGCATGCGGTGATCAGAACGGGACCGCGCCGGATGCGGCGCGGTCCCGTTGTGAGCGGTCCTGTTCAGGTGGTCATTGGGTGGCGCTGGGGATCTTCAGGGGGTCCCGGGGCGCCTCGCTCTTGGCCTGGGCCATCTGCTCGCCCAGCTCCTGCAGCCGCTTGCGGCCCAGGGCCTCGCGGACCTGGGGGAACCACTCCTGTTCCTCCTCCTCGACGTGGTGACGGACGTTCTCCATGAGAACGGTCATCTTCGCGTCGTAGTGCTCGTCGGCGGGGTCGAGCTTCTTGAGCTCCGACAGCATCCAGACGACGACGTGGTGTTCCTCGACGCTCTCCAGGACGTGGTCGTCGGTCTCGGGCACGTCGGCGCGGACGGCCGGGTAGAAGATCGTCTCTTCGATGTACGTGTGCGCGGTCAGCTCTTCGATGACCTGGGCGACGATCTTCTCTTTTTCCTTGTGGGCCTTCGGCCCGGCCTTCTCGAACTGCTTGAACAGCTTCTCCACGGTTTTGTGGTCGTCTTTGAGCAGCACGATGGCGTCCATGGAGCGCTTTCTCCTCAGTGGGTGTGCGGGGGACGTTTCGTACGGGCAGGCCGGCCGCGCGGTCGCGGCCGGACGTGGCCCGCGTGGGGGCCCGGTCGTGCCGGGCGTCAGACGTTGAAGATGCTCACCCCGCCGGGGCCGACCAGCAGTCCGACGACGATGAGGACGATGCCCCAGAGGATGTCGCGGCGGGCCAGCAGCACGTAGACACCGGCGACGACGAGGATGACGGCGAGAATCCAAAGAAGAGTAGCCATGGGACCGCGACTGCCCTGAGGCCGGGCCGGGAAACGGTGGAAGGCCGCGCAACCCATAACGCTTCGATCACGGGCGGGGCGGGTCGTGGCCGCTGGGGCAGGTCGGCGTACCGCTGCCACCTGCGCTTCAACAGGACAGCGACACCTTGGATGACACCGTGGACTTCGTGCACCTGGCCCTGATCGTCAGGTCAGGTGGTCCACGCGCTCGGCGATGCCCGGGTGCGTGGACCACCAGGAGAACCGGGCCCGCTTGGCGGGCACCAGACTCGCCATGGACAGGACCGCGCGCAGGTCCGTACGCGGGATGATGGCGTTCTGACTCACTTTGAGCAGGGTCGCGGCGAGCAGGGCGGGCCGCCCGGTCTGCACGGCGGCGTCACGGTCGGCGGCGAGCTCGCGGTAGCGCGACAGCGCCCGCAGCGGCAGCTGCGCCACCAGCCCGACCAGGCCGAACAGCAGGATCAGCGGATAGAGCCAGTACAGCAGGACCGCGAGCGGCAGGTCACACAACTGGCGGACGAACGACCGGGGCCCACGGTTCCGGCGCACGAAGCCGCCCGCGACCCGCGCTCCCCACGTCATCGCGGCCGCGGGTGAGCCTGCCACCGTCATGAACGCGACGTCCCGATGCCTGACGTGCGCGACCTCGTGCGCGAGGGCGGCGGTGAGCTCGTCCGGCTCCAGCAGGTCGAGCAGCCCACGCGTGACCACGACGGTGGTGTGCCGCCGCGAGCGGCCGACCGTGCAGGCGTTGGGGAAGGCGTCCTCGGTCACGGCGACGCGCGGCTTCGGCACGTCGCTGAGCGCGCAGAGCCGGTCGAGCACGGCGTGCGGGACGGGCTCCTGCTCGGCGTCCACCAGCCGGGCGCCCGCCATCCTGCGGGCCAGCCACTCGGCCGACCACCACTGCGCCGCGACCGCCGCCACGAGCCCGGCCGCCGCGACGGCCCAGCCGCCGGCGAGCACCAGCCACGCGACGGGAACGGCGTAGACGAGCGCGAGCAGCAGCGCCGCCACGATCATGCGAGCGACCAGAGCGTGCTCACCGTGCCTGGCCATGGGCGGCTCCTCCGTACGCGCCGGTGCCTCCAGTGAACCCCACGCAGGGCCTGCCCTCAAGCCCTCTTCACCCGGTAGCGCAGGTGGGTCGCGGCTCCCCCGACCGGCTCGCCCACGGGGATCAGCTCGGCCCGCTCGCCGGCGAACAGCGGCGTCCCCTCCCCCAGCAGGAACGGCATCACGTGCAGGTGCACCTCGTCCAGCAGACCCGCTCTGAGCAGGCTCCGCGCCACCTCCGCGCCCAGCACCAGGACGTCCTTGCCGCCGGCGGCCTCCTTGGCGCGCCGCGCCGCCGCCTCCAGCCCGTCGAAGGCGAACCGGCCGCCGTTGTCGCCGATGAGGTCCTCCCTCGTGCGGTGGGTGACCACGAAGCCGGGCCGCGCCGCCGGGGCCCTCGCCCGCCATCCACGCGTGCAGCCGCTCGCCGCCGTCGCCCGTCACCCGTCAGTCGGAGCCGTCCCGGCCGTCTCGACACGCCGGCGCGCGGTTTTCGGTGAATTCCTCGCACAGCGCCCAGACGGCGTCCTGGGCTCGGCGGTCGAGGGCGGCATCGGGCCAGTCCTTACGCCGGCACTTCGCGTCGAAGTACGCCCCGTTGACGCCCTCCACCTCGGGGCTCGACGCGAGGTGGATGCTGGAGCGGGCCGGTCTCGCCAGGTCGGCGAGGAGCCGGGGCGCGGCCAGGCGCAGGAGCGGGACGAGCGGGCGGTAGGCGTACGGGAAGCCGGCCATGGTCATCGTCTGGTTCATCGGGGTGTGGGCGTGGCCGGGGTAGGCGACGTTGACCGTGACGCCGGTGCCGGCCACCTGCTCGGCGAAGCGCAGGCTCATCGCCATCAGCATGGTCTTGGTGTGGTTGTACTGGCTGAACGTCCAGCCCAGATAGCGGCGCTCGGCTTGCAGGTTGCCCGGGTCGATCGGGGTGCCGGGGATGCCGCCGGTGAGGTTGACGACCCGGCCGGCGAGCAGGGGCAGCAGCAGGCGGGTGAGCGTGTACGGCGCCAGCACGTGGGCGGCGAAGGTGAGTTCCACGCCGTCCTCGGTGAGGGTGCGGCGCGGCGGGTGGGCGCCGACGTTGTTGACCAGGACGTCCAGGCGGTCGCAGCGGGCGGCCACGTCGGCGGCGAGCCGGGTCAGCTCGCTCAGGCGGGTGACGTCGGCGGCGATGGCCTCGCCGCCGGTTTCCGCGGCGGCCTGCCTGGCGCGTCCCGGATCGCGGCCGACCAGGATCACCCGGGCGCCGAGCGCGGCCAGGCCGCGTGCGGTCTCCTTGCCGATCCCGCCGGTGCTGCCCGTCACCAGAGCCGTCTTTCCTCGCAACGAATATGAGAGCATGGGCCCAAATATGACACCGAGTGCCACAGATGGCAACCGGTGTAAGATGTTCGGTCATGGAAGGTCTGCGGGATCGCGCCAGGCGTGCCGTACGCGCCGAGTTGGCGGAGCGAGCACTGGAACTGTTCACCGAGCGCGGGTTCGAGGAGACGACCGTCGACGACATCGCCAGGGCGGCCGGCATGTCGAAGCGCAGCTTCTTCCGCTACTTCCCGGCCAAGGAGGACGTGCTGTTCGGCGGTGTCGAGACGCTGGCCGAGCAGGTAGCCGCCGAGGTCGCCGCGCGGCCCGCCGGCGAGGGGCCGTGGGAGTGCCTGCACGCGGTGCTGCGCGACCGGGAGGCGCGGATCAACACCCAGGTCGAGGTGATGCGGCTGATCGAGGACACGCCCGCGCTGCGTACCAGGCTGCTGCAGAAACGCGACGAGGCGCGCGGCCGCATCATCGAGGCGCTGGCCGGGCGCGGGGTGCCCGCTCTGGAGGCCGACCTCGCGGCGGCGGCTGCCGGGGCCGCGCTCGACACGGTGGCGCGCGAGTGGCTGCGCACCGGCGGCACCGCCGACCGCACCGCGCTGACGGACCGCGTCTTCAGGATGCTGCGCCCGGCCTTCCTCTCAGACTCTGACCGGCCTTGCTGAGTCTCCGCGGACGTTCCCGCGCTCAGAGGTCCAGCCGACGCTGCTGAAGCCGGCCGCTCAGACGTTCACCACCGCCGTGCGCGCGTGGCCGCGGGTGCCGGCGACCTCGACCTTGAGCGCGCCCTTCGACCGGCGCACGCCCCGGTCGGCCTTCCTGATCGACTTGATCCGCCAGGGCAGCGTGAGCTTGAGGTCGTCGGCGGTCCTGGAGGGGTCGGCGACGGCGAGGCGCACCTGGAACTGGTCGCGGCGGAGCACCACCGCGCACGGCCCGTCGGCGCTCAGCGGGCCCTCGTCGGTCTCGACCGTCCCGGCCCGCCAGAAGACGGCGGCCACCAGGTTGTCGCGGTAGATGGCCTGGACGGTGCCGGAGTTGGCGAGGATCTTGACGCGGCCCTGGTAGGCGGCGGTCTGGTGGGCCGAGGCGTCGGGCAGCACGGCGTAGGCGTAACGGGCCTTGCGCGGGTCCACGCCGTGGTCGAGCAGGATCGTCGTGTAGTGCCGGGTGACGGGCGTCGAGTCGCCGCCGGTGGTGGCGCCCTTGTCGATGTCGCTCCAGCGCCCCGTGCGCTTCTCGCGCAGCACCTTCGGCTTGGCGCCGTCGAGCAGCGCGTACCCGCCGACGCCGGCCAGGTGCACCCAGCCGTCGCCCTTGGACAGCGGCGGATGGGCGTCGTGGGTGTTGCGGTTCTCGACGACGGTCTCGACACGGCGGCCGTCGGAGGCGGTGATGCCGGTGCCGAGCGCGATCACGGCGTCGTCGAGCAGGAACCACGCCTTCTTGGCCCGCAGCGAGGATCCGTCGCCGATCAGCTTCATGACGGCCAGGCCGTACTCGCCGTCCAGCGCCACCCCGCCCGCCCACGGGGTCGCCGGGCGGCGCCGGGTGCCGTGGCGCAGGTCGCCGCGCTTGCGGCGGTCGACGGTCGTGCCGGGCAGCCGGTACGGGTCGATCGTCGGCCACAGCTCGTCGTTCCAGTGGGTGAGGTCGGCGGTGTAGAGGTAGGTCATGCCGTCGCCGGTGTACCAGCCGTGCAGGTTCTCCCTGTTCATGGCCTCGACGGCGCCGATCCGCTCCGAGCTCATGGCGATCGCGTACGCCCACGTGGGCCGGCGGTGCACGACCCGATCCATGTCGGCGAAGACGTACGTGCCGGTGGTGCGCGGCCCGACCGGCACCGACGGATCGCGCAGCAGGGCGTCCGCCCGCGCGATGCCGGCCAGCGGCGCGACCGCCTGGTACGGCACGGCCTGGTTACGGGTCAGCCAGCCCTTCACCAGGGGACGCCAGCGTTCTGCGTGCTTCTCGGGCGCCGTGTCCAGCAGGGTCAGGATGGCCTCGATCGTCTTCTGGCCCGAGTGGTGGTCGCGGTGGCCCTGCACGGAGATCTGCCGCCCGCGTACGCAGTCCATCATCAGCCCGTCGAAGACGAACGGCACGAAGGAGCGGTCCACGAGGTCGTACACGGCGTCGATGCGGCCGATCTGCCAGGGCGAGCGGGCGAGCATGGCGATCAGCCTGGCCACGCTCTCCAGATAGTCGACGCCGTAGCTGCCGGTGTAGGGGTAGATGTCGTGCTGGATGAACGACCCGTCGCGGTAGAACCCGTCGCCCGGCCCCCGGGTGAGGCGCAGCAGGTCGGAGACGGCGTCCTGAGCCTTCCTGACGAGCCGGGCGTCGTGGGTGAGCAGGCCGCGCATCGCGACGGCCATGGCCTTGCCGGCCCGGTTGGCGCCGGTCTCGACGACGCCGGGGTGGCTGATGCGCCGCTCGGGGTCGGGGCACCAGCGGCGCAGCGGGCGCAGCCACCGGTCGAGCCGGTCCTTGGGCAGGCCCTCGTAGAGCAGGGCACAGGTGTCGGTCAGGGCGCGGGGGACGCCGATCTCCCACCAGTACCAGTTGCTGCCGCGCCGGCCGATGTGCTCGTTGTAGGCGTGCTCGTACAGGAAGTCGAGTGCTTTGACGGCGGTCTCGGCGACCTGGGCGTCGTGGTGCAGGGCGGTGCCGGGGGTGGCCCAGCCGATCGCCAGCGTGCGCATGCGGTTGTAGGAGCGGTTGAAGTCGCCGCTGTTCGGGTCGCCGAGCGGCAGGTCGGGCCAGAGGCTGGGGCGGCGCGCGTCGGGCTTGAGCTTGCGCAGCACGGCCCTGGCCGAGCCCTCGACGGCCCTGGTCTTGTCGGCGTAGGCGGGGTCGTACGACGTGCCGGCCAGCAGGCTCACCCATCGGCGGCGGGCGGTGTCGAAAGCCGCCGCGTCCACCACCCCCGCCCCGGCTCTGCCCCCGAAAGCCAGGCCGGCCACGGCCGCGGCGCCGAACAGAGCGGAGCGGCGGCTGAGCGGGTGGGTCATAAGGGCCTTTCCGGACAGCTTTCAAACGTAGCGATCATATGTCGCCATCAGGGCCGGCCGTTCCGGTTCCGTACGGGGTCAGGACGGCCTCCTGTATCCTCGGGTGCATGCCCGCCGACCCGCCAGCAGCGATGGGCCAGGACATCGCACAGTCCTACCGGGGGCTGCTCACCGAGCGCATCGCACGCCAGCTGGAGCACGGCATCCGCTCCGGCGAGATCCAGGTGGGGTCCAAGCTTCCCTCCGAGCGTGAGCTGGCCGCCCAGTTCGGGGCCAGCCGCAACGTCGTACGCGAGGTGCTGCGCCGGCTGGAGGCCCAGCACCTGATCGAGGTGGCGCCGGGCCGTGGCTCGTTCGTCAGGGAGCAGACCTCCCAGCACGCCCGCCACTACGACGCCCTCTACCGCGCGGGCCGGCCGACGGTCCGCCAGCTCATCGAGGCGCGCATCCCGCTGGAGGTCGAGATCGTCGGGCTGGCGGCCGAGCGGGCCGACGCGGCGCAGCTCGCGGTCATCGAGCAAGCCAACGACGCGCTGCTCAAGGCCACCGATGTCGTCGACAAGGCCCATGCCGACCTCGACTTCCACGACGCGATCGCGCAGGCCAGCGGCAATCCGGTGCTGCGCATCATGCTGTCGTCGATCAGCGGCATGATGTTCGAGATGATGCTGCGCTCCCACTCCGACCCCAGCATCGGCGAGCCGGGCGTGCCGCACCACCCCGAGATCTACGCCGCGATCGCCGCCCGCGACGTCGAGCGGGCCCGCGACCACATGCGCGAGCACCTCACGCTGGGGCTGCGCACCTACGGCGCCGACCTCGACGTGAGCGTCGACGTGATGGCCAGGCAGCACATCGAGGCGCTGCTGAACCAGGCCGCCCACCGCCGCTGACCTCCCCTGTCCCCCCGTCACCGGGGGTGGCGATCGGTGACGAGGGACTGCTATGGTCCGACTGGTCCTACCAGTTGGACCACGCATAGGACGTACCGATGCAGAAAGCCGATCCATGAACGACCACCCCCTCAGCCGCCCGCTGAGTCGCCGGGCGTTCGGCAGGCTCGCCGCGGCGGCCGCCGTCTCCCTGGGCGGCACGGCGCTCGCGGGCTGCTCGTCCGGCGGCGGCAAGCCCTCGGCGAACACGCCGCTGCGCATCATGGCGATCAACCACGTGTGGTCGCAGGCCGTGGCGAAGCTGCTGCCCGAGTTCGAGGAGCGGATCGGGCGGCGGGTGTCGATGACGCTGCTCACCTCCGACCAGCTCGCCAACAGCTACAACGTCAAGCTCAACGCCTCGGCGAGCGACATCGACGTGATGATGGTCCGCGCGCTGCAGGAGCAGCTGCTCTTCGCGCACAACGACTGGCTGGCCGATCTCACCGGCCTGGTGACGGGCGACGCCGCCTTCGCCTGGAACGACTTCCTCCCGGCGACCCGCGAGCGCTCCGTGAGCGCGCGCAAGGTGCTGAGCGTCCCGGTGGTGACCGAGCGGCCCGCCCTCTACTACCGCAAGGACCTCACCTCACCGCCCGGGACGCTGGACGAGCTCATGGAGCAGGCGCTGCGCTTCGCGGGGCGCGGCGACGGGTTCTTCGGCTTCGTCGGCCGCGGCCAGCGCGCCGGCGCGGTCAGCATGTGGTCGAGCTTCCTGTACTCCTTCGGCGGCGACTTCACCGTCGACGGCCGCTCCGGCATCGCCACCCCCGAGGCGATCGCCGCGTACGAGTACTACGGCCGGCTGCTGGAGCGGGCCGGGCCGCCGGGAGCCACCAACATGAGCCTCGAACAGGCCATGCCGATCTTCGCCCAGGGCAAGGCGGCCTTCTACGTGGACGCCGACGCCATCTACACCAACTTCCTCGACCCCAAGATCTCGACCGTGCAGGACAGGGTCGGCTTCGCCCCCTTCCCCGCCGGGCCCGCCGGGGCGCGGCCGTTCAACATCCCGTCGTGGAGCCTCGGCGTCAGCCGGTTCTCCCGGCTGCGCGACGAGGCCTGGCAGTTCATCCGCTGGGCGGCAGGCCCCGAGATGGTCAGGCGCATGCAGGCCGACGGCATCCCCGGCGCCCGCCGGTCGGCCTGGTCCGACTCCGCCACGCTCGCCGCGTTCCCCGCCGACCTGGCCAAGGCCATGCAGCGGCAGGCGGAGATCGGGCTCGGCATCGACCGGCCCGACGTGCTGCAGGTGGGCAGGGCCCGCGACATCGTCGGCCGCCCGCTGGTGGCCGGCATCCTCGGCGAGCCGGTGGCGCCGGTCGCCCGGGAGGCGGACGCCGAGTTCGCCGACTTCCTCGTCCGCGACAACCGCCACAGGGAGGGCTGATGTCGGTCACCTCCGCCGCGGCACGCCGCCCCGCGAGCACCCGCGGCACCCGCGGCACTCGCGGCGCACGCCCGCAGCGCTCGTTCGAGCAGGCCAACCGGCGCCTGAAGTGGGCGATGCTGACGCCGGCGCTGGCCTTCGTCGGCCTGATGATCGTCTTTCCGCTGGTCTTCACGCTCAACCTCGCCTTCACCGACGCGTTCGGCGCGGTGAACGCCGGCAAGGGCTACATCGGGCTGCGCAACTTCACCGACGCGCTCACCGACGTGCGCCGCTTCTGGCCGGCCGTCGGGCGCACCGCCGCCTTCACGGCCGGCGCGGTGCTCATCGAGACCGTGCTCGGGCTGGCCCTGGCCATGCTGATGCGCAGGCCGTTCAGGGGCAGCAGGTGGGTGCGGACGATCCTCATCATCCCGCTGCTGACCACGCCGGTCGCGGTCGGCATCCTGTGGCTGCTCATCCTCGACCCCACCAACGGCATCGCCAACCACCTGCTGACCTCCGTCGGACTGCCGCCGCAGGAGTTCCTCGGCTCGGTCGGCCAGTCGCTGCCGGTGCTCATGCTGATCGACGTCTGGCAGTGGACGCCGATGATGACGCTGCTGCTGCTCGCCGGCCTCGCCACGCTGCCGGCCGAGCCCGAGGAGGCCGCGCACGTGGACGGCGCGGGCCGCTGGCAGCGCTTCCGCTTCGTGGTGCTGCCGATGCTCTTCCCCACGCTGGCCACCGCCCTGATCCTGCGCGCCATCGACGCGCTGAAGACCTTCGACATCCTGTACGCCACCAAGGGCCCCGGCGGCGGCTCCGACTTCGAGGTCGAGACCCTCAACGTCTACGCCTACGGCCTGACCTTCGACTACCAGGAGTACGGCCTGGCCTCGGCCGTGCTGGTCCTGTTCACCCTCGCCATCGTCGGAGTGGTGGTCCTGCTCCGCCGCCGTCCGGGAAGGAAGTCCGCATGATCGCCGCCGGCTACGGGCGCCGCGCCCTGCCGTGGCTGCGGGGCGCCCTCATCACGATCGTGTGCCTGATCTTCGTGCTGCCGATCGTGTGGTTGTTCGCCGCCGCTTTCAAGACGAACGTGCAGGTCACCGACCCTACGGTGGGCCTGATCTTCTCCCCCACGCTGGACAACTTCCGCAACGTCCTGGCCGACGGCGAGGTGGTGGCGGCGCTGCGCAACTCGTTGATCGTCGGCGTGGTCTCCACCGTGCTGTCGGCCATCATCGCGGTGCCCGCCGCGTGGGCGGTCGGCCGGTTCAGGATGCACCGCACCGGCTCGCTGGTGCTGGTCGCGCGGATCGTCCCGGCCATCTCGCTGCTGGTGCCCTGGTACTACCTGTTCGCGCAGGCCGGGCTGGTCGGCAGCTACACCGTGCTGGTGCTCAGCCACATGTTCGTCTCCGTGCCGCTGATCCTGTGGATCATGATCGGGTTCTTCGAGGGGCTGCCGACCGAGCTGGAGGAGGCCGCGCGTACCGACGGGCTGAGCGTCTTCGGCGCGTTCTGGCGCATCGCGCTGCCGCTGGCCGCGCCCGGCACCACCACCGCGTCGGTGCTGGCGTTCATCTTCAGCTGGAACAACTTCATGTTCGCGCTGATCTTCTCCGACGAGGACACCCAGACCGCGCCGGTGACCCTGTTCCACTTCATCTCCTACGCCAGCACCGACTGGGGCGGCCTGATGGCCGCCGCGTCCCTCATGACCGTGCCGGTCGTCATCGTCGCCGTGCTCGGGCAGAAGTACCTCGTCGCCGGGCTGACCGCCGGGGCCACCAAGGGCTGAGGCCCCCTCTTTCACGAAAGGCAGAGCATTGAAGATCGTCGACGCCAAGGTGGTCCTGACCAGCCCGGGCCGCAACTTCGTCACGCTGAGGATCGAGACCGACGAGGGCGTCACCGGCCTCGGCGACGCCACGCTCAACGGGCGCGAGCTCGCCGTGGTCAGCTATCTGACCGACCACGTCGTGCCGCTGCTGCTGGGCACCGACCCGCACCGCATCGAGGACACCTGGCAGTCGCTCTACCGGGGCGCGTACTGGCGGCGCGGTCCGGTCACAATGGCCGCCATCGCCGCCGTGGACGTCGCCCTGTGGGACATCAAGGCCAAGGTCGCCGGGCTGCCGCTCTACCAGCTGCTGGGCGGCGCGAGCAGGGAGCGGGTCCGCACGTACGGGCACGCCTCCGGCCGCGACCTGCCCGAGCTGTTCGACTCGATCAGGGCCCGCCTTGAGCAGGGCTACCAGGCGATCCGCGTGCAGACCGGCGTGCCGGGGCTCAAGCGGGTGTACGGCGTCCGGCACACCGTGGACACCGCCGCGGGGCCGCGTCCCGTGGTCGAGGACTGGGACACCCCCGCCTACCTGCGCAGCCTGCCCAAGGTCTTCGACGCCGTGCGCCAGGAGTTCGGCCCCGACCTGCCGCTGCTGCACGACGCACACCACCGCCTCACCCCCATGCAGGCGGCCCGGCTGGGCAAGGACCTGGAGCCGTACGACCTGTTCTGGCTGGAGGACTGCACGCCCGCCGAGAACCAGGAGGGCCTGCGGCTGGTGCGCTCCCACACCACGACGCCGCTGGCCATCGGCGAGGTCTTCAACACCGTCTACGACTACAAGACGCTGATCGGCGAGCAGCTCATCGACTACGTGCGCTCCGCCGTCACCCACTTCGGCGGCGTGTCGCCGCTGCGGAAGCTGTTCGACTACGCCGCCCAGTACCAGATCAAGACCGCCGTCCACGGACCCGAGGACATCTCCCCCGTCGGCATGGCCGCCGCGATCCACCTGGACCTCGCCGTGCACAACTTCGGCATCCAGGAGTACGCCGGCTACACCGAGGCGACCGAGGCCGTCTTCCCGCACGCCTACACCTTCACCGACGGGCACCTGCACCCGGGCGAGGAGCCGGGGCTCGGCGTGAGCCTGGACGAGGAGCGGGCGGCGGCGCATCCGTACGAGGCCGCCTACCTGCCGATCAACCGGCTCCAGGACGGCACGATCCACGACTGGTGAGAGCATCAGGCAGGAACCGGCGAGGATCGATCTAGGGTTTCCCCCGGTCGCGCCGCTTGAATGGAGTGATCCCCAGCAAGCGGTGAAAGGACCATCGCCGCCCTGGCCTCCGAGGAGGGGCGCTGGGTCAGCGCGCAGGTCCTCGAGGTGTCGGGCGGCTTCAACCTCTAGGAGATGCGGTGCTTCCTGCCGCAGTTGTCGAACTTCCCGGCCCAGCAGGTGAAGGTGTAGACCTTCTTGATGCCCCGGCCGCTCCAGGTGCCGACGGCCTTGCCGTCCCACGCCTTGTTGAACCTGGTCCAGTGGCCGTTCTGGTAGACCTCGAACCAGACCCAGCCCTTCTTGCCGCCGCGCTTGTCCACGCCGTACCACTTCGTGAACACCTTGCCGCCGGACTTCCAGGTCTTGCCGAACGTGTACGCCTTGTGGTCGCTGGAGAAGACCTTGCCCCAGCTGGTCCCGGTCGAGGCCTGGGCGGGGGTGCTCATCGCGAGGCCGGTGACGGCCATCGAACCGGCAAGGGCGGCGATCGCCAGGGTCTTACGCATTTCGGGTTCCTCCCCGTCGTCGGTGTGATCCGTTGACAGGGACATTACGGAGACCTGCGCGGATCAACTGTGGAGGAATCCACACAGCGTGTGTGATCGGCGCCACACGCCTTTCTCGGCTGGTCAGTGGCCTTGAGCACGGACGAGGACGTCGCCGGCGTCGGAGCGGTAGTACAGCACCGACCGCCCGGCGCGGCGGCGCCGGACCAGGCGGGCGTCGAGGAGCACCTTGAGGTGGCGGCCCACCGAACCCAGGCCCTGCCCGGTCAGCGCGACGAGCTGGGTGGTGCTCTTCGGGGTGGCGAGCAGCACGAGGACGGCGGCGCGGGCGGGCCCGAGCAGCCGCCCGAGCGCCTCGGGCACCGGCTCGCCGTCCGGTTCGGCGAGGACACCCGAGCACGGGTAGATCACGGCGTACGTGTGCGGCTCGTCCCACGTCACCCAGGCGCCACCCGGGGTGACGGGGACGAACAGCAGCCGCGCCCCCGACCGGATCGTCCTGGGCGGCCGATCGTGAGCGTTGATCCGCAACCGTCCGTCGCCCAGCCACCGCATCCCGGGCCGCAGGTCGGCCAGTGCGGCGGCCCAGCCACCCTGCCCGAGCTGGGCGGTACGGGCCACGATGTCCGCCTCCATGACCCGGCGCCGCCGCACCCACTCAGGCTCGACGGCCCGCGCCCACACCCACTGCAGCAGGCCGGCCATGCGCTCGGCCAGATCGGTCCGGTCCAGCGCGGCCGGCAGCATGCCGTTCACCGCCACGGCCACGTCCGCCCTGGCGACATCGGGCGGGGTCCCACGCACGACCGCCAGTTCCTCGGCGAACGTCCGCGCCTCGGTGCTCGGGGGCGGGGCACAGAAGTCCGCCATCCACGGCTGCTCCAGCGCACACCGTACGAGCAGTGCCGTGACGGGATCGAGCCGCTCGCGATAGGCGGGCAGGTGCTCGGCCAGCCACCGCCGCGCCGCCGGATGGATGGCCCGCCCCGAGGCGAGAAGACACAGGCTCGCCACGGTCTCGGCCAACGGCGACACCACGAACCTGCCCCCGGCCAACGTGTCAGCGTCAAGCTGCCACCACCCCACCACTCCACCTCCCCCCAAGGCGGCCGCCCTACGTTTCGCTGCCCCGCGAAACTGTAACGCTCGCGCGAGCGGGGGCCGCAGGCTGCGCGGCATGCGTACTTATCGAGAACTGCTGCGCGCGCCCGAGTTCGCGCCGCTGTTCGTGGCGACGTCCGCGCACGTGGCGGCCTCGACGGTGAGCGGGCTGGCCCTGGGCGTGCTGGTCTACGGGGCGACGCGGTCACCGCTGCTGGCCGCGCTGAGCATGTTCGGCCCGTCGCTGGCGCAGGTGGCCGGAGCGGCGGCCCTGCTGTCGGCCGCCGACCGGCTGCCCCCGAGGGCCGCGCTGAGCGGGATCGCCCTGGTGTTCGGCGTGGGCACGGCGGTGCTGGCCGTCCCAGGACTGCCGGTGGGGGCGGTGTTCGCGGTCGTGCTGGGGCTCGGGCTGGTCGCGTCGCTGAACGGCGGCGTGCGGTGGGGGCTGCTCAACGAGATCCTGCCGCGCGAGGGCTACCTGCTGGGCCGCTCGACGATGAACATGACCGCCGGGCTCCTGCAGATCTGCGGCTACGCGGCCGGCGGCGTGCTGGTCGCCGCCCTGTCGCCGCGCGGCGCGCTGCTGGCCGGAGCCGCGCTGTATCTGGCGGAGGCGGCCGTCGCCCGATGGGGGCTCAGCGCCCGGCCGCCACGGGACACGGGCCGTCCGTCGGTGACCGCGACCTGGCGGGCGAACGCGCGGCTGTGGTCGTCGGTGCCCCGCCGGTACGTGTTCCTCGCCCTGTGGGTGCCGAACGGGCTGATCGTCGGCTGCGAGTCGCTGTTCGTCCCTTACGCGCCCGAGCACGCCGGGCTGCTGTTCGCGGTCGCGGCGGCGGGCATGCTGGCGGGCGACGTCCTGGCCGGTCGTTTCGTCCCCGCCCGGTGGCGTGTCCGGCTCGGCGCCCCCATGCGCCTCCTGCTGGCCGCGCCTTACCTGGTCTTCGCGTTCCGTCCTGGCCTCACGGTCGCGGCGCTCGCGGTGGGCGTGGCATCGGTGGGGTACGCCGCGAGCCTCCTGCTCCAAGAACGCCTGATGGCCCTGACCCCGGAGGAGCTGAGCGGCCACGCCCTCGGCCTGCACTCCTCCGGCACCCTCACCATGCAGGGCGTCGGCGCCGCACTGGCGGGCGCCATCGCCCAGGTCACCTCGGCGGCCACGGCCATGGCGGCGATGGCGGTGGTGTCGGTGGCGGTCACCCTGGCCCTGGCCGGTGGCCTCCGTCCGGCCCCTGCGAGTACCGCGGCAGGGTGAGGGTCATGGTGGTACCGCCCCCCGGTGGGGTGGTGGCGGTGAGGGCGCCGCCGTGGAGGCGGGCGTTCTCGGCGGCGATGGCCAGACCGAGACCGCTGCCCTCGCTGCGGCTGCGTGCCGAGTCGCCCTTGGTGAAGCGGTCGAAGACGTGCGGCAGCAGGTCGGCCGGGATGCCGGGGCCGTCGTCGGTGACGATGACGGCCACCCGGTCGGGAGCCGGCTCGACCCGTACGGTCACCGACACGTCGGGCCCGCCGTGCCGCAGCGCGTTGCCGACGAGGTTGGCGAGGACGACGTCCACACGGCGCGGATCCAGCCGCACCCGCAGACCGGCCGGCAGGTCGGTGCGGACCCGCCCGTCCCAGTGCCGCAGCGCCAGCGTCTTGCCGATCAGCTCGCCCAGGTCCACCTCGTCGAGGTGCAGGACGGCCGCGCCCGCGTCGAAGCGGGAGACCTCGATGAGGTCCTCGATGAGGCGGGTGAGCTTGCGGGTCTCGTCGGAGACCAGGTGCAGCGCCTCGGCGGTGACCGGCGGCAGCCGTCCCGAGGCGGCGTCGGCGTCGAGCACGCCGGTCACCGCCGACATGGCGGCGAGCGGCGTGCGCAGCTCGTGCGAGACGTCGGCGGCGAAGCGGCGGGCCCGCTCCTCCATGGCGCGCAGCGTGGCGGCGTCGGCTTGGAGCGTGGCCGCCATGCCGTTGAACGCCCGCCCCAGGTCGGCCAGCTCGTCGTCGCCGGAGACCGTGACGCGCGTGTCGAGGCCGCCCGCCGCCATCCGTTCCGTGGCGGTGCGCAGCCGGCGCACCGGCCGCAGCAACCGGCGGGCGGCGAGCAGCGCGGGGATGATCGAGGCCAGCGCGACGGGCACGGCGGCGGCGCGGGCGGCGGCGGCCAGGCCCTCGACGTCCTGCTGCTGGGAGGCCAGCGACATGGAGGCGTAGACGGTGAGCGGAGGCGGGCCCTGGGGCCGGTCCGCCGCGGTGACCGGAACGGCGACGGCCAGCCACGGCGTCTCCCCGTGGTGGAACCGCTGGGCCAGCACGGTAGCCGCCGTCGCCGCCGTCGCCGCCGCCTCAGCCCGCAGCGGCGCGGGCAGTGGCGGCGCCTCCCGTCCTGCGGCGACGAGCGCCCCGCCCCGGTACGACAGCGCCGTACGCCACCCGCGCGCCCCCGCCGCCCGGTCGAGCTGCACCGCCAGCGTCCGCAGATCCGCCGCCTTCGGATCGGCCGGCAGGTCCGGCACCCGCGAGGCCAGGTGGGCGCGCAGCTCCTGCACCAGGTCGGCCTGGGCGCGCTCGGCGATCGCGTCGCGGCCCTGCCGGTAGGTCACGGCGGCGGCGGTCACCGCGCTGAGCGCCGAGACCAGCAGGAACGCCAGCATGAGCTGCGCGCGCAGGCCACGGGCGAGACGCGGGCGGATCACAGCGGCCCGAACCGGTAGCCGAACCCGCGTACCGTCTGGATGTAGCGGGGGCTGCGCGAATCGTCCCCGATCTTGGCCCGCAGCCGCATCACGCACGCGTCCACCAGCCGGTAGTCGCCGTGGAAGGCGTGCTCCCACACCTGCTCCAGCAGCTGCTGGCGGCTGAAGGTCTGCTCGGGCGCGGCCGACAGGAACAGCAGCAGCTTCAGCTCCGTCGGCGCCAGCGCCACCTCGGCGCCGTGCTTGAGCACCCGCAGCGCCACCCGGTCGATGAGCAGGTCGCCGTGCTCGGAGCGGGCGTTGCCGGTCGCGGCCTGCGTCGTACGCCGCAGCACCGCCCGCATCCTGGCCTCGATCACCTCGGTGCTGGCCGGCTTGATCACGTAGTCGTCGGCGCCGGCCTCCAGGCCCACCACCACGTCAACGTCGTCGTCGCGGGCCGAGAGGATCACGATCGGCACCTGGCTGAAGGCCCGGATCCGCCGGCACGTCTCCAGCCCGCTCATGCCGGGCAACATCAGGTCGAGCAGCACGATGTCGGGCGCGCTCGCGACCAGCTCGGCCAGCCCGTCCTCACCGGTGCCGACCAGCAGCGTCTCGTGCCCCTGGTGCCGCAGCCCGAGCCCCACGCCACGCCGCACGGCCGGGTCGTCCTCGATCACCAGCACCCGCGTCACAACGTTCCTCCCGCCGCGCCGCTCCCGAACACCGGCACCCGCGTCACAACGCTCCCCCCGCCGCGCCGTCCCCGATCGCCCGGACGCGTGTCACGACGTCCGCCTCGCGCCGGCCGGGACGGCCGTGCCGTTCTCGTCGCATCGGACCTCCCACGGCCGGTCTCCCATGCCGGGCTCGTACACCTCGACGACGGGGTCACCGCCGGCGGCTGCCGTGCAGACGAGCTGGCTCACCGCCAGGTGCGGCAGGTCGCGGACCAGCCACGGCAGCCGCAGCTCCACCCGGCCGCCGGAGGTCCTGGCGCGGACCTGCCCCTTCGTGGCGGGCACCTGGGAGGCCAGGCCGCGCGCCCGCTCGTCGGCGGTGGGGCCGGCGAGCAGCGCGTCCATCGCCTCCTGCACGTCACCGCCGGACCCATCGCCGGACCCATTGTCGGACCCATCGCCGGACGCCGCCGGACGCGACACCGGCCACGTGCCCTCGGTGGTGACGAAGTAGACCCGCAGGAGCTGCCCGCTCTTCCCGGTCAGCCCGCCCTGGACCGGCTCGCCCGCGGGGCGCACGCCGGTGCCGGTGATCCCGCAGCCTGCCGCCAGCGCCGCCGCCGCGACGACGGCCGTCAGGCGGGCGGGCGTTCGCGGCATGTGTTCCCCTTTCATCCTTCGAGTCTGCTCACGTCGACGGTCCCCGCGCCGGGCTCCGGCTGAGGGACCGCCGCCCACACCGCAGCCCACACCGCCGCCCCGGCCGTGACGGCGGCGGCCAGTGCCGCCCAGCCGCGGCGGCCGGTGGTCCAGCGGGCGCGCCGGCGTACCGGATCCTCGACGGCGGCCTTCGACACTACTGCAGCCGCCAGCGACAGCCCGGCCGCGACCGCCGTCCAGACCCAGCCGTCCAGCCTGCCCTGGCGGGGCAGCAGCAGGTAGATCGGCCAGTGCCACAGGTACAGGCTGTAGGACAGCTCGCCGAGCCGGCGCGGCACGGCACTGCCCACCGCCCGGCCCGCCAGGCCGTCCGGCGCTCCGGCCAGCAGCACGATCAGCACCGCGCAGGCCAGCGAGTGGGCGAACATGCCGCCCTGGAACAGTCCGGGCGCCTGCTCCCCCGCCGTCACAGCCCACGCGACGGCCAGCCCGCCGAGCAGCAGCGCGCACACCACGTCCACCGCCCTGCGCGGCAGGCGGGCGACGGCCTCGCGGACGGGCGGCGTCGCGGCGGCGGCGCCCAGCAGGAGGGCGAAGGCCCGGGTGTCGGTGCCCTCGTACGCGCGCGTGGTGTCCACGGCCGCCCCGAACGTCACCATGAGCAGGAGCGACCCGAGCGCACCAGCGAGGGCGACCACCGCGACCCGCCACCGCCCCTTCCCCACCAGCACCACCACCAGCGGCCAGACCAGGTAGAACTGCCACTCGACGGCGATGCTCCACAGGTGCGCGAACGGCCGGGTGTCCGAGGCGTTCCAGTAACCGATCTGCTCGCCGATGTAGTGCCAGTTGACCACCTGCGCCAGCACCCACGGCGTGTCCTGTCGCACCGCCCTGAGCAGGTCGAGGCGTCCCACCGCCCAGGTCAGCAGCGGAAGGACCACCACCAGAACGCCCAGCGCAGGCAGCAACCGGCGAGCCCGCCGCTCCCAGAACGCCCCCAGCCGGGGCCGCCCGCCCTCCTGCAGCAGTAGCCCGGTGATGAGGAACCCGGACAGCACGAAGAACAGGTCCACACCGAGAAACCCGCCGCTGAGCCGCCCGGCATGAAACAGCAGCACGGCCACCACCGCGCACCCCCGCAGCCCGTCCAACGCGCCGATGTGCGCCCGGCGCGCGATGTGTGCGGGATGGGAGGCGTCTGCGGTGGTGTGCCGGCGGCCGGGGGCGGGCGCGTCTTCAACGGCGGGCGCGCCGTCACGTGTCGTGTAGGGCATCAGCTGCAGCCGAGCTTGGTGAAGCGGTCGTCGCCGGTCCACGTCCCGGTGGCCCACGCGGCGGGTGCGGCCGGGGTGAAGCCGGTCAGCTCGCCGAGGTGCTCGGCGAACCAGGTGGCGAACGCGGCCGAACCCTGCTGGCAGGAGTGGATGCCGTCCTTGGAGCGCTGGGCCTTGGCGGCGGCGTGGTCGGTGCCCCACAGCTCGGACGCGTCCAGGAAGCGGGCGTTGGTGCCGTCGGCGGCCTTGGCGGCCATCTTGGGGGCGCTCTTGATGGACGCGGCGTGCGGCTGGAAGAACTCGTCGATCTTGAACGGCGGCGCCGACACCAGCACCAGCCGGGCCCCCGCGTCCCCGGCCGTCTTGGCGAGCTTCCGGTAGGCGGTCAGCTGCTCGCGGGCGGTGCCCCAGTCGTACGTGGTGATCTGGTACGCGATCACGGTCGGCCGGAACGAGGAGAGGTGTTCCTTGAGCGCCTTCCAGGTGTCGCGGGCCGCCTTGGTGGTCACGGGGTGGTCACCGGCGACGAGGTTGCCGCCGCCGTCGGACGTGGCGTTCTCGACCGTCACACCGGCGGCCTCCAGCGCCGCCTGCACGGCGGGAGCCTGCGCGCCCGCGATGGAGTCGCCCATCCAGAGCACCCGTACGCCGGTCTGGGAGGTGGCGGCGCTCTCGGCCCGGTCGGCGGCCCGGTCGGCGGCTGAGGAGGAGGCGCCGCAGCCCCCGAGTGCGGCGCCGGCGACCACGGCGAGGGCCAGACGTGCGAAGAGGTGAGAAGTGAGATCCATGGCCCTCAGGCAAACAGACGGATCACCGGCCGGGCCGCGTTGTCATCGTTCCATCACATAACGCGTGATCCGCCGTCACTTATGACAGACTCCGGCACCATGAGCGGTTTCGAGCGCGTCCGGCTCCGGCTCGACCGCGTCCGTGCGGCGGTGGGCGAGATCGACCCGGTGTTCCTGGACACGCCGGCCATGCCCTGCCCGCCGCTCGGCCGGGCGCTCGGCTGCTCGATGACGCTGAAGGTGGAGACGCTCAACCCCGTACGCAGCTTCAAGGGCCGCGGCACCGAGACGGTCGCCGCGGCGGCGGCGAGGGCGGGGGCGTCCCGGATGGTGTGCGCGAGCGCCGGCAACCTCGGCCAGGCCCTCGCCTACAGCGCCGCCCGTCGCGGCCTGGACGTCACCGTCGTCGCCGCCACCACCGCCAACCCGCTCAAACTCGCCCAGATCACGGCGTTGGGCGCCGATCTGCGGCTCACCGGCCAGGACATCGAGGACGCCAGACTGCTCGCCCGCGAACTCGCCGAGACGGAGGGCGCGTACTGGGTCGAGGACAGCCTCGACCTCGCCACCTGCGAGGGCGCCGCCACGATCGGCCTCGAACTCGTCCGCGACGACCCGGACCTCGACGTCGTCCTCGTGGCGCTCGGCGGCGGCGCGCTGGCCAGCGGTGTGGGCTACACCGTGCACGCCCTCGCCTCCGGCGCCGAGGTGATCGGCGTCCAGCCGTCCGGCGCGCCCGCGATGTCCCTGTCGTGGCGGCGGGGGACGGTGGTCGAGACCGACCGCATCGACACGATCGCCGACGGCGTCGCCGGCCGCTGCCCGATCCCCGAGGTGCTGGACGACCTGCTCGTGGTCATGGACGACGTGCTGCTCGTGAGCGAGGACGCGATCAAGGCAGGCATGCGAGCCCTGTACGAGCACGCCGGCCTCGTCGCCGAACCCTCGGCCGCTCTCGGGATCGCCGCCCTCCTTGACCACCCGGCCCGCTTCACCGGCCGCCGCGTCACCACCGTCATCTGCGGCAGCAACACCTCCCCCACGGACTTCGCCCGCTGGGTCCTCGAACCGGCCGCGAACACCTTTTGCTGACCGTCGCTCCCGCCATCCCGGCGATTGACGGGACGACGGCTACTCATCAAGCGAGTTGTTCAGCTTGGGCCGCGTTTCAGAGACCGGGAGACTTCGCGGAAGATCAGGGCTGGACAACTTGCCGAGAAAAGTGCCGAGCTGCCAGTCGTAAGTTCCGGCCGCCCCCGTCACCGTCATGCCGATTTCTGCCTTGACCACTCGGTAGAACTCTCCCCGTGCACGACTCGTCGCCTCGATGGCTTCGTCCCAGGCCAGGTCGGCCTCCTGCCCGGCGGCGATCAGTTCCAAGCGGAAGACGGCCTCATGCCACTTCCTTCCGGCCACGATGGCTTCGTCGCCGCCGAAGAGCAGGACGGCCTCCCAGCTCACGGTCCGCATCTCCTCGGCGGCCGCCAGGTCCGCGTCAGAATATTCTGGGGCGAGATATTTGAGGTCGGCGCCCACTCCCCGCTGCGCGGCCAGCTTGATGCAGATCGAGATGGTCTTCTTGATGGCATGCGCGTATTCCATGTAGGCGAGGACACGCCGTTCATCCCACCGGGTAGCGAGCTGCCGTCTCCATCTTTTGCGTTCGGTCAGGGCGGTGACGCCGTACGTTCCGAGCGCGCCGAGCAGAACACCGATGAGGGCGGGTAGCTGGTCCACGAAATTCTGCAACTCCCACGATCCTTCCCCATGGGCATTCCCGTTGGCATGTCAACGCGGCATGGGCCTACAGCCGGTGTCCCTAGTGACGATAGACGCCGGATGCGAAAACTCCATTCTCTTCCGAGGTGCGGCCGGACTGTCCACATCAGCGGCGTAGCCACTCCTCCAGCAGGGCGGCCTCGGCCTGGGTGAGTGTGGACAGGGTCGGGAGCAGGGTGCGGAAGGTGGCCACCACGCCGGCCGGGTCGTCGGCGGGGGCGGGTTCGTCGGTGAGGATGGCGGCGGCGACGGCGTCGAAGGCGGCCTCGGACAGCCGGGGGTCGCTCTGCTCAGGCGGCAGGCTCAGCAACGTGTGCACGGTGCCGACGCCGGCCGCGTGGATGAGGTTGAGGGCGCGTTCCTCGCTCACCTTGAGCCGGCCGGCCACGGCGATCGCGTGCACCCGCTCGGCCAGCACCCGCAGACCCTCCGCCTGGGCCGGGGTGTCGCGCGGGCGGCTGAGCAGCAGCTTGAAGACGTGGGGGTTGGCCAGGCCGAAGCCGATCTGGGTGTCCCATCCGGCGCGCAGGTCGGCCACCGGGTCACCGGTGGGCGCGGCGGCCTGCTTGCCCGCCACGTGCTCGGCGAAGACGTGCTCGGCGGCGGCGTCCAGCAGGGCTTCCTTGTCGGGGAAGAAGCGGTAGAGGGCGGGCGGTTGCAGCCCGGCCTCCTGCGCGACGCGGCGGGTGGTCACCGCTCCCGGCCCGTGGTCGCGCAGCAGGCCGGCCGCCGTCGTCACGATGCGGTCGCGGGTGAGGTCTCGCCGCTGCTGGGTCTGCGCCATGCGAGCGATGATATCCGTACCAGTGTTGTTGCCAATGGAAATATCAGTGTTAACGTTGTTCTCGTTCCACTGGAAACAGCCAGAACGGGAGTTCCTCCATGCTGATCGTCACGGGAGCCACCGGCCGCCTCGGGTCGAAGATCGTCAACCGCCTGCTGGAGCGCATACCCGCGGAAAGGGTCGGGGTGAGCGTGCGGGACGTGCGCAAGGCCGCCGCCCTGGCCGCGCGGGGCGTACGCGTCCGGGCGGGCGACTTCACCGACCCCGCCACCCTGGAGCACGCGTTCGAGGGCGCCGAGCGCGTCCTGGTGATCTCCGCCGCCATCCGCGGCGACGCCGCCACGGCCGCCAACCTCGCCGCCGTCGACGCCGCCCGCGCCGCGGGCGCGCGGCGCATCCTCTACACCAGCCACCAGGCCGCCTCCCCCGGCTCGCTCTTCCCGCCGCAGCGGGTCCACGCGGCCACCGAGGAGCACCTGAAGCGGCAGGACGTCCCCTTCACCGCCCTGCGCAACGGCTTCTACGCCTCCACCCTCGACCCCTACATCGCAACGGCCCTCGAGACCGGCACGCTCGCCGTGCCGCAGGACGGCCCGGTGTCGTGGACCGCCCATGACGACCTGGCCGAGGCCGCCGTCCTCGCCCTGACCGAGGACGGCGCGTTCGACGGCGTCACCCCGCCGCTGACCGCCCCGCGCACACTGGACTTCGCCGACGTCGCCGCCATCGTCACCCGCATCACCGGCCGTCGCATCGAGCGTGTCGTCGTGGACGACGAGGAGTGGATGGCGGCCAGCGGGCTGCCCCGGCCGGTGGCGGAATTCATGCTGACCCTGTTCACGGCGTCCAGGAAGGGCGAGTTCGACGTGACCAGCCCGGCGCTGGAGACCGCGATCGGCCATCCGGCGACGTCCGTCGAGGAGGCGTTGCGATCCGCATTGAGCTCCCGCTGATCAGGCGTCCGGGCAGACGGTGCCAGGCAGGCCGCGCCGCTCGTCCGCCTCGTCGTGAGTGAGGCTGCGGCGCAGCAGCATGCCGCCGTCCGAGAGCAGCCGCACCGGCTCGGCGAGCAGCCGCCGAGCTCCGCCTCGGACGAGAGCGACACCCCGAATTCCAGGACCATCTCGTCCGGCGGATGGCATGCTATGACCGCTCTGCCCATCGTGATCGGGCAAACCGGGCGGCTCATGGCTGGAGGGCGAATCGGCGACATGACGGGAACGGACGACGGACAGGTGCTGGCTGCCCGGTTACGGATGCTCAAGGAGCGCTCCGGCGCGAGTTTCGAGCAGTTGTCCAGGCAGAGCGGGGTCAGCCGCTCCAGCCTGCACCGCTACTGTTCCGGCACCAAGGTGCCGGCGTCGTACGGGCCGGTGCACGCCTTCGCCAAGGCGTGCGGAGCCACGGGCGAGGAACTGCGCGAACTGCACCGCCTGTGGGCACTGGCCGACGCCGGCAGGCCCACCCCCGAGGTCCATGAGGACGCGGAAGAGACAGGCGAGGCGCCCCGGCCACGTCGCCGCGTCAAGGTGGCCGTCGCCGCCACGGTCGTCGCCGCCGTCGCCGGGGTGTCGGCCGTCGCCCTGATGAGGACGGGCGAAGGCCAGGAGCCGCCCTCGATCGTGGAGAGCCGGCCCGGCACCGTGCCCACCGCGGTCGTACGGGTCCACAATGTGGAGGGCGACTGCAAGAGCAAGGCCGAGCGGGTGCCCGCCTGCAGCATGGGCCTGGCCCGCGATCCACGACGCAAGTACGCCGCCGGCAACGTCGTCGATCACCGCGTGTGGCACGGCGACGTCCTGCGCAGCGACTGCATCCTCTACGACGGTGACCGTGTCGAGGACGAGATGGGCGTGGGCACGACCCGCTGGTTCCGCGTGCTGCTGGACGACGTGCCCGGCGGGCACGCGTGGTTGCCGGCGGTGCGCACCCAGGATCATCCGAATCTGCCGACCTGCCGATGAGCCCTGCCGCGACTCGGTGAATCCGCCGGCGCAATGCCCGCGCCGTCCCAGGCGCATCCCACGAGTCTTGCGTCCCAGCAGGTCAGCAGCCTCTTCCTCGTCTCATCGTCCCACGGCCACGCCTTTTCTTGTGAGCCGCGAAAACGGAAATCTACGGTGTCCTCGTCCAGCGGCACCGGCCGGAACAGCAGCGAAATGGCCTGCGGGCCGGAATGCCGCGCCACTTCGGTTTCCCCTGAGGAGCTCCATGCGTTTCCCCCTCTCCGCTCTCCGGATCGCCCACGCGCGGCCGGCCCGACGTGTCGCGCGATTCTCGACCGCGGTGGCGGCGTTCTCGCTTCTCGCCAGTGCCCTCGCCCCCGCGACCGCCTCCGCCGCCTCGGGTGCCGGCGCCATGGCGTGCACGTCGCCGACCTTCTCCGTTTATCCCGGCTCCGGAAGCAGCAAGCTCCGCTACGGACAGGTGGACTTCCACTTCTACGCCTGCAGCGACCAGTCACCCTCTTCCTGGTCGGCCACGGTCAGCAAGGCCACGGTGAACAGCACGGGGAAGAACCTCGGCTTCTTCCTCGACAGCACGAGCATCACCACCGACTCCACCGGCAGCTATTACCGCTATTACACGGGGCACATCTACGCCAGCACCTGTACGCCGAGAGTCGGCTGGCCGTGCTCCCGGTCCTACAGCTTCTCGGTCCAGTTCCAGGTCACCACCGACAGATCCGGCAACCCTCAGGTGTACATGGGGTCCAGAAGCGCGCCCGTGGGGATGTCGCTCTTCACCACCCCATGACGCATGACCGGGGGCCGGCTCTCCGGCCCCCGGTATTGCGGCCCCCGGTCATGCGGCCCCCGGTCTGTGGCTCGTCAGACCGATGAGGGCAGGTCGATGCGGGCGAGTTTATCCGGGTCGGTTTCGACGGAGATGGCGGTGATGCGGCCGTCGGTGACAGTGAAGGCCAGCAGGGACAGCGGGGTGCCGTCCTCGTGCCAGGCCACCACCCCGGGCAGGCCGTTGACGAGCACCGCCTGGCTCGGGCCGACGCCTGCGGCCAGGGGAGGCGGGCCGTCGAGGAAGGTCGCCATGCAAGCACGCATGAACCGGACGCCGAACCAGGACGTGACCACCGCCGTCCAGCACCTCTACAAGGCCGTCCACGCGGGCGGCGCCGATGCGCGGGTGCTGGAGCTGGTGCACCTGCGGGCCAGCCAGATCAACGGCTGCAGCCCCTGCGTGTACGCCGGGGTCGCGTCGGCGAGGAAGAGCGGGGAAAGCGACGAGCGCCTGCACAGCGTGGTGGCCTGGCGCGAGACTCCGTTCTTCACCGGCGCCGAGCGGGCGGCGCTCGCCCTCGCGGAGGCGGCCACGCGCATTCAGGACGGCGGGCCGGGCGTGACGGACGAGATCTGGGACGCCGCCGCCGCGCACTTCGACGAGGACCAGCTGTCGTCGATCATCTTGCACAACGCGCTGACCAACTTCTTCAACCGGATCAACCACACGATTAGGGAGCAGGCGGGCAAAACCTGGTGAACGGCGCGGAGGCAGCGGTACGAACCGTGATCCGCCGCCTCCGCCCCGAAAGATCGTGCAGTACTAATCTGACGGCCATGGCGAGATTTGTGCTGTACATGGAGTTCAAGAACGAGGATGACCGCTTGAGAGCGCGCCCGGCGCATCGTGAGCATCTGCAGGCGCTGTTCGACCAGGGCCGGTTGATCACCGCGGGGCCGTGGGCCGACGACAAGGGCGCGATGCACGTCTATGAGGTCGCGGACGAGGCGGAACTCCGGGAGATCTTGGACGATGACCCGTACACGGCGGTGGACGCGTACGACATCGCGCTCCTGAAGGAGTGGACCCCGATCCTCCCGTGACGGGCGGCGGACGTCGTGTCAGGGCCGGGCGCCCGGCCCTGACACGCGGACCTTCGCAACGAAGGGCGAGACTGGTCAAATGGCGCGGACAAAACACGCGCTTCCAGTACCATTCCGTCATGCGCAAAATGATCATGGCGGTGGTGACGGCCGCGGCCATCACCGCAGTCTTCCCGTTGGCCCAGGGCACCGCTCACGCCGACCCTGTGCCGAGCGACTGCCACAGCGGCATCTACTACCAGAAGTACAAGACCTGGGCCAGCTGCAACAGTGGCTCCGGGTACGTGCGGGCGGTGGCCAAGTGTCCCACCGGCACCACGTACGGCCCTTGGGTCGTCGTCTCCTCGGGTGTTGCGGGACAGTCCGTCGCCACCTGCTCCGGCAACCGCAACGCGACCGGCCACTCCTACCAGATCAAGAAGTACTGACGCTCCCCGGCCGCAACGATCGCAGCCCGGGTGCAGGCGTGAGCCCTGCATCCGGGCCCGCGGCGGGAGATCGCTGATCGGCCGGTACGGCGGCACGAGATCGCGTGGTCGCTGGACGTTCGCGGGTCACTACAAGATCGGAAGTTGGGCATGCTCTCTCGTACTTACCGGCATCCCCCGCGAGGTGACGAGCATGGGCATCCCCCACCCTTGGAGCTTGACCGATATTTCCGACCAGTCTGATCGCATCGTGGTCGTGACCGGTGCCAACAGCGGCATCGGGTACGTCACCGCGCGCGAGCTGAGCCGCCGTGGCGCGCACGTCGTGCTGGCCTGCCGCGATTCCGAGCGCGGAAAGGCCGCGCTCGGGCGGATGCGGGACGAGGTTCCTGAGGCGCGGCTTGAGCTGCGCTCGCTCGACCTGGCGAGCCTGGAGTCCGTACGTGCCTTCGCCGCCTCGTGGGATCACGAGCGGCTCGACCTGCTGGTCAACAACGCGGGGATCGCGATGGTGCCGTACGCGCGGACCGCCGACGGGTTCGAGTCGCAGTTCGGCGTCAACCATCTGGGGCCGTTCGCGCTGACCGGGCTGCTCCTGCCGCACCTGCTCGCCGCGCCCGCCGCGCGGGTGGTCTCCGCCGGCAGCATGGCGCACCGGTTCGCCCGCTTCGACCTGGGCAACCTCAACGCGGAACGCTCCTACCGCTCGGCCTTCCACTACGGGCGCACCAAGCGAGCGGTCCTCTACTTCGCCATGGAGCTCCAGCGCCGGGCGGAAGCAGCCGGGCTGAAGCTGCGCAGCATGGCCGTCGAGCCCGGCTTCACCAGGACGAACGTGCTGACCGGCGGCGCCAACAGCACACGCAACCGGCTCTACCTGGCCGCCATCCGCCTGGCCGAGCGCGCCGCCTTCCGCCCCGCGCCCGACGGGGCCAAGACCTCCCTGTACGCGGCCACCGTCCCCGACCTGCCCGGCGGCTCGTACATCGTGCCCGACGGCCCCCTGCAGATCCGCGGCGAACCCACCCGCCGCACCCGCGAGCGCGCCCTGTACGACACCGTCACGGCCGCCCGCCTCTGGGACCTGTCGGAACGCCTCACCGGCGTCACCTACGACCTCCCCTCGTGAACCGCTTGCCGCTCCCTGCCCGGGACGCTCCAATGAGGAGGTGACACGCGTCTTCGTCAGATACGCGGCCGGCCCCGACCTCGAACGCGCCGCAGACTCGCCGCCGACCTGCGCGCGGCCGGCGTCACCGTGTGGATGGCGCCGGACAGCATCGCCCCCGGTACACCCTTCGCCGCCGCCATCGATGCCGGGCTGGAGGGCAGCGACTGCTTCCTGGCGCTGCTCTCGCCGGCGTCGCTGACGAAGGAGTGGGTGAAGCTGGAGGTCGCCGCGGCCGTGGACAGGGCCGCGCAGGGCAAGATCAGGGTGCTGCCCGTCGTGCTGAGCCCGGTGGCGGTGCCGCCGCTGCTGTCGGTCTTCCAGCAGATCGACCTGACCGACTACGAGCGGGGGCTCGCGGCGCTCGGGGCGGCGATCGGCGTCCCGCTGCACGGCCTGCCGTCTCCCTCGGGAGCCGGTCCCGGCCGGCACGCGGCAGCGGCCCGCGCATCCTCCGCGCGGCAGCGGGTAACGCTGAGTGCATGGCATACACACCCGATCAGAACCACCGCCGGCCGGACGACGCGGACGACCAGGCGGTACGCGCCGCCGGTCTGGTGTCGGAGGCGCTGGAGACGGTCGAGCGCGCACGGGGGCACCTCTACTCCTTCCACCAGCTCACCGGCTCCGCCCACGCGACCCTGCACGAGGCCGTGGGGCTGCTGCGCGAGGCCGGGCAGGACGAGCTGGCCAGGCTGCTCGCGGCCGAGCTGGTCGGCCGCGACGTGCTGCCCGGGCACTGGACGTTTCAGATCGTGGAGGCGTACGACGACGACTACTACGCGACGTTCCGCGCGGTCGAGAAGCAGGTGCGGGACCGGCTGACGGGCGGGCGGCGGCACGTGTACGAGGCCGAGCTCAAGCAGCGTTCCCAAGCCGCAGGGGAGGCCGCCGAGCTGGAGGCCCGCTCCCCGGTGGCCGGGGAGGCGAACCTCACCTAGCGCCACGCGGCGCGAAGCTCACCTGGCGCCGCCCGGCGGGCGGGGTGGCGCGGAGCCGGCGGCGGGCCGGTCGTCCTTCGCCTCCGCCGTACCCGGCTCCGAGCCGGGCGGCGGGGGGTCGGCGGGGCCCTCGTCCTCGTCCAGGTACGCCTCCGGCACCTCGGGCATGACCGGCATCATCTCCTTGCGCGAGACGAACGTGTCGACCAGCGACAGCAGCATGGCCAGCACTGGCACCGCCAGCAGCGCGCCCACCGCCCCGAACAGCTGCGCCCCCAGCAGCACGCCCGCGAAGGCGACACCGGGATGCATGTTCACCGACCGGCCGCTGATGCGCGGCTCCAGCGTCAGGTTCTCCACCTGCTGGTACAGGATCCCCCAGGCCAGTGCCGCCACCCCGATCCAGGGGCTCGGCGAGACCAGGCCCACCACCGTGGGCAGAGCGATCGCGATGTACGTGCCGATCGTCGGGACGAACTGGGCCACCACGCCCGTCCACACGCCGAGCGCCAGCCAGGACGGCATGCCGATCAGCGAGAACACCAGCGTCGAGGTGCTGGCGTTGATGGTGGCGAGGATGAGCCGGGCGGAGACGTAGCCGCCGGTCTTGACCAGCGACACGTCCCACACGGTCAGGAAGACCTGCTGGATGCGGCCCGGCAGGAGCTGGGCGAGCCAGCGCCGCAGGCGGGGGCCGTCGGCGGAGAAGTAGAAGGTGAGCAGCAGCAGGGCGAAGGTGTTGAACACCGCGGCGGTGATCGTGCCCAGCAGGCCCAGCACGCCGCCGACCAGGTCCTGGGCGTACGTGGCGGCCTGCTGGGGGGTGAGGTTGATGGAGCTGAGGATGGTGGAGATGTCGTAGCGCGTACCGAATCTGCCGTTGACCCAGTCGATCGCGCCGGTGACCACCTCCGGCAGCGCGCGCACGAGCAGCGCGGCCTGCTCGACGAACAGGTTCCCGAACAGGTAGAGGAACAGCCCGGCGAGCAGCGCGATGCCGATCATCACCAGGACGGCCGCGATGCCGCGCCGCATGTGCCGCGACAGGCGGCCGACGGCGGGCTCCATCGCCAGCGACAGGAACCAGGCCATGACCACCACGACGACCAGCGAACCGGCGTCGGTGAGGATGAAGCGGATCAGGTACACCACGACGACGACCGCGACGACGGCGAACCCGACCCGCCACACGTTGGCGGGCGAGAGCAGCACCTGGACACGCCGCGGCTCCCCAGAGCGCTCTTCTGGGCGGAGTTTCCCCGCGCCGGGACGAGGGTCCTCGGCGCGGCGGCCGCGCGGCTCGGCGGGCTTGGTCATGGCGTTCTCCTGACCGGACCTTGGTTCCACCACCAGTCTCTTCCCAGAACCAAGCTCCCATGCACGATCACCGCCGGGGGTTCGCATCGGGGATCGGTGTGCGGGCAGGGGTCGCGATCGCCGCAGCGGGCTCGCCGGGCGGATGGATCCTCCCGGCTCGCAGGTCAGCCCGCCGCCGGGCGTTCCGCTTGTTCGATCGCGGCCGGGCGCTGCTGGGCGGCGCGGATGCGGGCCACGTCGAGCTTCGAGGTGCGGTCGAAGCGGTAGATGCCGTTCTGCTCCTGGAAGACGTCGGTGAGCTGCGTGTAGCAGTAGCCGAACATGCGGGGGTCGTCCAGCAGCACCCCGACCAGCCCGGCGAAGCGCCGCTGCAGCTCCTCCTCGGTGGCGGGACGCTCGCCGTAACCCCAGGACGACTCGCCCTGCCGTACGTCGGGGTTCCACCAGATGCCGCCGAACTCGCTGCAGAAGTACGGCTGCCCCTGGTACGGCACCGACCACGGCGTCCCGTCGGCGTCGGCGTTGACATAGGGGCGGCCCTCGGCGAGCCCGTCCATCATCTTGCCGAACAGCTCGGGATCCTGCTCGTAGCAGTGCGAGTCGTAGACGTCGGCGCCGGGCACGCGGTGGGAGTAGCCGGAGGCGTCGAGGACGGGACGGGTGGCGTCGGCCGCCTTGGTGGCGAGGTACATGGCCTGGGTGACGTCGTCCAGCACGGTGATGCGGTCGTGCCACCGCTGTGCGGTCTCGTTGAGCGGGCACCAGCCGACGATGGACGGGTGGGAGTAGTCGCGCTCGACGGCCTCCAGCCACTGGGTGACGAACGACGCGGTCGGCTGCTGGTTGTCCCCGGGCGGCCCGCCGACGTCGGCGCCCCAGTCGCCGAACTCGCCCCACACCAGGTAGCCCATCCGGTCGGCGTGGTAGAGGTAGCGCTCCTCGAACACCTTCTGGTGCAGCCGGGCGCCGTTGAAGCCGGCGGCCATGCCCAGCTCGATGTCGCGGCGCAGGGCCTCGTCGGAGGGCGCGGTCATCAGGCCGTCGGGGTAGTAGCCCTGGTCGAGCACGAGCCGCTGGAACACGGAGACGCCGTTGAGGAGGATGGCGTGCCCGTCGATGGAGACCGAGCGGAGCCCGGCATAGCTGGCGGCGGTGTCGGCGACCGCGCCTGAGGCGTCGAGCAGGTCGACGCGCAGGTCGTACAGGTGGGGGTCCTCGGGGGACCACAGGCGTGCCCGGTCGGAAGGCAGCGGCAGCCACAGCTCGGCGGCGAGGTCGAGGTCGGCGCGGACCTGCGCCTGGACGACCTCGCCCGCCGCGTCGGAGACCGTGACCCGCACCTGGTGTCCCGGCCGGTTCGCCGAGACGGGGACGGTGACGCGGAACGCGGACGCGGCGACGTTCGGGGTGATGCGCGGCCGGCCGAGGTGGGCGTCGGGCACCGGCTCGCACCACACCGTCTGCCAGATGCCGGTGGTGCGGCCGTACCACGGGCCGTGCCCCTCGTACGTGCGGACCTGCTTGCCGCGCGCCTGCGGCCCGGTGCGCGGGTCCCTGGCCCTGACGACCACCGTGTACGTGTGCTCGGGATCGGCCGCGGCGGCCAGGTCGCAGCTGAACGGCGTGAACCCGCCCCGGTGCCGGCCCGCCTCGACGCCGTCCACCCACACGGTGGCGTCGTGGTCCACGGCCTGGAAGTGCAGCAGCACCCGCCGGCCCGCCCACTCTCCCGGCACCGTGACGGTGCGGCGGTACCACACGGCCGGGTGGAAGTCGGGGTCGCCGATGCCGGACAGCGGCGCCTCGGGGCAGAACGGCACGACGATCTCGCCGGACAGGTCCCGTTCCAGCAGCCCGCGCTCCAGCCCTGAGTCGCCCGCGTCCCGCTCGAACTGCCAGGTTCCGTTCAGGCACTGCCACTCGGTACGGACGAACTGCGGGCGCGGGTACTCGGGGCGGGGCACTTCGGGGGTGTCGGGCACGATGCTCACTTTCTCGTGGAGGATGATCGACGTCATGCGGTCCGGCGGCCTGCGGTGCTGGCGTTGACCACCAGCCGCCAGGGCGCCTCCAGGTGCACGGGCTCGCTCGCGCCGCCCTCGACCCGTTCCAACAGCCGGGTCACGGCCAGCTCGGCGATGCGCCGCTTGTCGGGCTCGACGGTGGTCAGGGCGGGGTTGGCGTACCGGCCCTCCTCGATGCCGTCGAAGCCGGCGACGGCGACGTCCTCGGGGACGCGCAGCCCGGCGGCGAGGACGGCGTGCACGGCGCCGATGGCGAGCAGGTCGTTGGCGCAGAAGACGGCGTCCGGCGGCTCCGGCAGGGCGAGCAGGTCTTCCATCGCCCGCCTGCCGTCCTCGCGCTGGTAGTGCCGCACCCGTACGGCCAGCTCGGGCCGGTAGGGCAGCCCCGCGTCGGCGAGCCCCTGCTCGTACCCGGCCGCGCGATGCACCGAGGTCTCCCGCCCGGCCGGCGCGTCGAGGGCGTCGGCCGGCGGCGGGTGCGGCACGCCGATGACGGCGACCCGGGTGCGGCCCAGGGAGGCGAGGTGGGCGGTGACCGCGCGGGCCGCCGCGGTGTCGTCGATGCCGACGTGGTCGACGCCCGGCACCCGCAGCTCTCCCAGCAGCACCGCGGGGCAGTCGCCGGCCCAGCGGCGCAGCTCGTTCCCGGTCAGGCCGATGGGGCTGAAGATGAACCCGTCGAACAGCGCCGACCGGTCGCGCCGCATGAGGATGCGCCGTTCGCGCTCGGCCATGCCCTCGGTGCCGTCGATGAGCACCGTGTAGCCGCGCTCCTCCGCCTGGCCGGCCACGTGGCCGGCCAGCTCCGTGAAGTACGGCACGTCCAGCGGCAGCACGAGGGCGAGCAGCCGGGACCTGCCCAGGTTGAGGCTGCGGGCGGCGACGTTGGGCCGGTAGTCGAGCTCGTCCAGCACGCGCTGCACCTGGGCGCGGGTCTGCGGCGAGACGTGCGGGAAGTCGTTGACCACGTTGGAGACGGTACGCACGGAGACCCCCGCCAGCCGCGCCACGTCCCGCTGGGTGACCACGATCGCCCACCTCCTCCCCAAGACGCTCTTTGCCGCGTGGCAAAGCCACTTTGCCACGCGGCAACATCACTCCTCAAGACCCGGCAAGCGGCCGACCGCTGCTTTCGCCGCCGTTTGCCACCTCCCACCTAGCGTGACAGGGAAGGTCTCGCAACGAACCGGCAGCCGCTGGGAGGGTCAGCCATGTCCAACCACTTCACCGGCCTCAGCCTCGGGCCGCCACTCGGCGACCAGCGCCTCGACCTGTGCGACCTGTACGCCTTCCAGGCGCCGGGCGACCCGGGCAGGACGGTGCTCATCCTCAACGCCACCCCCAACGCCGACGCCCTGCACCCGGACGCCGTCTACCGCCTGAACATCGACGACGACGGCGACTACCTGGCCGACATCGCGTTCAGCTGGGTGTTCGGCGAGCCGGGACCGGACGGCTCCCAGACCTACAGCGTGTACCTGGCGACCGGCGAGCAGGCCCGCGATCCTGAGCCGGGCGGCACCGAGATCGTGAAGGACGCCCGCGTCTCGTTCGGCCCCGAGGCGAACGTGGTGACGGCCGGGCATCACACGATCGCGGCCGGCAGCCGCAGCGACGCCATCTTCTTCGACTTCGACGGCATCAAGGAGGAGTACAACGCGAGCGAGCCGGCCGGCGACCGGGAGCGGTGGACCGACCCGTTCGTCCACCTGCTCGGCCACACCGGCGGCTACTCGCGCGAGGAGGCGATCGCCGCGATCGACGAGCACGGCCTGCTGCCGGACGTGCTGCACTTCGACCCGGCGAAGCCGGCCGCCCATCCGAACGGCCGGACGTTCACCGAGGACGTCATCGACGTCCGCGTCGCGTTCCTCACGAAGAACGAGGCGCCGCCCACCGGCCTGAGCCCGCACACCGACACGCTCGACCGGTTCCCCTACCTCGGCGACCCGCACCCCGCGTCCTGAGAACTCCTAGCGCAGGCCGCCGACGGACAGGCCGCCGCGCCAGTGGCGTTGCAGGACGAAGAACGAGATGACGAGCGGGATGATCGACACGAGCGCGCCGAGGATGATGAGGCTCCACAGCGAGGTGGTGCCCGCGTTGTTGGCCGAGGCGATGCCCTGCCAGAGCCCGAGCCCGACGGTGACGGGGAAGAGCCGGTTGTCCGACAGCATGGCGAGCGGCAGGAAGTAGTTGTTCCACGAGGCGACGGCCGACAGCAGCAGCACGGTGACCACGGCGGGCCGCATCAGCGGGAACGCGACCCGGAGGAACGTGCGGATCTCGCCGGCGCCGTCGGCGCGGGCGGCGTCCAGGATTTCGTTCGGCACCGCGTCGCGCGCGTAGACGTGCATGAGGTAGACGCCGAACGGATTGAGCAGCGAGGGCAGGATGACCGCCCAGATCGTGTTGGTCAGCCCGAACTCGGAGAACATCATGAACGTCGGGATCACCAGCGCCGTCGCGGGCACCATCAGCGCGCCGAGGACGAGCGAGAAGCTGAAACGCCGGCCGGCGAAGCGGTATTTGGCGAACCCGTAGCCGGCCATGACGGCCAGGACGGTCGCGCCGATGCCGCCGGCCAGGGCGTACAGGGTGGAGTTGAGTATCCACCTGGCGTAGATGCCGTTGTCGTAGGTGAACAGCTGCTGCAGGTTGCCCAGGTAGTCGACGTTGCCCGAGAACCAGAGGGTGTTGCCCCCGGAGAACAGGCCGGCCGCGTCCTTGGAGCTGTTGACGACGACCCACCAGAACGGCACCAGGAAGTACACGACCAGGAAGGCGAGCAGGAGGTGCAGGGGCAGGTTGCGGTTCGGCCGGCGACGGGTGCCGGCGGGCGAGCGGTCACTCATCACAGGAAGGTCCTCCGCTTGCGGGTGAAGAACAGGAAGGCGTAGACGCCGGCGAAGATGACCCCGCCGAGGGCGAAGGAGATCGCCGATCCGTAGGTGAAGTTCGCCAGGCCGAAGGCCTGCTGGTAGGCGTACATGTTGGGGGTGAAGTCGGGGCCGATGGTGCCGGCCGCGAGCGAGCGCAGGATCTGCGGCTCGTTGAAGAACTGCAGGGTGCCGATGAGCGAGAAGACCAGGATGAGCAGCAGCGCGGGGGCGATCAGCGGGATCTTGATGCGCAGCGCGATCTGCCGGCCGCCGGCGCCGTCCATGCGGGCGGCCTCGTAGAGGGCCGGGTCGATGCCCTGGAGGGCGGCGTACAGGATGATCATGTAGTAGCCGGCCCACTGCCAGGTGACGATGTTGACCAGGCCGTAGAAGATGAGGTTGCTGCTGAGGAAGTCCGGCGCGGTGGTGCCGAACAGGCTGAAGATGTCGGTCAGCGGGCCGAAGCTCTTGCTGTAGAGGAAGCCCCACATGACCGCGCCGATGACCGTCGGGATCGCGTACGGCAGGAAGATCATCAGGCGCGAGAAGCGGGCGAACCGCGAGGTGACCGAGTCCAGGATCAGGGCCATCACGAGCGCGACGATGATCTGCAGCGGGATGGAGACCAGCGAGAAGCGGATGACGAACCAGGTGCCGGACAGAAAGCTGGGGTCGGTGAACGCCTTAACGTAATTGTCGAGGAAGACGAAGCTGGTGCCGCCGATCAGCCGCTTCTGCCACAGGCTGAGATAGAAGGCGTAGCACAGCGGCGCGATGAGCAGCGCCAGGAAGACGAGCCCGAACGGCCCGACGAAGAGCCACCCCATCAGATGCTCGCGAAGGCGCACCTTGCCGCGACTGCTCGATTTCCTGTCCTTGGCGCTTGGCGCACTCTTCTCCATCATGAGGGTCATTTCTGGCTCCGGGAAGACTGAGGGTCGGATACGGGCCGGCCGCCGCTCTTGAGCGGCGGCCGGACGCGTCACGTCACTGGACGGTGAAGCCTTGTTCCTTGGCGTAGCCGGCCACGTCCTCCTGCAGCCGGTCGGCGGCCTGCGCGGCGTTGACGGAGCCGTCGATGAGCGCGCTGACCTGCTTCGTCATGGCGTCGAAGTAGTACTGGCCGAACGGGCTGTAGGTGACGCCCTGGTAGGCGTTCGCCGCCGGGACGTACACCTCCTTGTTCGCCTGCTGGCCGTCGAAGAACTCGACCTTCAGCTCCTCGAACGCCGGGTCTTTGAGCGCCTTGAGGTTGAGCGGGAAGATGATCTGGTTGGTCCAGCCGTCGGTGAGCGACTCCTTGTCGGCGTAGAGCCCGTAGGCCACCTTCGCCGCCAGCTCCGGGTTCTTGGCCTGGGTCGTCACCGAGAACGCCGACCCGCCCCAGTTGACCTGCACCGGGTTGGCGGGATCCCACTGCGGCAGCGGCGCCACCGCGAACTTGCCGGTGTCCTCGCCCTTGCCGACGCCGGCGCCGGTGAGGTAGCCGGGCGCCCATGCGGCCGAGATGTACGTCGCGTACTTGCCGTTGATGACGCCGGAGATGTACTCGGGCGTGAACTGGTCCTGCGTCCCGACCAGGCCCTTGCCGGCCAGCCTGCCCCAGTACTCCAGCACGTCCTTGGACGCCTGGTCGTTCAGCTTGATGCCGATCGTGTCCTTCTGCGCCGGGTCGTAGGTGAAGGGCTTGGCGCCCTTCTGGATCTGCAGCGCCATGGTGAGCGCCGAGACGTTGGCGGCGAAGTCGCCGAACGCGGGGCCGCCCGCGTCCTTCACCTTCTGGGCCGCCTCCTCGTACTCGGCCCACGTCTTCGGCGGCTTGATCTTGTACTTGTCGAAGATGTCCTTGCGGTAGATCATCGCCAACGGGCCGCCGTCGACCGGCACGCCGTAGATCGCGTCGCCGACCGAGACGTCCTTCCACGCGCCCTCGCCGTAGTCGGCCTTGACGGCGTCGTAACCGTACTGCTTGATGTCGACCAGCGCGTTCTGGATCTGGAAGGTCGGGATGCGGTCCATCTCGATCATGATGACGTCGGGTGCGCCGGTGCCCGCCGCGATCGCCGTCTGGAACTTCTCGTACTCGTCGCTGCCCTGGCCGACGTTGGTCCAGCAGACCTGGACGTCGCTGCTCTGCTTGTTGAAGTTGTCGACGACGAGCTGCGTGTTCGGATACCAGCCCCACATCGTGACGACCGGCAGGTCCTTCTTGGGGATGGTGTTCGTGCAGTTGCTCGCACTGTTGCCGCTGTCGTTGGCGCCGTTCGTGGCGGCCTTGGTGGCGTTCGCGTCCGTGCCACCGCCGCCGCCCGGGTCGGGAGCGCAGCCCGCGAGCGCGGTCGCGGCGGCGAGCAGGAGCGCCGCGGTGGAGAGCCGTGTCTTCTTCATGTGGTGTTTTCCTTGCGATCGCGGCGCACGCGGGGATTCGTGCGCCACCGGTGGGGCCGAGTGATCGGCGGGCGGGGCACGGATGGCTTCCGTGCCCCGCCGCCGATCCTCATGTGAGCGCTAACACGGCTCTGCCGGGGCAGAGCCGCCGGGCTCAGCGCTTGAACAGGCGGGGTGCCAGGTCGATGAGGTTCTTCTGCCAGACGTCCCAGCCGTGCGGTCCCGGGGTGACGCCGTCGAACTCGTAGCGGATCCCGAGGTCGTCCAGGGTGGCCAGGGTGGAGGCGAACCCCGGGTAGACGAAGTCCGTCTGGTCGCCGATGTAGAGGCGCAGCAGCTTGGTGCCGCTGTTGATCGCCTCGGCGTCGACGCCCGCGCCGCTGCCGAAGCCGGCCGAGAACGCCGCGATGTACGCGAACCGTCCAGGATGCGCCTTGAGCATGCCGAACGTCTGGCCGCCGCCCATCGACAGCCCGGCCAGGGCCTGCTGCGACGGGTCGTCAGAGATGTTGTAGCGGGCCTTGGCCGCCGGGGCGATGTTCTCCAGCAGCTCGCGGTTGAAGTCGGAGACGTTGCCGTTGCCCATCACCACGACCATCGGCACGATCTTCCCGTCGAGGAAGTGATGGTCGAGGATCTGCTTGGCCCGCCCCATCTCGGTCCAGTCGGTGTAGTTCTGGCCACCGCCGTGCTGGAGGAAGAAGACAGGGTACGGCTCCGCGCGGTCGGGGTCGTAGCCCGGCGGGGTCCACACCAGCGCGGTCCGCTCCTGGTTCGCGACCGTGCTCTGGTACGTCAGGCGCTCCACCTTGCCGCTCTGGCCCTCGGGAACGTCGGTGAGCAGGCGGGCCTGCTCACCGTTGACGAGGAAGGTGCTCCAGGTCTGCTCGGTGGTGACCTTGGTCGGGTTCGACGCGTCCTTGAGCGAGACGCCGTCCACCATCAACTTGTAGTAGTAGAACCACGGGTCGAGCGGGCCGACGGTCCCCCGCCACCGGTCCCCCGCCTTGGTCAGGTGGATGCGCAGCCAGCTGCCGCCCGGCGCCCAGTTCGCCCACACCTTGACCTGCTTGGCGGCGGCGAACTCGGTGGTGGTCTCGAACGTGACGAAGCCGTCGTCGGTCACGAACGGCGTCGGCGTCGTGCCAGGAGGCGGCGGGGCGAACTCGCCCTTCAGCCTTCCGTGCCCGTCGCTCGGGCCGTGGTCGCGGACGTTGCGGAACAGGCGCGGCAGGAAGTCGATGAGGTTCTCCTGCCAGGCGTTCCAGTTCGCCCCCGCGTCGGGGTTGACCCCGTCGAACTCGTAGGAGACGCGGGCGCGGTCGAGCGCCTTGCCGAGCTTGACGGTCGCGTTGTACGCCGGGTCCGTCACGTTGCCGGTGTAGAGGCGCAGCAGCTTGAGGTGCGGCTTGGCCTTGCCGGCGACCTCGGTCAGCAGGCCCGAGAACGAGCCGGCGTAGGCGTACTCGGCGGGGTGGCCGAGGGCGGCGCGCAGCGCGTTCGTCCCGCCCTCGCCGGCGCCGGCGATCGCCTGGTGGGCGGGGCCGCGGTGGACGCGGTAGCGGCCGGCGACCGCCTTCCGCAGCTCCTCGCCGGTCTCGCCGATCACGACCACCATCGGCTCGATGGCCTTACGGGCCGACAGGTTGTCGAGGATCTGCTTGGCGCGGCCGAGGTCCAGCCAGTCGCCGGCGGCGACGCCCGCGGTGTCGAGGTAGAGCACCGGGTACTTCTTGGCGCCCTTGCCGGTGTAGCCGCGCGGCGTCCAGACCAGGGCCGAGCCCTTGGCGTAGGTGAGGGTCTCGACCGTGCCGCCCTGCCCCTCAGGCACGTCCGCCAGCGGGGCGGCCTGCTCGCCGGCCACGAAGAACGTGCTCCACAGCGGCTTGGAGGCCACGGTGGTGGCGTTGGTCGGGTCCTTGACGCCCTTGGTCTCGTCGGCCGTGACCTGGTAGGTGTACAGGCCGGGCTTGAGCGGGCCGAGCACGCCGGAGAAGGCGGCACCGCGCCGGGTCAGCCCGAACTCCGCCCACGCGGCGGAGGGCCCGAAGTTCCCCTCGATGAGGACCGACGACACCGAGCCGCCGACGGCGGCCTCGACGGCGGAGACGGGAACGGTGAACGAGGCGTAGCCGTCCTCCGAGACGGCCAGCCACGGAGTGTCGGCGATCGCCGGTCGCGGAGCGAGCACCGCGACCGCGAGCGCGACGAGGGCCGCGGTGATCGCGGCGGTGAGCCGGAGCACGCGTGACCTGCCGTGATATTCTAAAGAAGGCATGCAAAAACTCCCTTGATGGCCGGCCACGGTTGCAGCCCGGATGGTCGGCCTGATTCATGCGATGGACTCTGTGTTGTGGGTGTTTCGCACCTCCATTCCGTCGTGGGATCCGCTTGCCCGCCTGACGCCCGTTGCCGCGGGTGTCAGGTGCGGCGTGACGCCACTACATCGCGTGGCTTCACGATCACATGGCGCTCCTCGGCGGCGCGGTCGAGCCGCGCACGATCAGCCGGGTCGGGAGCACGATCTGGGCGGGGCCGTCCCAGCCGCCGCGCACCAGCGCCTTGAGCATGCGCGCGGCCTCGAGGCCGAGCCGGTACACCGACTGGTCCACCGTGGTGAGCCCCGGCTGGGCCAGCGCCGACTCGGGGATGTCGTCGAAGCCGGCGATCGACAGGTCGCCGGGGACGCTGAGCCCCAGCTCCTTGGCGACCTCCAGAGCCTTCAGCGCCATCCCGTCGTTCGCCGCGAAGATCGCCGTCGGCCGGTCGGGCCGCTCCAGCAGCGCCCGCGCGAGCGGCGCCGCGGAGTCGGGGTTGAAGTCGCCCTGCGCGACCAGCGAAGGGTCGGCCGGGACGCCCGCGCGGGCCAGCGCCTTGCGGTAGCCCTCCTCGCGTGACCACGAGGCGGCCAGCTCGGCGCGGCCCGCGATGAACGCGATGCGCCGGTGCCCGAGGCCGAGCAGGTGCTCGACCACCGCGGTGGCGCCCTCGAAGTTGGCGGCCGTGACCGACGGCACCTGCGAGTCCTTCGCCGGGTCGATGGCGACGACCGGGATGCCGCTGCGGATCTCGCCCGAGGGCGTGACCACGATGCAGCCGTCGGTCAGCGTGCCCGCGAGGCGGGCCAGGTGCCGCTGCTCCCACCCCTCGGCGTAGGTTCCGTACAGGTCGCTGTCGGCGTAGATGATCAGGTCGAGGCCCGATCGGCTCAGGGCGTCCATCACGCCCTTGAGCACCTCGGCGGTGTAGGACTGGAAGCTGTGCGTCACCAGGCCGAGCACGTCGGTCCTGCTGCGCCGCAGGCTGGTCGCCACCAGGCTCGACTCGTAGCCGAGCCGCTCGATCGCCGAGCGGACCTGGGCGATGGTGCGCGCGCTGACGCCGTACCGCCCGTTGACCACCCGGGAGACCGTCGTGGTCGAGACGCCCGCGAGCCGGGCGACGTCGCTCATGGTCACGGGCGAGCCGCCCAGGGCCATACCGCCTCACTAGGGGGAATCGTTATCGGTTACGTTTGCAGCAGCAACGTAAGCGATAACGTTCACAGAAAACAAGAGTAACTTTCGGCTACTTGATCAGGCGGGGGCCGGGCCCGTCGAGTCGCGGACGCTGAGGCTGGTCGCGAGCTGCAAGTGCCGGGAGGCGGGCTGGACGCCCTCGGCCATGCCGAGCACGGTCTCCACCGCCATCCGGCCCATGCCCTCCAGGGGCTGGCGGACGGAGGTGAGGCGCGGCGTCGTCCACTGCGTCTGCGGCGTGTCGTCGAAGCCGGTCACCGACAGCTGACCCGGCACGGAGATGCCCAGGTCACCCGCTGCGGCGAGCACCCCGACCGCTATCTCGTCGTTGCCCGCGACGATCGCGGTGGGCCGGTCGGCGAGCGCGAGCAGGTCGCGGCCGTGGCGCCGCCCCGCCTCGACGGAGAACGCCTCGTGGCGGACCAGCGCGCGGTCAGGGGTGATGCCGGCTGAGTCGAGCGCGGCCTGGTAGCCGTGGAAACGTTCGAGCGAAGGTGCCGAACCCAGCGGGCCGCCGATCCAGCCGATCCTGCGGTGGCCGAGCTTGATGACGTGTTCGGTCGCGGAACGGCCGCCCGCCCAGTTCGTGGAGCCGATGCTGACCAGGCGCGACTCGGTGGTGTCGATGGGGTCGATCGTGACGATGGGCAGCCCGAGATCGTCGGCGGCGTGCAGCACCGGGTCGGGCACGGCGACGGCCAGCGCGATCACGCCGACGACGCCCGACGCCTGCTGCTCCTCCACCCACGTGCGGGCCGCCGTCCGGCTGGTGCTGACCGGCTCGTCGGGCGGCAGGCGCAGCAGCAACTCGGCCCGCGCGGTGGTCGCGGCCAGCAGGATGCCCTGCAGCACCGTCCCGGCGTAGCGGGACTCGACGATGTCGAGCACGGTGACCAGCGTGTTGTCGCGGGGCTGCTCGTGCCGGACCGCCGTCGGCCTGTAGCCGATCTCGGCCATGACGCCCAGCACCAGCTCGCGGGTCTTGGCGCCCACGTCGCTGCGCCCGTTGAGCACCTTCGAGGCCGTCGTCGGCGAGACGCCGGCCCGCCGCGCGACGTCGGCCAAGGTGACGCGCTCAGAACGACCCCGTCGTCCCATCAAGGCTCCTTCCGGGCTTCCACCGAAATTGTTTCGTAAACCTACCACGGCCCCGATCACGCAGGACCCCCCGTTGACATCGGACAGAAACGACACCTATGGTCCTCCGCAACACCGAACATGTTGCGAAATAATTTCGTAACCGGCTCAGGACGAGAGGCGAGACCCCATGCGGCTCTCCCGGAAGCTCACACTCCTCTGCGCGGCACTCGTACCGATGCTCGCGCTGACCGCGTGCTCGGGCGGCGGCGGACAGGCAGGCGCGGACGGCGGCGAACAGGTGAAGATCACCGTCTGGAGCTGGGACGGCACCGTCGAGAAGGCCGTGCCCGGTTTCCAGGCCGCGCATCCGGACATCAAGGTCGAGGTCGTCAACGCGGGCTCGTCGCAGGACGAGTACCAGGCGCTCGACAACGCCATCCAGGCCGGCTCCGGCGTGCCGGACCTGGTGATGTTCGAGTATTTCGCGGTGCCGTACTTCGCGGTCCCCGGCAAGCTGGCCGACCTCGGCGAACTCGGCGCGGACAAGCTGAAGGCCGACTACGTCCCGGCGGCGTGGAACGACGTGACGGTCAACGGCAAGGTGTACGCGCTGCCGTCCGACTACGGGCCATCGGCGATGTTCTACAACGAGGCCACGCTGAAGAAGGCCGGCATCGACGAGCCCCCGGCCACGTGGGACGCGTACTACGAGGCGGCCAAGAAGATCCGAAAGCTGGGCGACGACTACTACATCGCCCAGGACACCGGCGACATCTTCTTCCTGCTCTCGCTCATCTGGCAGGCCGGCGGCCGCCCGTTCAAGGTGGACGGCACCAAGGTGCACATCGACTTCACCGACCCCGGCACCACCAAGGCCGTGGCCTTCTGGCAGAAGATGCTGGACGAGGGCCTGATCAACACCAAGGTCACCGGCTGGTCGGACGACTGGAACAGGACGCTCAACGACGGCACCCTCGCCACCCAGACCATGGGCGGCTGGCTCACCTCCACGCTGCCAGAACGCGCGCCGAAGGCAGCCGGCGACTTCAAGGTGGCCCTGATGCCGCAGTGGCAGGAGGGCGAGAAGGCCGGCGCGGCGAACGGCGGCAGCTCCTTCGGCATCCCCGAGGCGGCCGAGCACAAGGAGGCGGCCTTCACCTTCCTCGAGTACTTCGCGCACGGCGGCGGCCTGCAGACCCGCGTCGACGCGGGCGCGTTCGTGCCGAACCTGTCGGTGCTGGAGAACGAGACCTTCACCGGCAAGGCCAACGAGTATTTCGGCGGCCAGAAGGTCGGCGGCGTGCTGGCCGAGGCCACGGAGATCGTCGCCGACGACTGGCAGTATCCGCCGTTCTTCGAATGGGCGCGCTCGATCTACGGCGACCTCGCCTCACCGTTCTACACCACCGGCAAGGGCTCGCTCGCCGAGGTGCTGGAGCAGTGGCGGCAGCGCTGCATCCAGTACGGCAACGAGCAGGGCTTCCAGGTGGACTAGCGGGCCTGCTTCAGGAAGGAACTCCGACATGACCCACGCACCCGCGCCGGTGCGCAGGCGGGGCAGGCCGCAGACCGGGCTGGCGTTCATCGCGCCCTTCGCGGCGCTGTTCGCCCTGGTGTTCATCGTGCCCATCGCGTACGCCGCCTACCTCAGCCTTTTCCAGGACAAGCTGGTCGGCGGCAACGTCTTCGTCGGCCTGGACAACTACACCAAGCTCGTCGCCGACCCGCAGTTCTGGGACGGCGTGGGGCGCGTCGTGCGGTTCACGCTCGTGCAGGTGCCGATCATGCTGCTCCTCTCGACGGCGCTGGCGCTCGCCCTCGACAGCCTGCGCCTGCACGGCGCCCGGTTCCTGCGGGTGACGATCTTCCTGCCGTACGCGGTGCCGGCGATCGTGGCGACCCTCATGTGGGGCTTCCTGCTCGGCGTCAAGTACGGCCTGTTCGGCAGCCTCAACGACGCCCTCGGCACCGACTTCGACCCCTTCTCCCCCGGCACCACGCTCATCTCCATCGGCGTGATGGTGACGTGGGCGTTCACCGGCTTCAACATGCTCATCTTCTACGCCGCGCTCAAGGCGATCCCGCGCGAGCTGTACGAGGCGGCGGCGATCGACGGGGCGAACGAGTGGCAGATCGTGCGGGCCGTCAAGCTGCCGGCGCTGCGCGGCTCGCTGGTGGTCACCGTCATCTTCTCGATCATCGGCACGTTCCAGATGTTCAACGAGCCGCAGATCCTGCCGACGATGGTCGCCAACAGCGGCGTCACGAGCTTCTACACGCCGAACCTGTACGCGTACAACCTCGCCTTCACCGGCTCCCAGCAGGGGTACGCGGCAGCGCTCGCGCTCGTCATGGCGGCGATCACGATCGCCGTCGCCTACGCCGTCCAGATCAGAGGGCTGAGGAATGCGACCGACCAGTAGCCTCCGGCTCCATCCGCGTCTCCACCCGCGTCTCCACCCGCGTCTCCACACCGTGGACAACCCGCGTAAGAGCAAGACCCTCACCTTGATGACCGGGCTGTTCACGCTGTACTGCCTGCTGCCGCTGGTGTGGCTGGTCATCAACGCGACCAAGTCGCAGGAGGACTTCGTCTCGACGTTCGGGCTGGCGCCGGGCCGCGAGTTCGCGCTGTGGGACAACGTCGTGCAGGTCTTCACCTACCAGGACGGCATCTTCTCCCGGTGGCTGCTCAACACTGTCCTGTACGTGGTCGTCGGCGCGACGGTCTCGACGTTCCTCGCCGCGCTCGGCGGGTACGCGCTGGCCAAGCTGCACTTCACCGGCAAGCGGGTGTTCCTCCTCGTCATCCTGGGGTCGATCTCGGTGCCCGGCATCGCGCTGGCGATCCCGCAGTTCCTGCTCTTCGCCGAGCTGGGCCTGACCGACACCCCGTGGGCGATCCTCATCCCGTCCTTCATCAACCCGTTCGGGCTGTATCTGATGTGGGTGTTCACGGCCGAGGCCGTGCCGACCGGGCTGCTGGAGGCGGCGAAGATCGACGGCGCCGGCGAGTTCAGGACGTTCCTGCAGATCGCGCTGCCGCTGCTGGCGCCGGCGGGCGTGACCGTCCTGCTGTTCTCGTTCGTGTCGATCTGGAACAACTACTTCCTGCCGCTGATCATGCTGAAGAACCCCGACTGGTATCCGCTGACCGTCGGCATCAACCAGTGGAACAAGCTCGGCTCGTCGGCCGGCAACGGCGCCCTGGTGCAGAACCTGGTGATCACGTCCTCGCTGCTCACCATCATCCCGCTGATCATCGCGTTCCTCTGCCTGCAGCGGTACTGGCAGTCGGGCCTGACCATGGGCGCCGTCAAGGGCTGACGCCCCCTCAAGAAAGAGAGACCATGACGAGATCCCTGCTGCGCATCGACGGGGAGCCGCGCGAGGAGAGCGCCTTCCCGCACGTCTGGAGCGCCTGCATCGGGGCCGGGCGGGCCAACGAGGCCCTGCGCGCGGACTGGCAGCGGCAGTTCGCCGAGGTGGCGGACACCCTCAAGGTGAAGTACGTCCGCTTCCACGGCCTCTTCCACGACGACATGTTCGTCTACCGCGAGAGCTACGGCGGCGGCTTCGGCCCGGACAGCCCGCTCCCCTCCCCGGTGCACACCTTCTCCTACGTGGACAAGGTCTTCGACTTCCTGCTGGAGCAGGGCGTACGCCCGTTCGTCGAACTGGGGTTCATGCCGCGCGAGCTGGCCACCCAGACCGAGACGCTGTTCTGGTGGGGCGCGCACTGCAGCCCGCCCAAGGACATGCGGCGCTGGAGCGACCTCGTCACCGCGACCGTCGAGCACTGGATCGGCCGGTACGGCCTGGACGAGGTGCGGCGGTGGCGCTTCGAGGTGTGGAACGAGCCGAACCTCGTCCCCCACTTCTGGACCGGCACCAAGACCGAGTACTTCGAGCTGTACGAGGCGAGCGTGCGGGCCATCAAGGCCATCGACGCCGAGCTGAAGGTGGGCGGCCCGTCCACCAGCGTCTTCGTGCCCGACGACCGCTACAAGGGCGAGGTCGAGGACCGCTCGGCGATGCTGCGGACGGCCGCCGCGACCGACGTGGACGCGCTCGACTGGCGGCCGGTGTGGATCGAGGACTTCCTGTCCTGGTGCGCGGAGCGGAACCTGCCGGTGGACTTCGTCTCGACCCACCTCTACCCCACCGACTACGCCTACGGCGCCGACGGCCAGGCGGTGCAGATCACCCGGTACGCCGACGCCACGTACGACGACCTGACCCTGCTGCGGGCGCTGCTGCGCGAGAGCGCCTACCCGGAGGCGGAGATCCACATCACCGAGTGGTCCACGTCGCCGTCGTCGCGCGACTTCATCCACGACACGGTGTTCGCGGCCACCTCCATCACCCGCTCCTACCTGCAGTGCGCGTCCCTGGCCGACTCCATCTCCTACTGGACGTTCACCGACGTGTTCGAGGAGGGCGGAGCCGGCATCGGACCGTTCCACGGCGGGTTCGGGCTGGTCAACGAGGACGGCATCCACAAGCCGACGTTCCACGCGTTCACCATGCTGGAACGGCTGGGCGACCGGCTGCTGCTCGCCACGCCCGACGGGGTGGTGACCCGCGACAGCCGCACGTCGGCCGTGTCGGCGCTGTTCTTCAACTATCCGGACGGCATGGGGCTGAAGGGGCTGAGCGCGCGCGGCACGTACGCCGCGACCCGCGAGCTGGCTGACGTCGGGCCGGGCCGCAGGATCCGCCACACGATCGAAGGGCTGGAGCCGGGCACCACGTTCCTCGTCGAGGTCCTGGACTGGGAGCACGGCAACGTCGCCGAGGCGTGGCACGCCCTCGGCGGGCCGCTCAACCTGTCGCCGGCGCAGCGCGACCACCTGCGCAGGGTGGCCGACACGCTGCACGCGTCCACGCTGACGGTGACCGACGACGGCGTGCTGGAGCTCGACGTCGAGCTGGCGCCCTGGGCGGTGCTGTCGCTGCGGCAGGCGGCCTAGCGTTGCAGGCGCACCGGGGCGGTGGGGGCCTTGCGCCTGACCAGCCACGCCTCGGTGATGTGGGTGAACATCGCCGCGCTGGCGCCCTCGGGGTCGTGCGCGGCGATGCGCTCGTAGATGCGGCGGTGGCCCTGGTTGGACGCCACGCACAGCGCGCGCTGGGGCTCGCCGAGGTAGCGGGCGGTGTTGACGACCTGGCTCTCCAGCGAGCGCACGACGCCCCGGGCGATGCGGTTGCCGGAGGCCTGCATGATCACGTCGTGGAAGGCGCGGTCGTGGTCGGCGTAGGTGACGTGGTCGCCCACCAGCTCGTCCATGCGATCGACCAGGGCGAGCAGGCGCCCGATGGTCTCGTCGTCGGCCAGCCGGGCGGCGAGGTAGGCCATGTCGGATTCGAGCAGGCGGCGCGTGACGACGAGGTCGTCGAGGATGGCCAGGCTCTCGTCCATGTCGATGGTGGCCGCGAGCACCAGCTCGTCGAGCATGTCCCACATCGTGGGCGGGGTGACGGTGGTGCCCGCGCCCTGCCTGACCTGGACGAGGCCCTTCTCCTGGAGGATCTTCACGGCCTCGCGGACGACCGTGCGGCTCACCGAGAACGTCTCGCACAGCACGGGCTCGGGGGGCAGCGGGGAGCCGGGCGGGTGGACGCCGTGCACGATGCGCTCCACCAGCTCCGCGGTCACCGCCTTGGCCAGGCTGGCCGGGCGGCGGACCCAATTGGGCGGCCCAGTAGGCGGCCCAGTAGGCGGCACCGAGACGCTGCCGGGCGATTCCTGCGATGCCGTCATGTCCCCCTCCACGCTGCGCTGCCGCCGGGGCGGCGCTCCGCCAGTATAGGGCACCCCCATTGACGTAATACGTCATACGAGTTACGTTTTCGGGCACTGCGGCCGGGGACGTCGGCCGCGCTCTGGGAGTGAAGCCATGAAGCAGCGAAGCCTTTGGGCTGCCGTTCTCGTCATCGGGCTGGCCTTGTCAGGCTGTGGCAGCGCCGCACCGACCCAGCCCTCGTCGAAGGGCGCACTGAGCAAGATCGTGGTCTGGGACTGGAAGTCCGGCGAACCGGGCGTGGCGTCCTACCTCGAGAAGGCGAAGGCCGACTTCGCCGCACGACATCCCGACGTCACCGTCGAGTTCGTGGCCCAGCCGTTCGACCAGTACTACACGCTGCTGGGCGCGGCGGCGCAGTCGGGCAAGGGCCCCGACGTCATGCTGTTCAACGGCGGCGGCCAGCTGCGCGACCGGGTGAACCTGCTGGTCCCCCTGGACGAGTACGTGGCCGCCGACCGGCAGCGCCTGGCCGGCTGGGACGCCTTCAGCAAGGACGGCAAGGTCTACGCCGCGCCGGTGACCTTGCAGGGCCACCCCATCTACTACAACAAGACGATCTACCAGAAGGCCGGGGTGGAACCGGCGAAGACCTGGGACGACTTCGTCACCGGCTGCGCCGCGATCAAGAAGGCCGCCGGCGCCGACTGTCTGGCGCTCGGCAACAAGGAGGGCTTCGGCATCCAGTTCTTCATGTCAGGGCTCGGGCCTGGCATCCTGACGCCGAAGGAGTACGACGACTGGATCGCAGGAAAGCGCGACTGGACGTCCCCGCACGTCAAGGAGATCTTCCGGCTCTGGAAGAAGGCCGGCGACGACGGCCTGAACAATGACGGCGCCAACTCCACCGCCCTGTTCAACGACGCCTTCGCGCTCTTCGACACCGGCAAGGCCGCTCACGTCATCGGGCTGATGTCGGACGTCGGCCACTGGAAGGACTTCGGCGAGTTCCTCGGCCCGGACAACGTCGGCGTCATGGCCGCTCCCGTGGTCACCGAGGGGGCCGAGCCCGTCCTGCCGTACGACGGCGGCATCGGCTACGGGGTCGCCAGGACGGCCAAGGACCCGGCGCTCGCCGCCGACCTCGTACGGTCGCTGACCTCGACCGCCGCGCTGACCGCCTTCTCCACCGGCGCCGGTGCGATCACCTCCGACACCACCATCGACGCCTCCGGGGGCGCGCCCGCCGTGGCCGCGATCGTGCCGCAGATCAAGAGCGGCAAGCCCGCGCTGCACGTCGCGCTGTCGAGCAAGGTCCTCGACCTGATGGGCCGGCTGTCGCAGCAGCTGCTGAGCGGATCGGCCGAGGTGGACGACGTCGTACGGCAGCTCGCCGCCGCGGACGAGGCGAGCTGATCGTGCCGATCGGAAACGCGCTCGGCCTGCCCCGGGGGGCGCGGGCCGAGCGGCTCGCGCCCTTCGTCCTGGTGGCGCCGGCCGTGCTCATCATCGTGGCGCTGCGGCTGTGGCCGCTGGTGCTGGGCGTCAACTTCTCCTTCACCGGCGACGGCGAGCGCAACGGCACCCCCGTCGGCCTCGACAACTACGCCGAACTGCTGGCCGACCCGCTGTTCCGCACCGCGCTGGGCAACGTCGGGCTGCTCGTGCTGCTGCTGCCCGTCGCGGTGGCGATCCCCGGGCTGCTGGCCACCTTCATCTACCTGCGGGTGCCGGGACACCGGTTCTTCCGCAGCGTCTACTTCTTCCCCGCCGTGCTCTCCCCGGTGATCGTCGGCGCGATCTTCAACCTGATGCTCGGCTACGACGGCCCGCTGAACACCGCGCTGGCGCTGATCGGGCTCGGCCCGATCGACTGGCTCGGCGACCCTGACCTGGCGAAGTTCACGGTCATCGGGGTGCACGTCTGGGCGACGTTCGGGATGGCGCTGGTGGTCTTCCTCGCCGGGTTCTCCACGCTGGACGCCGCGCTCCTGGACGCCGCGAAGATCGACGGCGCGTCGCTGCCCCGGATCATCTGGCACGTCATCATCCCGGGCCTGTCGCGCACCATCCAGTTCGTCGTCGTCACCACCATGATCGGAATGCTGACGTCCATGTTCGGCCTGCTGTACATCATGACCAGCGGCGGCCCGGAGGGCTCGACGTACCTGCCGGAGTTCTACGTGTGGATGCAGCAGGGGCAGATGAACCGCCCGGCGCTCGCCTCGGCGGCGTCCACGGTGCTGTTCCTCATCATGCTCGTGGTCGGCGTCGCGCAGGTGGCGCTGCTGCGCCGCGCGGGGAGTGAGGACTGATGCGCGGCCGGCGTCTCGGCCGGTGGGTGGCCGCCGTCCCCATGGCGCTGCTCGCCCTCGCGACCGTCTATCCCCTGGTGTTCACCGCGAACGTCGCCATGAAGACCCGGCGGGAGTACATCCTCGACCGCTTCTCCCCCGCGAGCGGCCTGCACCTGGAGAACCTCACCGCGGCGTGGAGCAGCGTCGGCATGGCACGCTACTTCGCCAACTCGTTGCTGGTGGTGACCGTCTCGGTGGTCCTGCTGCTGCTCATCGGGTCGATGGCCGGGTTCGCGCTCAGCCAGCTGCGCTTCCGCGGCTCGACGGCGTTGTTCCTCGGCTGCCTGGCGGCGCTGTTCATCCCGTTCCAGGTGATCATGGTGCCGCTGGCGCGGGTGATGGCCGACACCGGGCTCATCGACACCTATCCGGGGCTGATCCTCGCGTACGTCGCGCAGTTCCTGCCCTTCACGATCTTTCTGATGACCAGCCACTACCGGACGATCCCGGCGGACATCGTGCACGCGGCCCGCATCGACGGCAACTCCACCTACGGCGTCTACCGGCGGATCATGATCCCGCTCGGCGCTCCAGCGCTGCTGTCCGTCGGCATCCTGGACGCGCTGTTCTGCTGGAACGACGTGCTCATCGCGCTGCTGATGATGCCGTCGCCCGAACACCGCACGCTCATGGTCGGCGTCACCTCGCTGCGCGGGCAGTACTCCGACAACATCCCGCAGTTCGCCTCCGGCGTGCTCATCGCCGCGATCCCCGTCCTGCTCATCTATCTCTTCCTCCAGCGCCAGATCGCCGACGGGGTCACCGCCGGCTCCACGAAGGGCTGACATTGCGAATCTCGGGGTATCGGACGCTGACGACGGTGCAGGCATGGGGCCGTCCCGTCGGCGACGCCAACGGCGTGCACGCCGACGGGAACGTTCCCGTGCCGATCGTCCTGGTGGACACCGATGAAGGGATCACCGGCGTGGGCCTCGGGGCGCACGCCCACCTCGACGCCGTCTTCCCGGCGATCGAGGGCGAGGACCCGCGCGCCGTCACCGCGCTCTACGACCGCATGGTGCGGCGGACGTTCAAGGCCGGGCACGCGGGGGCGGTGTTCGGGGCGATCGGCGCACTCGACACCGCGTTGTGGGACATCAAGGCGCAGGCGGCCGGCGAACCGCTGTGGCGGCTGCTGGGCGGGCGCGACCGGCGGATTCCCGCGTACGCGTCGGGCCTGGACATCGCGCTGACCGACGCGGAGCTGATCGCCGTGCACCAGGAGTACGCCGCGCGCGGGCTGCGGGCGGCCAAGCTCAAGGGCGGGCTCGACATCGACCGCGACCGGCGGCGCCTGGAGCTCGTCCGCGAGGTGCTGACCGAGGCGGGGCGAGGAGCGCGGCCGGCCCTGATGCTCGACGTCAACGAGTCGTGGACCCGCAAGCAGGCGGTCAGGCACGTCGGCGAGCTGGAACGCGCGCTCGACCTGGTGTGGATCGAGGAGCCGGTGCGGCGGTGGGACGCCGAGGGGCTGGCCGCCGTCGGACGCGGGATCCGCGCCTCGGTCGCCACGGGCGAGAACCTCACCGGTCTCGAACAGTACCGTCCGCTGCTGGCCGCCGGTGCGGTGGACGTCGTGCAGGCGGCCGCCGTCTGGGGGGTCACGCACTTCCTGCGGGTCTCCGCGCTGGCACACGCCCACGACCTGCCGGTCAGCCCGATCGGCACCACGCCCGTCGGGCTGCTGCACGCGGCGGCCTCCGTACCGAATCACCTGGTCAGCGAGCTGCAGGACCTGCAGCCGCCGCTGGGCGTCTCCGTCGATCTGACCGTCGAGGACAGCGCCTTCGTGCTCGGCGACGCCCCCGGCCTCGGCATCACCGTCGACGAGGGCACGATCGCCACGCCCGCGCCGCGCTCGGACGGCACCCCCGACGTACGGCCGGAGCGTGCCGGGCTGCGGCTGCGCTGACCCACCCCTGATGGTCAGAAATAACGAAAGAAAGGGAAATTTCGTGCGCCCATCGTTCAGGACATCTGTGGTGGCGGCCGCTGCCTTGATGACCGTCAGCGGGCTCCTCGCAAGCCCGGCCGAGGCCGCACCGGCGCGTACCATCGTGGTCGCCCCCACCGGTGCGAAGAACGCCGACGACCAGGGTCCGGGCAGCGCCGGCCGGCCGCTGGCCACCCTTGAGGAGGCGCAGCGCAGGGCCCGCGCGGCGGCGGCCGAGGGCCGGCGCGACGTCACCGTCGAGCTGCTCGGCGGCACCTATCGGCTGAGCGAGCCGCTGCGGTTCGGCGCCGCGGACTCCGGCAGGAACGGGCACGTGGTGACGTGGAAGGCCAGGCGCGGAGCGAAGCCCGTGCTGAGCGGAGCCCGCCCCGTCACCGGCTGGACGCCCGACGAGGACGGCGTCCACAAGGCGCAGGTCGGCGCCGGCGCCGACAGCCGGCAGCTCTACGTGGACGGCGCCCTGGCCCAGCGGGCCCGCGTCGACGTGCCGCGCGACGCCATCACGCTCACCGCGACCGGCTTCACCCTCGACGACCCCGGCCTGGCCCACCTCGCCGACCTGCCCGACCAGCAGCGCATCGAGCTGCAGGCCAAGCTGTCGTTCACCAACCGGTTCGCGCCGGTACAGAGCATCTCCGGCACCACGGTCACCATGCAGCAGCCGGCCTGGGACAACAACACCTACGGCTACGACACCATCCAGTCCCCGCTGCGCACGCCCACCTTCTCCCTGCTGAACTCCCGGGCGTTCCTCGACGAGCCGGGCGAGTGGTACCTGGACCGGAGCGCCGGGACGCTCTACTACAAGCCGCTCGCCGGGCAGGACCTGTCCCGGGCGCGGGTCGAGCTGCCCCGGCTGGAGCGGCTGCTGGAGATCGGCGGCACGTACGACGAGCCGGCCCGCAACCTGCGCTTCGAGGGGCTGACCTTCACCGGCACGACCTGGCTGCAGCCCGGCACCTCGGAGGGGTACGCCAACCAGCAGACCGGCGTGTTCATCGCCGGGGTCCAGGAGCACCGGCCGGACGACGCGTTCACCTCGTGCGACTTCGGCTGCAAGGGCTTCGAGGGCTCGCGCAACAACTGGTCGCAGACGCCCGCGGCGGTGCAGGTGTCGGCCGCGGAGAACATCGCCTTCACCGGCGACACGTTCGTCAACCTCGGCTCCGTCGGGCTCGGCATCGGCAACGACGCCAACGCCCACGCCACCGGGGTCGGGCTGGGCGCGCACGGCGTGACCGTCAAGGACAGCACATTCACCGCGAGCGCCGGTGGCGGCATCGTCGTCGGCGGCGTACGGCCCGACGCGCACCACCCGTCCGACCCGCGCATGGTCAACAAGGACATCAGGATCAGCGGCAACCGCGTCTACTCCACCGCCCGCGAGTACCTCGACCAGGACGGCATCTTCGCCAGCTACGTCACGCGGCTGACCATCGAGCACAACGAGGTCGCCGACCTGCCGTACACCGGGATCGGGATCGGCTTCGGCTGGGGCGCCAACGACCCGGGCGGCAGCCCCGAGTACATCAACCGGGGCCTGTACGACTTCCAGCCGATCTACGACACGCCGACCACGTCCACCGAGGTCCGCGTCGTGGGGAACCACGTGCGCGACGTCGTGCACACGATGTTCGACGCCGGCTGCATCTACACGCTGTCGGCGATGCCGCGCAGCCACATCGACCAGAACTACTGCGAGAAGAGCGGGCAGCTCGGCGTGTACTTCGACGAGGGCTCCCGGTACGTGTCCGCCAGGAAGAACGTGTTCGTCGGCACTGCCGCCCAGTGGGCGCACGCCAACAACCAGAACGGCAACCACACCGGCGACATCACGCTGACCGGCAACTACACCACGAACCCCGCCATCACGGGGCTGGTGGACGGCGAACGCGGCAACACCGTCCGCGACAACGCCACCGTCACGGCCGACGACCTCCCGGCGGAGGCCAAGAAGGTCGTCGACCAGGCGGGCCCGCACGGCAAGACCCGCTGACCACCCGGCCGGCCTCACTGCGAAGCGGGGCCGGCCACCCCGGTGGACGACGAAGGACCGGCACCGATCCGGCAGCGCCGAGGCGGGCCGGGCGGCCGAGGCGGCGGGGCGGGCCGATCAGCGCCCGCCGGACGTGAGGCCGGAGCGCCCGCGCCGGAAGTCGTCCTCTGCTTCCGGCGCGGGCGGGTCTGCGGCCCATCCGGCGCGGGCGGGTCTGCGGCTACGGCCCCCAGGCGCGGGGCCCCCAGGCGCGGGGCCGGACGGTGGCGGTCAGGTGTGGGTCCAGCGCTGGTTGGCGCCCCCGTGGCAGGTGTAGAGCTGCAGGCGGGTGCCGTTCGCGGTGCCCTGGCCCACGGCGTCGAGGCAGAGGTTCGACTGGACGCCGGTGATGCTGCCGTCGGAGTTGAGGCGCCACTTCTGGTTGTCGCCGCCCCAGCACGAGTAGATCTGGATGCGGGCGCCGTTGCCGCTGCCTCCGGCGTCGAGACACTTGTTGCCGTAGACGCGCAGCTCGCCGGATGAGGTCTGGCTCCACTGCTGGTTGGTGCCGGTGTTGCAGTCCCAGAGCTGGACGGCGGTGCCGTCGCTGGTCGCGTTGTTCGGCACGTCCACGCAGCGGCCCGAGCCGGTGCCCCTGATCTGCCCCTCACCCTCCGGGTCCGGGGGCGGGGTCGTGCCGCCGCCGTCGAGGCCGAAGAAGCGGATGGCGTGCGCGGCCATCCCGTTGTGCGGCAGGTCGTGGCCGGCGCCGTTGATCGTGTACGCCTCGACCTGCCCGGAGCCGTAGACGCGCCGGGTCCAGCCGGACTGCGGGCTGTCGGTGGAGGTCGGGGTCTGGCTCAGCCCGTGCACGTTGGTCCACTGGTCGACCTCCTCCTGCAGCATCGAGTACGGCAGGACGGAGTCGTTGGTGCCGTGCCAGGCCGTCACGCGCGGCCGGGCTCCGGTGTAGCCGGGGTAGGCGTTCCTGACCAGGTCGCCCCACTGCTGCGGCGACTTGTCCCCGCAGCCGGCCGGGCCGAGGCACGCGTACGGCACGCCCGCGAACGGGGCGCCGGCCTTGAACACGTCGGGGTACGTGGCGAGCAGGTTGAGCGTCTCCATCGCACCGGAGGAGAAGCCGGTGGCGAACACCCGCTCCGGGTCTCCCGAGTGGCGCTGGAGCACGTAGTTCACCATGGAGACGATCGAGACGGGGTCGCTGCCGCCGCCGTGCCGCAGGGCCTCGTTCGACCACACGTCGAAGCAGTTCGACATGCCGTTGGCGCTCTTGTTGGCCTGCGGGTAGACGACGATGAAGCCGTGGCGGTCGGCCAGCGAGGCGAACTCCGTGCCCTGGTGGAAACCCTGGGCCCAGCCGTTGCACCCGTGCATCGCCACCAGCACGCCCGGCCGGGCCGCGGGACGGTCGGGGACATAGAGGTACATACGCAGGCCGCCCGGGTTGTTGCCGAAGTTCGTCACCTCGGTCAGCGCCGCCGCCGACGCTCGCGGGGCGGTCAGGGACAAGGACAAGCCGGTCGCGATCGCCGCGATGAGCGCCACCAGGCCGGCACCGATGCCGGCGTACCTTCGCGTTCTCATGCTGCACGTCCTTTCTGGGGGCCGGACGCTTGCTGTTAGCGCTAACAAGGTGGTGTTGGTGGTGGCGAAACGGAGCAAATCCGAGCCGCAACGTTCTGTCAAGGGCCTGTGGGCGGCCCAGCACCGCGCGCAGGCGGCCCACCTGCGACATCGGAAGGGGACGGCGTGAAAGTTTCATCGACGGCTGAGCGCTCTGGACTGCCTTCCGAAACTTTCTTTCCGGCTGATCAGGTGTTCCGGCACGCCGGCGCGGATGCGCCCCAGAGGCATGATCCCGAAAGTTTCACTGAATCCTTGACAACTTTCGGAGCGATTCCCAGACTGAGACCGCACGACGATCTCCCCTGTCAGAAACGGTGGTGTGCGGCAGGGGGCGCCGTCACGACCGCCGTGGTGCGCACCGCGGCGTCGCCGCCGCGGGTGTCCCCGCCGGCTTCCTTCCCCCCGACACGTACATGGAGGCTCAGGCATGGGCGAGAACGCCATGTCCCCACCCACCTTCCCGCCAGCGCCCGGCAGGCGCAAGCGGGCGCTGATCGCCGGCGTGGTGAGCGCCATCGCCGGGATCGGCGTGATCGCGGCGATGACGGCGCCCTTACCCGCGCAGGCCGCCGAGAGCACGCTCGGCGCGGCGGCCGCGCAGACCGGCCGCTACTTCGGCACCGCCATCGCTCAGGGCAAGCTCGGCGACGGCCAGTACACCTCGATCGCCTCGCGCGAGTTCAACATGATCACCGCCGAGAACGAGATGAAGATCGACGCCACCGAGCCCAACCAGGGGCAGTTCAACTTCAGCGCCGGCGACCGGATCTACAACTGGGCCGTGCAGAACGGCAAGCGGGTCCGCGGGCACACCCTGGCCTGGCACAACCAGCAGCCGAACTGGATGCGGTCAATGGAGGGCGGCTCGCTGCGCCAGGCCATGATCAACCACATCAACGGCGTCATGAACCACTACAAGGGCAAGATCTACGCCTGGGACGTGGTCAACGAGGCCTACGCCGACGGCAACTCCGGCGGCCGGCGCGACTCCAACCTGCAGCGCACCGGCAACGACTGGATCGAGGTGGCCTTCCGCACCGCCCGCGCCGCCGACCCGAACGCCAAGCTCTGCTACAACGACTACAACATCGACAACTGGAACTGGGCCAAGACGCAGGGCGTCTACAACATGGTCAGGGACTTCAAGGCGCGCGGCGTGCCGATCGACTGCGTCGGCCTGCAGTCCCACTTCAACAGCAACAGCCCGTACAACAGCAACTACCGCACGACCATCTCGAGCTTCGCGGCGCTGGGCGTCGACGTGCAGATCACCGAGCTGGACATCCAGGGCGGCTCGGCCACCACGTACGCCAACGTCGTCAACGACTGCCTGGCCGTGCCGCGCTGCACCGGCGTCACGGTCTGGGGCGTGCGCGACACCGACTCCTGGCTGGGCAGCGGCGCCCAGGCACTGCTCTTCGACGGCAACGGCAACAAGAAGGCCGCCTACACCGCGGTGCTCAATGCGCTGAACGGCGGCAACACCGGGACGCCCGGCCCCGACCCGGAGGGTGAGGGGCAGATCAGGGGCACCGGCTCGGGCCGCTGCGTGGACGTGCCGAACAACGCGACCAGCGACGGCACCGCCGTCCAGCTCTGGGACTGCAACACCGGCACCAACCAGCAGTGGAGCCAGACCTCATCCGGCGAGCTGCGCGTCTACGGCAACAAGTGTCTCGACGCCGGAGGCAGCGGCAACGGCGCCCGCATCCAGATCTACTCGTGCTGGGGCGGCGACAACCAGAAGTGGCGCGTGAACTCCGACGGCAGCATCACCGGCGTCCAGTCGAACCTCTGCCTCGACGCCGTGGGGCAGGGCACCGCGAACGGCACGGGGCTGCAGCTCTACACCTGCCACGGTGGCGCGAACCAGCGGTGGACCTACAACTCCGGGTCCTGACCGCGGCTTGAGCTCTCGTCCCGGTCCCGGACGGGCGGTACCGGGACGAGACAGCCTCGCTCGTAACGTAACTCGATGCGCATGAAATTTTCATGACCTCGCTCCGCGCACCGCGCTCCTCCTGACGACGTGAAATGCCAGGCAGGAGCGCCGCACCCCGCCCGGCGGCGGGGCGTCCTTCGTTGACGGTTCGTTGACGGCGGGCCGGACCGTCGGATGTACTCCCCGACAACGCACCCTGAGAAGGAGGGACATGTCGTCATGCGAAGCGAAATGTTAGCGCTAACAACTCGGTTACGTACGTGCTGGAGGTCCCCATGAGGCGTGCGCTCGCGATCCTCTCGGCCCTGGCGCTCATCGGCGTGCTGCTGACGCCGACGACCCAGGCGGCCCAGGCGGCCACCGTGGACACCAACGCCTGGTACGTCCTGGTCAACCGCAACAGCGGCAAGGCGCTGGACCTCTACAACCTGGCCACCAGCGACGGCGCCCGCATCACCCAGTGGAGCCGTAACAACCAGAACCAGCAGCAATGGCAGTTCGTCGACTCCGGCGGCGGCTACTACCGCATCAAGTCCCGCCACTCCGGCAAGGTCCTCGACGTGTCCGGCTTCTCCACCGCCAACGGCGCGGCCGTCGTCCAGTGGAGCGACCACAACGGCACCAACCAGCAATGGCGGCTGGCCGACAGCTCCGACGGCCACGTCCGCCTCATCAACCGCAACAGCAACAAGGCCCTCGAAGTGCAGAACGCCTCCACCGCCGACGGCGGCAACATCGTGCAGTACGACGACTGGGGCGGCGCCAACCAGCAATGGCAGCTCGTCAAGGTCGACGGCAGCGACCCCGGCAACCCCGGTGACACCTACGGCAACCCCGTCGTCTGGCAGGACTTCGCCGACGGCGACATCATCCGGGTCGGCGACGCCTACTACTACTCGGCCTCGACCATGCACTACTCCCCCGGCGCGCCGATCCTGCGCTCGTACAACCTGGTCGACTGGGAGTACGCCGGGCACTCGGTGCCGCGGCTCGACTTCGGCTCGGGCGCGTACGACCTGAGCGGCGGACGGGCGTACGTGAAGGGCATCTGGGCCTCGACGCTCAACTACCGGCCGAGCAACTCCACCTACTACTGGATCGGCTGCATCGAGTTCAACCGCACGTACGTCTACACCGCCTCCGCCGTGGACGGCGCGTGGACCAAGCGCTCGCAGATCAACAACTGCTATTACGACGCGGGCCTGCTGATCGACACCGACGACACCATGTACGTCGCCTACGGCAACGGCACCATCAGCGTCGCCCAGCTCTCCGCCGACGGGCTGAGCCAGGTGCGGGCGCAACAGGTGTTCCAGACACCGAGCAGCGTCGGCACCCTCGAGGGCGCCCGCTTCTACAAGCGCAACGGCTACTACTACATCTGGCTGACCAGGCCCGCCAACGGCCAGTACGTGCTCCGCTCCACCTCCCCATGGGGCCCGTACGAGATGCGCCAGGTCCTGCTCGACCTGCCCGGTCCCATCTCCGGCGGCGGCGTGCCGCACCAGGGCGGGCTCGTCCAGACGCAGAACGGCGACTGGTACTACATGTCCTTCGTCGACGCCTACCCCGGCGGCCGGGTCCCGGCGCTCGCGCCGATCACGTGGAGCGGCGACTGGCCGGTGCTGCAGACCGTCAACGGACGCTGGGGCGTGACGTACCCGAAGCCGAACATCCAGACGTCCAGGACCGTGGCGTCCATGATCGGCCCCGACACGTTCTCGTCGGGCAGCCTCGGCCATCGCTGGGAGTGGAACCACAACCCCGACACCAGCCGCTACTCCACCGGCAACGGCCTGCGCCTGCAGACCGCGACCGTCACGAACGACCTCTACAACGCCCGCAACACGCTGACCCACCGCATCCAGGGGCCGCAGTCCACGGCGACGATCGAGCTCGACTACGCGCAGATGGCCGACGGAGACCGCGCCGGCCTGGCGATGCTGCGCGACCAGTCGGCGTGGATCGGCGTCCGGCGCGACAACGGCGTCACCCGGGTCGCCATGACCGACGGGCTGACCATGAACGGTTCGTGGCAGACCACCGGCACCGGCACGGAGGCGGCCAGCGCTGCCGTCTCGGGCGGCCGGATCTGGTTGCGGGTCAGCGCCGACGTCCGGCCGGGGTCGGGCCGGCAGGCGCGCTTCTCGTACAGCACGGACGGCAGCACGTACGTGAGCCTCGGCCGGGCGTTCACGCTCAACAACGCCTGGCAGTTCTTCATGGGTTACCGCTTCGGAATCTTCAACTACGCCACCCGGTCGCTCGGCGGCGCGGTGACCGTGCGCCGCTTCGACCTCACCGCACCCTGATCGAACCCCCTCTCGAGAAAGGCATGCTTCGTGAATCGCAGACTCCTGGCCGTCCTCGCGGCGCTGGGCTCGTTATTGGCGGGCCTGCTCGTCGCCGTACCGGCCCGCGCGGCCACCGTGGACACCAACGCCTGGTACGTCCTGGTCAACCGCAACAGCGGCAAGGCGCTGGACGTCTACAACCTGGCCACCAGCGACGGCGCCCGCATCACCCAGTGGAGCCGTAACAACCAGAACCAGCAGCAATGGCAGTTCGTCGACTCCGGCGGCGGCTACTACCGCATCAAGTCCCGCCACTCCGGCAAGGTCCTCGACGTCCACAACTTCTCCACCGCCAACGGCGGCTCCATCGTCCAGTGGAGCGACCACAACGGCACCAACCAGCAATGGCGGCTGGCCGACAGCTCCGACGGCCACGTGCGGTTCATCAGCCGCAACAGCAACAAGGCGCTGGAGGTGCAGGGCGCGTCCACGGCGGACGGCGCGAACATCGTGCAGTACGACGACTGGGGCGGCGCCAACCAGCAGTGGCAGCTCGTCAAGGTGGACGGCGGCACCGACCCCGGCAACCCCGGACAGTGCGACCTGCCGTCGAGCTACCGCTGGACCTCGACGGGGCCGCTGGCGCAGCCGCGGTCGGGCTGGGTGTCGCTCAAGGACTTCACCGTCGCCCCCTACAACGGCCGGCACCTGGTCTACGCGACCACGCACGACACCGGCACGCGCTGGGGGTCGATGAACTTCAGCCCGTTCAGCAACTGGTCGGAGATGGGCTCGGCCAGCCAGAACGCCATGAACTCCAGCACCGTCGCGCCCACCCTGTTCTACTTCGCGCCGCGGAACATCTGGGTGCTGGCCTACCAGTGGGGCAGCTCGGCCTTCTCGTACCGGACCTCCAGCGACCCCACCAACCCGAACGGCTGGTCGGGCGAGCAGCCGCTGTTCACCGGCAGCATCTCCGGCTCCGGCACCGGCCCCATCGACCAGACGCTCATCGGTGACGGCTCGAACATGTACCTGTTCTTCGCCGGGGACAACGGCCGGATCTACCGGGCGAGCATGCCCATCGGTAATTTCCCCGGCAACTTCGGCTCGTCCTCGACGATCATCATGAGCGACTCGACGAACAACCTGTTCGAGGGCGTGCAGGTCTACAAGCTGCAGGGCCAGAACAAGTACCTGATGCTGGTCGAGGCGATCGGCTCGCAGGGACGCTACTTCCGTTCGTTCACGGCGACCAGCCTGAACGGCACGTGGACGCCGCAGGCGGCGAGCGAGGGCAACCCGTTCGCCGGCAAGGCCAACAGCGGCGCCACGTGGACCAACGACATCAGCCACGGCGAGCTGGTCAGGGCCAGCGCGGACCAGACCTTCACCGTGGACCCCTGCAACCTGCAGCTCCTCTACCAGGGCCGCAGCCCGAACAGCGGCGGCGACTACGGCCTCCTCCCCTACCGGCCCGGCCTGCTCACCCTGCAGCGCTGAGGTCGTGAATCCAGGCCGGGGCCGCACAGCGGCCCCGGCCTCCCGCTGTCGTCGATGCCGCCGAAAACTAAGCTCCGAAGTCCCGAAAACAGCTGGCTAGACTTTCGGCATGAGCATGGTCGCAGGGCCGCCCGACGACGGCGCCACGCAGTCACGGCCGCTGACCATCGCGCAGCTCGCCGAGCTGGCCCAAGTCTCCACGGCCACCGTCTCGAAGGTCGTCAACGGCCGTACGGAGGTCAGGCCGGAGACCCGCGCGCTCATCGAGCGGCTCATCCACGAGCACGGCTACCGGCCGCAACGGCGCCGCGCCCCCTTCGCGCCCCTGGTGGAGCTGGCCTTCGACACACTCGACGGCGAGGCGCCCGCCGAGGTCGCGGCAGGCGTCGAACGGGTGACGCGCGAGCACGGCATGGCCGTGACGCTGTCGCGGCTGCGGCACGGCGACGACCAGGGCAGGGACTGGATCGAGGGGGTGCTCAGCCGCCGTCCCACGGGCGTGATCTCGGTGTTCTCCAGCCTCACCGGCACCGAACGCGAGCAGCTCGCCACCCGCGGCATCCCGCTCGTCCTGCTCGATCCACGAGACGAGCAGCCGGCCGAGGTCGCCTCGGTGGGCGCGAGCGACTGGAGCGGAGGCCTCATGGCCACCCGCCACCTGCTCTCACTCGGCCACGGCCGCATCGCCGCCGTCGCGGGTCCCGCGGACGCCCTGGCCGCCCGTGCCCGCCTCGACGGCTACCGCACCGCACTCGACATGGCCGGCCTGCCCGTCGACCCCGGGCTGATCGCCGGCCCAGGAGACGCCCCTGAGCGCCTCCTGCGGCTGCCGTCCCCTCCGACGGCCATCCTCACCTGCGACGACGGCCAGGCCACCGGGCTCTACCGTGCCGTGCACCGGCTCGGCCTGCGCATCCCGGATGACGTCAGCGTGATCGGCTTCGACGCCCCGCTGGCGGGCCGGTGGATGGACCCGCCCCTCACCACGGTCCGCCGCCCGCTCCCCGAGATGGCCGCGACCGCCGCCGACCTGGTCCTCGCCCTGGCCCGAGGCGAGCGCCCCGCCCGGCATCGCGTCGAACTGGGCACCGACCTCATTCGCCGAGGCAGCACCGCACCTCCTGCGGACTGCCGAACGTTACTGTCAAATCACCGAAAACAATCTTGACGGTCGTCGCCGGAGCGGCTTAGCCTGACGCCCCATGCTGCCGTACGCCGGAAGAGGGACAGATTGCGGCCACCCGCCGAGCGCCACCTCCCGATCATGGCCGACGTGGCCAGGCTGGCCGGCGTCTCCCAGCAGACCGTCTCCCGCGTGCTGAACAAGCACCCGAGAGTGCGCGAGGCGACCCGGGTGCGCGTCCTGCACGCCATCGGCATCCTCGGCTACCGCCGCAACCTGGCCGCGCGAGCGCTGGTCACCAGACGCTCCCACCGGCTCGGCGTCATCGGCTTCAACACCACCCTGTACGGCCCCGCCAGAACCGTCCACGGCATCGAACAAGCGGCCAGAGAGGCGGGCTACTTCGTCAGCGTCCTGAGCCTGCGCACCATCAACGCCCCCACCGCGACCGCGGCCGTCAGCAGCCCGGTCGAGCAGGGCGTGGACGAGGCCATCGGGCATCTGGTCGAGCAGGGCGTGGACGGTGTCGTCGTGGTCGCGCCGCAGCACGCCGCCGCGCGAGCCTTGGCCGGTCTGCCTCCCGGCCTGCCCGCCGTGGCGATCGAGTATCCGCACCACGGCCACGTGCCCGTGGTCCGCGTGGATCAGGCCGAAGGCGCGCGGCAGGCGACCGCTCTCCTCCTCGCGCTGGGCCACGAGACCGTCTGGCACGTCAGCGGCCCGGACGGCTGGCTGGAGTCCGAGGGACGACGCGAGGGATGGCGAGCCGCCCTGTCGGCGGCGGGACGCAGGATCCCCGAGCCGCTGACGGGCGACTGGACGCCGAGATCCGGATACGTGGCCGGCGGAGAGCTGGCCCGGATCTCCGGCCTGAGCGCGGTGTTCGTGGCGAACGACCAGATGGCGCTCGGCCTGCTGCGAGCGTTCAGCGAGGCGGGGATCAGGGTGCCCGAGCAGGTGTCCGTGGTGGGGTTCGACGACGTCCCCGAGTCCGCGTACTTCACCCCCGCCCTCACCACCGTCCGGCAGGACTTCGGTCAGGTCGGCAGGCTGAGCATCGAGCTGCTGCTCGGGCGGATGGACGCGGCGGGACCTGTCGCTCACGAGGTGCTGGTCGTTCCGCCCCAGCTCATAGCCCGCGACAGCACCGCCAGGGCGCGAGACGGACGCTGAAAACCTGATCTTGGCGGGCCGGGGCCGCCCTGGTTCGGGCTTCGCCTGGCTAGACTGCGGCCATGACCACGGAGTCGTCTCCACTCACCATCGCTCAGCTCGCCGAGCTGGCCGGCGTCTCCACCGCGACGGTCTCCAAGGTCGTGAACGGCCGTTCAGAGGTGTCCTCCGAGACCCGCGCCGCCGTCGAAGAGCTCATCCGCCGCCACGGCTACCGCCGCCAGCGCCGCCGCTCCACCCCCACGGCCCTGGTCGAGCTGGTCTTCCACGCCCTCGAAGGCGACTACCCCGTCGAGATCACCAAGGGCGTGGCACAGGTCGCCCGCAAGCACGAGCTGACGGTGGCGGTCTCCGACGTCCACCGTGACAGCGCCGAGGGCGACGCCTGGCTGGAGGGCGTGCTGCGGCGGCGGCCGAGCGGCGTGATCGCGGTGTTCTCCGGCCTCACCTTGGCCCAGCACGACCTGCTCGCCCGCCGCGAGATCCCGCTCGTCCTGCTCGACCCCGCCGACACCCCCGGCGGCGACGTCCCGTCCGTCGGCGCGGGCAACTGGCACGGCGGCCTGACCGCCACCCGCCATCTCCTCGACCTCGGCCACCGCCGCATCGCCATCATCACCGGGCCCGACTCCGCCCTGTCCAGCCGCGCCCGCCTCGACGGCTACCGCACCGCCCTCGACATGGCCGGCCTGCCCGTCGACCCCGAGCTGATCGGCCGCGGCGACTTCCTCATCCAGGGCGGCCTGACCGAGGCCCTCCGCATGCTGCGCCTGCCCGACCGCCCCACGGCCTTCTTCGCCACCAACGACGGCCAGGCGATCGGCGTCTACCACGCCGCCCACCAGCTCGGCCTGCGCATCCCCGACGACCTCAGTGTCATCGGCTTCGACGACCTGCCCTCCGTCCGCTGGGCCATCCCACCCTTGACCACGATCCGCCAGCCCTTGGCCGATATGGCCGCCGCCGCGACGTCGATGCTCCTGACTTTGGCCCAAGGCGAACAACTGACGCAAAACCGCGTCGAGCTGGCCACCGAACTCATCATCCGCGCCAGCACCGCCCCACCCGCCTGACACCCGGGACGACCCATGAGAGCCTCCCGGGTGGAGACGTTCGAGCCGGACTCGCCTTCGGCGGCGAGTGGGCAGAAAGTGCGGGCGAGCTTGAAGACCGTCCTCGAAGCATGAGGGCCGGCATCGACGTCACAATCCCCCCATGGGCTCGCAGGTCAGAGCGCCTACCTCACACTCGTAACTTCCCTGATAAGCCGCGTGGTCGTAGAGCTTCCCCGGGTTTCGGAACGGTTCGCCGTTGGGCGTGCCGTCGGACCTCACGGTCATCTCTTCGGCTTTTCCGTCGACGGTCAGCTTGACGACGAGCTCCCAGTCAATATCCCAGGTGGAGCTGACGGCGAGAATCTCGAAGACTATCGGTTCGTTGAGGGTGAGATAGACGAACTTCTCATCGAAGTACGCGCGCCCGGGTCGTTCGCTCTCGTCGAGGCTCCGGAGACGCTCCATTGTCGAGCTCTCGTCAAAGATGAGGATGCCGGGTTCGATTTCTTCGGCACCGCCGGTAGGGCCCCTCAGCTTGAATCCCGTCGGCGGCTTTCGACGTTCCAGAACCCTGCCGACGACATCAGTGATTCTGACTTCACCCCTTTTGCGGCCGGTCAGCGACAACTTGAAGCGAGTCCTGGCCGCGTCGCAGGCCGAGGTCAGGCAGTAGCTTGAGTATCGGATGCCGCCATTGTCGGCGGCGAAGTCGATCACCGACCTTGGCGTGGACGGCAGATTCCTCAGTCCGTTCAGCGCTTGCTCCGACAACGGCTCATCGAACACCCACCCCATGTCGACATCCTCGTTCCACGACTCCTCGATGCCGACTCGGACCGGTGGCTCCGCCGCGGACACCCCTTCTTTGACGTCCTCCTGGAAAGGTCCGACTACCACCGTGGCCACGAAAACCATGACGGCCAGCACGATCGGCACGGTGACGCCGGTGAGTATGGCGATCCTGCGCTGGGATCGATCTTCGCCGGGAATCTCCTGGCCGGGCGGCTGAACGGGTCGGGTCGCAGGTGGAGCTTTGCGGTAAGAAGGAGGGCTCGCCGTTGGAGGCGCCCAGCTCGTGCTTCCGTCCGGTGGCCGCTTCTTCCGGGCCACCACCGGTTGTGGAGGATCGTCCAGCGGCTTCTTCGACGCCACCGGTTCTGGGGGGTCGTCCGGCGGCGGTGCCTGGTCTTCTGGGGCTGTCATGAAGCCATGATGAGCGACCGCCATGGCACGGTCCAGGGTTATTCAAGGCGGGCCCCGATCATTCCGGGTCCAAGATTGTCGGTGGGGCGATCTATCGTCCCCGCCATGACTGCAGCGACGCAGGCGTACACGTACGCCGCGCCTTCCTCCCTTGTCGACGGTCGCCTCGGATTGGCGACCTCCGGTGGCAGGGCCCTGTCCGGGCCGGCCCTCGCTCCGCGCTTCTTCAGCGGCGTGGTCACTCAGGCTGCTCCGGCCGCGGCGGCGCTGCTCGGCGTCGCCGATGTGGCGCTCGCCCGCTACCACCAGCCGCAGTCGCGGCCCGGCTGGGTACGCGACCCGGTCGTCACGTGCAACGGCGACCGGCTGCGCTTCGAGTCGTTCTCCGCCTGCGGCGGCGTCTACGCCCGGCTCGACCTGCTGGGCGGAGCGCTCGACGGCGAGGTGTTCGACCGGGGCACCACCAACGTCGACGTGAACGCGCCCCTGCGCGAGGCGCTGGCCCGCATCGGCGCGCGCGACCCGCTGCACCTCGGGGTGGGCCTCGACGAGCTGGTGGTGACCACGGGCGACGGCGCGGTGGTGGAGAAGAAGGTGCCGCTGCCCGAGCGCTGGCTGCGCGGGTTCGCCGAGGTGCAGGTGATCGCCTCGGGCATGGACCAGCGGGGCGAGCTGGCGGGCATGGCGGCGGTGCGGTTCCTGCGCGGGCTGCCCAAGCGCGGCACGCGGTGGGTGACGCAGGCGGGGCGCGAGCTGAAGACGTCGGAGCGGCACACGCCGGGGTCCGTACGCCTGGCCGGCCCCAACCGGCTCGCCACCCTGCTGCCGCTGCTGCGCTTCGCCAAGACCCTGCGCGTCTACGGCGCGGCCGACGCCGCCTCCAGCGCCTGGGAGCTGGAGCTGCCCGGCATGCGCTACACGCTGACCCTCTCCCCCGAGGGCTGGCGCGGCTTCTCCGGCGAGGGCGCGGTGCTCCACGACCTCGCCACCGACGAGGCCGAGAACGACGCCGACGTGGTGGGCATGCTGCTCAACTTCGAGCCCGAGGTCGAGATCGGCCTGCTGGCCGACCGGGCGGGCATCCCGGCCGACCGCGTACGCGCCGCGCTGACGCAGCTCGGCGTCGCCGGCCGGGTCGGCTACGACCTGGCGGAGGCCGCGCACTTCCACCGCGAGCTGCCGTACGACAAGGACAACGTGCTGCTGCTCAACCCGCGCCTGGCCAAGGCGCGCAAGCTGGTCGAGGCGGGCGCGGTGCGGCTCGAAGGCGAGCTGGCGACCGTGCGCACCTCCGGCGGCGAGCGGCGGGTGTCGCTGACCGACGGGTCCTGTACGTGTGAGTGGTGGTGGGACCATCGCGGCTCCCGTGGGCCGTGCAAGCACGTGCTCGCGGCCAGGATCGTCGCCCGCGCCGCCGTTGAGGTCTCCCGATGAGCCTCTGGACGGAGATCCGTACGCTCGTCAGCGAGAACAAGACGGCCCGGCTGGCGGACCGCCTGGTCGCGCTCACCGACGAGGAGCGCGCGGAGCTGGCGGGCCGGTTGCCCGGCCTGGTCAAGGAGCTGCGCGAGGCGTTGACGGAGAAGCTGCGCGCCGAATACCACGAGAGCCACGAGGATGTGATCTCCTGGCAGGTCACCGACGGGATCAGGATGGTGGCCGGTGGGCTGCTGCTGGCGGGGGTGGGGGTCATCGGCGGGCCCGCTGCGGCGGTGTCGTGGATGACCAGCCGCGACGTCAACCGCCGCTGGGCCCGCGACATCGACGTCGCCCAGGTGTGCCGGGTGGCCGCCGCGCGCTCGCCGGAGTGGCGTCGCGACGTCGCGGCCCGGCTGGCCCTGCGGGTGCGCCGTCCGGCCGATCGCATCGCGCCGCTGGCCGTGGCGCTGCTGCGCGCGTCCGGTGTCACGCCGCCCGACCACGACCCGCTGGTGGCCGCCTGGCTGGCCGCGCCGAACGTGCCCGACGATCCCCTGCTGCCGGTGCTGCTGCCCCGCATCTTCACCGCCGGCGGCGCGGGCCGCGTCCTGCGTGAGGAACGCCTCGATCCCCGCCCGACCCACTGGCTGGCCGCCGCCGCGCGCGGGCTGCCCCGGCAGGAGGCGCTCGACGGGTGCGTGAGCCGCTTCCTGCGCGGCGGCGACGTCCAGGACCTGCGCTTCTTCGTCCGGCTGCACACGCTGCTGGAGCCCACGCCCGCCGAGTCCGCCGCCCGCCTGCGCGACTACCTGCGACTGCTGCCGTCGGCGCCCGGCACGGTCGCGGAGCTGGCGGCCGGGCAGGTGCGCGCGGCGCCGCCGCTCGGCCACGCCGACCTGGTCGAGGCGGTGGAGGCGCTCACGTTCAGGGCCGAGGCCAAGCTCGCGGTGATGGGCCTGCGCTGGCTCGACGAGGGGCTGCGGGCCACGCCCGACGCGGCCGGCGACTTCGTGCCGGCGCTGACGACCGCGTACGCGCACACCTCCTTCGAGGTGCGCGACCGCGCGGTGGGCCTGACGCTCAAGCACGCCGGGCTGTTCGCCGATCACGCCGAGGCCGTCCGCGACGGCTTCGAGCACCTGCCCGCCGACCAGCGGGCGCGGCTGGTCGCGCGGTTCGGCGGGGAGGTGCCGGTCGAGGAGCGGGAACGCAAGGAGTTCCCGCCGCTGCCCGAGCCGCGGCAGGCGGGGCCGTTCCCCGAGCCGTCGCTCCATCCGGACGCCGGCGAGTGGTGGGTGCGCGGGGAGCGCTGGCTCGCGGCCTTCGTCGCCGGGATCGCCGATGACCGGGCGCGCCTCAGCGCCGAGCTGAAGCCGCGGGTCGAGAGGGGTGAGTGGCGGGCCAAGACGGTGTTACTGGACCCCGACGCCTGGCAGTCCGCGCTGGCCGCCGAGCTCGTCAGCCCCGGCAGCCTGCCGGAGGTGCCGCCGGTCCAGCCGCAGAAGGCATGGGACGGCGCGAGCTACTCCGTAGGGGTACGCGCGATCACCCGCGGCGATGAACCTCCGCCGGAGCCGCGCCGCCGCAGGGGCTTCATGATGATGAGCGGCTACCACGCGGACCGCTACCTGGAGGATGACAGCCCGCTGCGGGTCATTGACATCACCTGGACCAGCGACGAGGGCCCCGCCGCCGCGGTCGCCCGCGAGAACGGCGAGGAGGTCCCCTTCGTCGGCGGCCGCGTCCACCTCAACCGCTCCCCCGCCGGCGCCGAGCACCCGCCGCGGGAAGACGCCGGTGCCGACCGGTCACGAGGGGACGCCGACGGCGCCGGCGACGAGCCGGCTCGGTGGGACGTCCTCACCGAGCCGGCCTCTCACGAGGACGCCGGCGACGAGCGGGCTCGGCCGGAGGGCGGCGGCGTTGGGCGGTCCCCGTTGAGCGTCCTCATCGAGGCGGCCTCTTGGGAGGACGCCGAGGAGGAGGACTACGGGTTCGCCGGTTACGGGCCGTCTCATCCCCGCGCTCGCCTGCGGTCGCGGTCCGGCATCCGGTACGACGACTCCGAGGAGGCCATGCCGTCCCACGTCCTCGACGACGTCTATGAGCGCATGGCCGAGCTGGGCGTCGCCCGGGAGCGGATCGCGGCGATGGAGGCCGGGCAGCCGGTGCCCCCGCCGGGTCCGGACGAGCCGCTCGTGGAGGTGACCGTCTCGTTCATGCCGCCCCGGCTGCGCTCGTTCCTGCCGCCTGAGCTGCCCGAGCCCGAGGAGTGGCGGCGGCGCAGCCGCCTCCCGCGTTCCGGCGCGGTCTCCCCGCTGCACGACTTCCTGCTGCACCGTTACGCCGAGCTGGCGCGCGCTCTGCTCGACGACGCGCTGCCGCCGGTGCTGCTGGCCACCCCGACCTCGACGAGCGGCCTCCTCGACCCCGGCGTGCTGGTGGACCGGCTGGCGACCTGTGCCGCCGCCGGGGTGGAGCCGCTGCCCGCCGACCTGGCTCAGGCGCTGATGCGGCTGCCCCGGGGCCGCCATCCTGCGGCGGCCGAGCGGGCGGCCGGGATCGGCTCGGAGGCGGCGCGCTCGGCCGCCCGGTGGCTCGCCGGGGGCGGCATGACCGGCCTCGTGTGCGGCCACCGGTGGCAGCACATGGTCAGCGCGTCCATGGTGGACTTCGGTGACGATGAGCCCGACGACTTCACCGAGGTCAGGCTGCGGCCCGTGGTGCGGGTGACGGAGCCGACCGGGCACCGGCTGATCGACGAGGTGCTGCTGCGGGAGCCGTACGACTGGCGTCAGGACGAGTCCCGCAACCAGATCCCCGGCTGGGCGGCGATGGTGCCCTCGCATCCCGAGATCATGGTCGTCAACGCGCTGCCCTTCCTGCTGCACGGCGACTATTGGGGGTCGGGGCTGGTTCCCTTGGAGGTCGCGGGCCTGGAGCTCGCGGAGGGTCCGCTGGGCGAGGCCGCGGGGGTGATGCTCGCCTTCATGCTGGCCGGTCAGCTGCACGGGACTCTTCCGCTGCTCCTCGCTCTGGCCGCGCGGGGCACGCTGCCGTGCGAGGCGGTCGGCCGGCAGCTCGCACTGGTGCTGCGCCGCACCTGGCGGGAGACCAGGGCGGCCATCGCGGCGCTGACCGGGCTGGCCGAGGCGGGCGGCCACCACGAGGTGTGGCGCATCCTGCGGGGCCTGCTCCCCGAGCTGGTTCCCGCTACGGGGACGCATCGGCGCATCACCGTCACCCACACCACCTGGGTCGCCTTCGCCGCCGAGGTGGCCGGATGGGCGGACGCCCGCGGCGAGATCCCGGTGATCGCCGGCCATGCCGGCGCCCGCAGAAAGTCGCGCTTCGCCCACGAATGCCGCAACCTGCACGCGTTGCTCACCGCCCCATGACCGCCCAGGGCGCCCGCACTCACGCGTGGCGCCCTGAGGTCAGCCCGCCGGCGGCGAAGGCGGGGCCGGCCCGCCAAGGTCAAGGCGCCCCCTGGCCTCAGCCGGTCAGGGCGAAGGCGGCAGCGGCTTCGGCGTGGAGGCGGGCGGTGGGGAGCAGCGGGACGGTGGTGTCCTTCTCGGTGATCAGCAGCTCGATCTCCGTGCAGCCGAGAATGACGCCCTCGGCCCCGGCGGCGGCGAGCCCGTCGATGATCCCGGCGTAGGCGTCCCTGGACGCCTCGCGGATCACGCCGCGCACCAGCTCGCCGAAGATCACGTCATGCACCAGGTCCCGCTGCTCGCGCGGCGGGACGATCACCTCGAAGCCGTGGGAGGCCAGCCGGTCGCGGTAGAAGCGCTGCTCCATGGTGAAGCGGGTGCCGAGCAGGCCCACCTTGCGCATGCCCCGGGAGCGGACCTCGGCGCCCACGGCGTCGGCGATGTGCAGCACGGGCACGCTGGTGGCCCGCGCCACGTCGTCGCTGACCTTGCTGAAGGTGTTGCTGCAGACGAGCAGCACGCCGGCGCCGAGGTCCTCCAGCCTGCGGCCGGCGTCGGCCAGCAGGGCGCTCACCTCGTCCCAGCGGCCGGCGAAGATGAGGTTCTCGACGGTGGTGTAGTCGACGGACCAGATGAGGCTGTCGGCCGAGTGGCTGCCGCCGAGCCGTTCGCGTACCCGCTGGTTGATGATCTGGTAGTAGATGACGGTCGATTCCCAGCTCAGCCCGCCGATGAGGCCGATCGCGCGCATGTGCGTTCTCCGTTCAGTGGGTGAGGGCGCGGGCGCAGGCGCCGAGCCCGATCTCGCTGGACGCCTTGACGAACACCACGTCCCCCGGCCGCAGCAGCGCGGTGGCCAGGGCGGCGGCCTCTGCGGGGTCGGCGACGGTGTGGACGTGCACGCCGCGGGCCGCAGCGGCCTCCGCCATGGCGTGCGGGTCGCCCGCGCCGACCGCGATCAGCACGTCGAAGCCGAGCAGCGCGACGAGCGCGCCCACGTCGGCGTGCCGGGCGCGGGAGGCGTCCGCCTGCTGTCCCATCGCGCCGAGCACGGCGACGGTACGGCGGTCGCCGGCCAGGGCCCGGACCGCCCGCAGCCCGGCCCGCATGGACTCGGGGTTGGCGTTGTAGGCGTCGTCCACGACGGTGACGCCGTCGGGCCGTTCGACGATCTCCAGGCGGCCGGCCGAGCGGCGCCGGGCGGCGGTCAGGCCCGCGGCGATCTCGGCGGCGTCCAGGCCGAGCGCGGTGGCGACGGCGGCGGCGGCCAGGGCGTTGGCGACCTGGTGCGCGCCGATGAGGTCCAACTGGACCGGGGCCCGGCCGGTCGGGGTGATCAGGTCGAACGCGGCACGTGCCCGCCCGTCCAGCCGCACGTGCTCGGCCCGTACCTGGGCCTGCGGCGCGCGCCCGTACAGCAGGATCGGCGCCCGGGTACGGCCTGCCATGCCCAGCACGTACGGGTCGTCGGCGTTGAGCAGCGCGCACCCGTCGGCGGGCAGCGCCTCGACCAGCTCGCCCTTGGCCTCGGCCACGTCGGCCAGCCCGCCGCCCATGCGCTCCACGTGCGCGGCCCCGACGTTCAGCACCAGCCCGAGCCCGGGCGGCGCGATGCCGGTCAGATAGGTCAGATCGCCCTTCCTGCTCGCCCCCATCTCCAGCACCAGGTAGCGGGTTCCGGCGTCGGCGCGCAGCACGGTGAGCGGCAGCCCCAGCTCGTTGTTGAACGACCGGTCGGTGGCCACGGTCGGCCCGTGCCGTTCGAGCACCTGGGCCAGCAGATCCTTGGTCGTGGTCTTGCCGACGGACCCGGTCAGGCCGATCACCGCCGGGCGGAGCCGCCGGAGCACGTGCCCGGCCAGCCTGCCGAGCGCGAGCTGGACGTCCTCGACGACCAGCGCGGGCACCCCGACGGGCCGTGCGGCGAGCACGGC